>CAYMLL010000217.1:0-7098 GCA_964390645.1 uncultured Planctomycetia bacterium | reverse complement strand
GGTTTTTCGCGGTGTTGTTTTTGTGTCATCGTGCGTGGTGTTGTGTGGGGGGGGGCGGGTCGGGGGCGCCGAGGCTCGGCCCCCTCGAGCCCCTCGTCGATCTTGCCGAGGGCCTCGCGCTTCCTGCCGATCGCATCGAGGTAGAGGGCCTCGCGCAGCACGATCTCGCGTTTCGTGGAGGGGTCGGCGATCTCCGCGGCGAGCTCGCGCAGCCGGACGATGTCCTCGTTCTGACTCTCTCTGTCGCCGCGCAACGATCGCACCTCCTCGCGCAGCAGCAGGGTCGCGAAGAGATCGCTGCGGCTCTCGCCGACCTCGATCGCGCGAGTCAGGTGCGTCTCGGCCTCGCGCAGCGCCCCGGATTGAAGAGCGCGCTTGCCGGAGGCGTGCAGATGAACGCGCGCGCGCTGAGGTGTGTCCGAGGCGTAGAGATGCCGTCCCAGCTGCTCGAGAATCCGGTGCGGATTGCCCTCGTGACGCTCGAGGAGCCAGTCGGCCGCCTGGCGGTGGCTCTTCTGGCGGATGTGCGCGTCGATCGACTCGTACACGGCGCGTTCGAGCGCAGCGTGAGCGAAGGAGTAGCGTGCGCCCTCGCGACAGAGGAGCTGGCCGAGGACGCATTGCGCCAGCGCGGCTCGCGTCTCGTCGACCTTCGGCGCCGGCGATCCGTCCCCGGCGGTTGCGCGCAGGAAGTCGAGCAGCTCCTCCCTCGTCGAGGGAATCGTGAGGATCGCCGCGGCGTCGAGGAGATCGCGGCGGAGGCCGTCGATCGACTCGATGCGTCGGGCCGCGGCCTCCTCGAGTGATGCGGGTACCCGCAGACGGAGCTCCGGCTCCAGACGCCACGACTGCCCGCGACGCTCGAAGGAGCCACTGCGGGCGAGGAGCTCGAGGTACTCGACGATGAAGAGCGGGTTTCCCCCGGTGTCATCGCGGAGCCTGTCGGCGAAGCCTGTCGGCGCCTCCGTGTCGCCGAGCACCGCGCGCAGGAAGCTCTCGACGTCTTCGGCGCTCAGGCCGTCGAGCTCCTGTGGCTCGAGACTCCCGATGGTCGAGCGGATATGGTCGACGACAGCGCGATCCGCCTCGTTGTCGAGTCGTGCGGCGAAGAAGAGCGCCAGGGGAGGAGCGCGGTTGCGGGACAGCCTTCGCGCCAGGTAGGTCAGCGTGTCGAGGCTGAGGGAGTCGGCCCACTGCAGATCGTCGACGAGCAGCGAACACGGTTCGACGGCGGCTACCTCGAGGAGAAGGCTGGTGACGCGGAAGAAGAAGCCGTCGAGAACGGCGTGGAAGCCGCTGTCGTCGTGTCCCGCGTCCCGGAGCTCGTCGAGACAGTCGTCAAGGCGCCCCAGAGCGTCCGGATTCTCGCTGACCTCCGCCGCGAGCTTTTCGAGCAGTCGCCGCAGGAGCGCGCCGGGAGCCTCGCCGCCCTCACGTCCGTATTCGCAGGCCAGAGTGCGTCCGGAGAGCTGGGCGCGGATGCGCAGCTCGCGAAGCAGCCGGCTCTTGCCGACACCCGTGGGGCCGACGAGGAAGGCGCCGGCGGCCCGTGCGGCCGGCTCGACGCCACGACCCGTGGAGTGGCTGGACGCTTCGCGGTGGGCAGCTCTCGCGGAGTGCTCGCGACCGGGAGCCTCGCGGAGGAGGCGGTCGAGAACCGGGTCCCGTCCGACGAAGACACTCGCGAGTCCCGGGGGCGATCGGACCTCCTTGGACGGCTCCTCGACGAGGCGCCGCAGCACCTCCTCGGCGGTCCCGGGACGATCGTCGGGTGACTTCGCGAGCAGGCGAAGAACGATGTCGCGGTAGGTGTGCGGGAGCGCGACCGCATCGGGCACCTCGTCCTCCAGGTGCGCCCGCGCGACCTCGGCAGGACTGTCGGCGGTGAAGGGCGGCCGGCCGAGGAGGACCTCGTACCAGATGACACCGAGGGAGTACAGATCGCTGCGCGGATCGGCGGCCTTGCCCTCGAGTCGCTCGGGACTCAGGTACTCGACGGTTCCACCGAATCGGGCTCCGGGCGTCGTCGAGTCTCCCGCGAGACCGAAGTCGATCAGCTTGACCTGCGTGGCGTCGTCCCTGCGGCGGACGATGAAGTTCTTCGGCTTCAGGTCGCGGTGAACGAGCCCGCGCGTGTGAACGAAGTCGAGCGCGCGCAGGATCTGGAGGAAGATGTCGCGTACTTCGCTCGATGTCCCGAGCTCCTCGTCGCACAAGCAGCCGCGGCAAAAGGCGAGCAGGTCCTCGCCCTCGAGGATCTCCATCGTGAAGTAGCGCCGGCCATCGTCGATGGCGCCGAAGTCGTAGACTTCGACGAGGTTCTCGTGGCTGTGGGACGCGAGCAGCCGGAACTCGTCGCGAGCCAGGGAGTCGGATCCGGGGTCGACCCGGGCCTCGAGGACCTTGATCGCCACCTCGCGGCCTTCGATGCGATCGAAGGCTCGCAGAACGGTGCCCGTGCCGCCTTCTCCGAGCGTGTCCAGTACACGGTAGCGTCGGCTCTTGCCCGCGAGTTCCATCGTCCCTCGGCACCTCGTCGGTGGCGACTGGTCGGCACAGGTCCCCTCGACCATACCACAGTGACAACATTTTTGTCATCGGTCTCGGTAGAGCGCCCTCGCGATCCGTCTTGCCGTTGCGCAGAGAGCCGATAGAATAGGCCGCTCCGCCTGTCTCCCGGGTCTCGTCGGGTCACCCGACTCGGTCGTTTTTCGCGCCAGCCGTCATGGTTCGCGTCACCTTCAGGATGTTCTCGATGACACGACTTTCGATATACGGGCTCTCGCTATACGTCTCGGTCGCGTGGGTATCGTCGGGCGCGATCGACCCCGTGGTGGCGCAGGAAGGGCTGGTGATCAGCGAGTTCCTCACCTTCAACACCGATTCGATCCGGGACGAGGACGGCGAATACAGCGACTGGATCGAGCTCTACAACGGCGGCGACGCCTCGATCGACCTGACCGGCTACTATCTGACGGACAACCCCGAGAACCTCGCCAAGTGGCCCTTCCCCGCGGTGACGCTCGATCCCGGAGGCTTCCTCGTCGTCTTCGCGTCGGAGAAGGACCGTCGGGACGCGGGCTCCGAGCTGCACACGAACTTTCGCCTCGATCGTCAGGGCGAGCTGCTCGCGCTCCTGAGCCCGGACGGAGCGAACGTCGTCGCCGGCTACGCGCCGACTTACGAGCCGCAGGTCGCCGATACGTCGTTCGGAATCGGCACCGACTCGCAGTTCTTCACGCCGGTCCCGATCGATCATGCCGTTCGTGTGCTCGTGCCGCCCGACGGCAGCCTCGGAGATGACTGGATCGCCCCCGACTTCGACGACAGCGCCTGGCGAGAAGGCGCGCTCGGTGTCGGGATCGAGCGCAATCCGGGAGGCGCTCGCAGCTTCGATCATCTGATCAACACCGACGTCGAGGCGGAGATGTACAACGTCAACGCGACGATCTACATTCGTTCCCGGTTCGAGATCGCCACGGCGCGGGACATCGACTCGATGACTCTCAGCGTCAAGTACGACGACGGCTTCGTCGCGTACCTCAACGGCGTCGAGGTCGCTGCCGCCAACGCGCCGGAGGGCGCGGAGCGCACCTGGAACGCGGAGGCGACGCGGAGCCACAACGACTCGGCCGCTCTCGAGTTCGTCGACTTCCAGATCTCGGGCCTCCGGGGCCTTCTGCGAGATGGACGCAACGTGCTGGCGATCCACGGGCTCAACTTCTCGCCCGGGAGCAGCGATTTCCTCATCGCTCCCACGCTCGAGGCAGTCGACGTGGGTCCGATCAACCTCGAGGTGAAGCAGTTCTTTCCCGAGCCGACTCCGGGAGCCGTGAACCGTCGCGGCTTCGACCGCGCGGCGCCGGAGCCCACCTTCTCGGTGGAGAGTGGCGCCTACGCCGAGTCCTTCGTGCTCGAGCTCGGCGCGCCGCAGGAGGGCTCCGTCATTCGCTACACGACCGACGGCAGCCGTCCCGACGCGGCGTCGGCGGAGTACACCGAGCCGATCTCCGTCGACTCGACAACGACCGTCACGGCTCGCGTTTACCTCGAGAACGTGGCCCCGGGCCATCCGCGCTCCGAGAGCTTCATGGTGATCGCCGAACGTCTCGGGGACGTCTCGTCGGATCTGCCGATCTTCCTCATCGATACCTTTGGCGGATCGATCGGCGAGAGCAACTGGACGGGCGCATTCTGTCAGGTCATCGACGTTGGTGAGGACGGCCGCGCTCGCATCGGCGACGAGCCGGACTTCTCCGGTCGCGCGGGGCTCAAGATGCGAGGATCGAGCTCGCTCGGCTTCCCGAAGAAGCAGTACTCCTTCGAGGTCTGGGACGAGCAGGGCGAGGATCTGTCCGCGTCGATCCTGGGTATGCCGCGCCATGCGGACTGGATTCTTTACGCGCCGTACTCGGACAAGTCGCTGATGCGGAACGTGCTGTCGTACGAGTGGAGCAACCATATCGGTCGCTACGCGGTGCGCACGAAGTTCGTCGAGGTATACATGAACCAGCGACGCGGCTCGCGCCTCGGTTCGAACGTGAACGACTATCTCGGCGTCTACGTCTTCATGGAGAAGATCAAACGCGACGAGAATCGTGTCGACATCGACCGACTCTCGCCCGAGGACGCTTCCGAGCCCGAGGTGACCGGCGGCTACATTCTCAAGAAGGACCGTCTGGATCCGGGCGACACCGGATTCAACACGAGTCGAGGCCAGCGACTGGCTTACTATTACCCCAAGGAGCGCAGGATCACTTCCGCGCAGCGGAGCTACATCCGTGGCTACATCAACGAGTTCGAGTCGGCGCTCTACGGCCCGAACTTCCGCGATCCGGAAAACGGCTACGCGCGGTACATCGACGTCGGCTCGTTTATCGATCATCACATCATGGTCGAGCTGACCAAGAACATCGACGGCTACCGCCTCAGCACGTTCATGTTCAAGCCTCGGGAGGGCAAGCTCCACATGGGTCCGATCTGGGACTACAACCTGTCGATCGGCAATGCGAACTACCTCAACGGCGGCAGCCCCGTCGGGTGGTACTACCCACAGCTCAACTCCAACGACTACCCGTGGTATCCGCGGCTCTTCCAGGATTCCGGGTTCCGCGCGGCCTACGCGGCGCGCTGGACCGAGCTGCGCGGAGAGCTCTTCACCTACGACTACCTGCTCGACAGCCTGGACCGCCACGCGAGCCGTATCGAGGAGTCGCAGGCGCGCAACTTCCAGCGCTGGCGTATCCTCGGGGTCTACGTCTGGCCGAACTTCTACGTCGCGCCGACGTGGGAGGATGAGATGAGCTGGACTAGCGAGTGGCTCGAGGCCCGCATCGGGTGGATCGACTCGCAGTTCGTCAGTCTGCCGGAGCGACCGGACTTCAGCCACGAGGGAGGTCGGGTCGAGCGTGGCCTCGGGCTCGAGATCACGTCGGCGGACGAGGGGGACATCTTCTACACGCTTGATGGCAGCGATCCGCGCGGCAGCCGGGCGGTCCTCGGCGACGGTGCGATCCTCTACGAGGGGCCGATCACGATCGAGGCGAACTCTCGCATCGTCGCGCGTGTTCGCAGCGGTCCGCAGTTCTGGGGTCGTGAGCGCTCGGCGACCTTCGTCACCGACTTCCCGGGTCTGCGTATCAGCGAGATCATGTACCACCCGCCGGAGCCGACGATCGAGGAGGACCCGCAGGACGAATTCTCCAAGAGCGACTTCGAGTTCGTCGAGGTGGTCAACATCGGGGACGAGCCGCTCGACCTCCGGCCCTACGTGCTCGACCGAGCGGTCGACTTCGTCTTCGAGGAGGGCTCCACGACGGCCCTCGGACCGGGCCAGTACGCGGTGGTCGTGCGCGACGTCGAAGCTTTTTCGCGGCGCTACGACACGTCGGAAGTGCTGGTTCTCGGCGAGTACGTAGGTACCTTCAGCGACCGTCAGGAGGTCGTCGAGCTTGTCGGCGAACTCGAGATCGAGGTGCACGACTTCAGGTATCGTGACACCTGGTATCCCGAGACCGACGGCGGCGGCCACTCGCTCGTGATTCGCGACCTGGCGACGGATGTCGACGACTACGGCGAAGAGGCGAGCTGGGCTGCCAGCGCCGCGGCGCTCGGGTCGCCCGGCCGCGCCGAGTCCGGTCCCGTCGAGGGCTTGCAGCTTCCCGGCGACACCACACAGGACGGTGCACTCGATCTGTCCGACGCCGTCGCCTTGCTCGATCACCTCTTTGTCGGCACGGTGGCGCGTCTTCCGTGTGGTGACGGCACATCGTCGGACGCTGCAAACGTCCGCCTGCTCGACGGCGACGGGAATGGGGCGGTGAATATCGGCGACGCGCTCCACATCCTGGCCTACCTCTTCCTGTCCGGACCCGAGCCGGTCGAGGGACGGGAGTGCATCGGCATCTCCGGCTGTCCGAGCGCCTGCTCGGCAGAGTAGCGGCGCCGAGTTGCCGACGGTCGCTCACGGCGTCGTCGCGCGGGCCTTTCTCGAGGCCTCGCGCGCCTCGAGGTAGCGCTCGAATCCTCGGCGAGTGGCCGCGCCAGCCTTCTCGAGCTTCCTGCGGAAGGTCCTGTCGGTGATGTCGATCCGTGGAGTGCCGACGTCGAGCGCATGGGCTGCCTGAGCCGAGACCGCCTCGTCGTATGATTTCAGCCGGGAGAGCAACCCGGGGATGTTCTCGCCGTACTCCTCGAGAAGGCGTGCGGCGTAGTGAGAGGGAGAGCTCCACTCGCCATCTCCGTCGGCGTCGACGCGTACGGCGCCCGTGACACCGAGGAGATACGGCTTCCACAGCGGCGACGTCGGCTGGTAGGACCTGGCGATCGTGAAGTGTGGCCACGTGTCGCCGGGACCCAGCGCGACGACCGCGATGTGGACATCGTGCGCCGGCACTTCGAGCGACCAGCTCCTCGAGATGAGGACTCCCCGTGTCCGGTCGTGGGGCGTGCTCGAGTCGACCAGCTCGACTCCCACCCCAACCCCGATGCAACTAACTCACTTCTGGCATCAACA
The DNA here is from genome assembly GCA_964390645.1 of uncultured Planctomycetia bacterium. Lineage (GTDB taxonomy): Bacteria > Planctomycetota > UBA8108 > UBA8108 > UBA8108 > CAYMLL01. The sequence continues at coordinate 83 of CAYMLL010000217.1, read as the reverse complement.
TCAACAACAAAGACAAAAATCACCAAACACTACCACCCACTCTCCCAACCGCTCGATCACTGAGATTCACAGCAAAAAATGCC
>CAYMLL010000216.1:1729-13924 GCA_964390645.1 uncultured Planctomycetia bacterium | reverse complement strand
CCCCGCGGGGGGGGCCCGGGCCGCCGGTGTGGCGGGCGCCCCCGGGGCGCGGGGGGCCGGGGCGCGGGGCGCCGCGACTCGGGGCGCCGCGACTCCGGGCGCCGGGGCTCCCCCCGCGGGTGGTGGAGGAGGCGGTGGCAAGTCCCTGTGGACGCCGACGCGCGGCTACATCGGCGGTGGGGCCGCTGCTGCGCCTGCCGCTGCGCCTGCCGCTGCCCCTGCCGCTGCAGCGGCCTCCGCTGATAGTGTTTCCGCTCCCGCCGCGGCTTCTGTCACGAAGACGGCCAAGGCGAAGGCCGAGAAGAAGCCGGCGGCTGCCGCCGCGAAGCCGAAGACGATCGAGGCCGACCCGGAGCGTGAATCGATTACGACGGTGGATTCGCTCGCCGAGCACAAGGCGTTCGGCGACCTCGCCGGGCACGTCTACACCGATCCCGACAGCGAGACGACGCTCTACAAGGTCCCTGCCCTCAACGTTTTCTTCGCCCTCTCGAGCCTGGCGCTGCTGGTCACGACGCTGATGGTCTTCTGGCAGGACTACGATCGTCAGTGGAAGACGATCCAGGCCGACTGGCGAGACACGCGCGTCGTCAACATCGAGGAGGAGCGTGAGGGCATCGCCGAGAAGCAGCTTCCCGGTCTCATCGAGGTCGCCGGGGGCTTCGCGAAGGTCCTCGAGAAGCTCGATCCCGCGCGTGCCGACGAGGTGCTGCTCTCGCTGCCACAGATCCCGGTCGCGGGGAGCAAGGCCGTCACCGGCGAGGCCGCGATGCGGCGCTTCAATCGGGTCGTGCAACGCGTTACCGGCCTGCGTGAGGAGATTGGCGACGTTCTGGAGAACGACCCGGGCTACGCGGATCTCGAGAGTAAGCTGATCGCCGCGAAGACCGAAGCGACCCGCAAGGATAGCGCCCAGCGCGCCTTCAAGGGCGACCTGCAGGCCGAGAGGTTCAACTTCGAGGAGGACAAGAAACATCTCCTCGAGAATGGTCATACCAGGAGCGCGCTTGCAGCGGTCAAGGAGCGTGAGGCGCGCTTCAACGAGGAGTACGTGAAGAAACTCGAGGAGAAGAGCCGCGAGCTCGAGTTACGGATGGACGAGGCTGGCGATGCTCAGGAGGAGTTCGACCGCTACGTCGAGGAGAAGACCGAGACGACGCTGGAGAAGGGAGATACCGCCCACTTTGCCGCGCTCGAGTCTCGTTTCGACACTCTCGTCTATCCGGTCAACTCGGTGACATCTCGGCTCACCCTGGTCGAACGAAACTGGCGCAACGCGGCACGCAACGCGCCGCTTCTCGACTTCATGGCGCCGAGCTACACGATTGACAAGGTGGTGACGCCGGATCTGCACGAGCCGCTCAATTTCCTGACGGTGGAGCGTGTGCACCGTTGCAAGACCTGCCATGTCAACATCGACAACAGCTCGTCGGCCGTCGTTGACGTGCCCAACAAGAAGTGGGGCAGCGTCTACGAGAGCCACCCGCGACTCGATCTCTTTCTCAACGCTGCGAGCCCGCACAAGTACGAGGAGTTCGGCTGCACGACCTGCCACTACGGCGACGGGCACGCGCTCGAGTTCACTCTCGTCGCGCATACCGCGCGCGACCGTCACCAGGAAGAGGAGTGGCACGAGAAGTACGACTACCATGAGCTCCACCATCAGGACTTCCCGATGCTGTCGACGCGGTTCAGCTCCTCGAGCTGCACCAAGTGCCACGAGGAACAGTGGCGAATCGAGGGAGCCGAGAAGCTCAACCGAGGCGCGAAGCTGGTGCGTACCTACGGGTGCTTCGGCTGCCACAAGATCAAGGGTTTCGAGGTCGCTGCGGGCAACCGGGGGGAGCCAGGTGCTGACGAAGGCATCGAACGGGTCTGGAAGCTCGAGAAGGTCGGGCCCAACCTGAAGCACATTGGGGACAAGACGAGCTTCGACTTTCTGCTCCGGTGGATTCGTCAGCCGTCGCACTTTCGCCCGTCCACGCGCATGCCGCGGTTTTTCGATCTGTCGAACACGCGCGGCACGATGGTGGGCACCAACAAGGACAACGAGCAGGTCGACATCGACTTCGACGCGCGCAATGGCGTCGAGGTGCTCGCGCTCGCGACCTATCTGCAGGAATCGAGCGAGCCGCGCGAGTTGAGCGATGTGACCGAGGTCGGAGATCCTGTGCGCGGTCGCTCGCTCGTCAAGACACTGGGGTGTCTTGGCTGTCACAGTATCAAGGTCGAGACCGAAAGCGTCGACGACGACCCGCTGCCGGGGCTCGCACAGGTACGTGCCGATCTCGAGGCTGCGGCTGGGTCCCAGGAGAAGGTCGGTGGACGATCGAATCGGCAGCTCGCTCATGCTTACCGTGATGTCGTTCCGACGCTCGACGAGCTCTTCCGCTGGCTCGACAAGCTGCCGGTCGGTGTCGACATCGAGACGGTCTACCATCGCTCGCGTGTCGCGATCGAGCGTGCGTCAAAGCTCGAGGAGACTCTCGAGCTCGACGACAGCGCGACGGAGGTCCCGGCGCGTCTGGCGCAATCGGTCTACGATCGCTGGGTCCACAACACCTTTGGCCCCGACTTGTCGACGCTGGCTCTGAAGTTCGATCTTTCGTCAGAGATCGGCCGCGAAAAGTCCGAGCGCTGGCTCGCGGCCTGGATCGTCGATCCGAGCGAGCACGATCCGAACACGATCATGCCCAGCCTCCGCATCGACGAGGACCCGGACGGCGATCAGAAGGTCGCGGACATCGTGTCCTACCTGCTGACTCTTGGCTACAACCACGTCGACTACCCCAAGAAACCGATGGCGCGGCCCGGGTCAGCGAGCCTCGGATCTGACGCGGAGGTGCAAGCGCGCGAGCGTGCGTGGAGCTCCGGTGTCGACGTGTTGACGCAGGAGGACGTCCAGGCCGATCACGATCGCAAGGAGGTGCTCGACGATATCGTCTTCGGCTACATGCGCGCCTCTAATTACTCGACGGTAGACGCCCGGAGCCGTGTCGAGGAAATGACGGTTCCCGACAAGCTGACCTTCGTGGGTCATCGCCTCGTGCGTCGCTACGGTTGCTACGGCTGTCACAATGGAATCAAGGACGACGATCCGGACCCGAAGGCCATGGCTGCGCGCGAGTCGGGCAGCGCTGTCGCGTACTTCGACACCGCACAGCCGATCGGCGCCGAGCTCAACAAGTGGGGCAACAAGGACGCTGACAAGCTCGACTACGGCCAGTGGGGGCACCAGCATGACGGCAGCGTCGCGCTTGCGCACAACCGGTTCGCGTGGGCGGCGGCGAAGCTCAGCGACACCCGCCGCTTCGACGTCCTGCCGGATCCGCAGAGCGTCGGACATGGTGAGGTCGACTACTCGACGTCGGACCGGCTGATTCAGAAGACTCCCGAGGAGCTGCTGAAGATGCCGCTCTTCCCGTTTCACGACGATCCCGAGCAGGTCGAGGCCGTCGTCAACTTTGTCGTCAGCCTCGTCGATGATCCGATCCGGCCGCAGCGGAAAAAGGTCCTTGACGATCGAGAGCGCATTCTCGAGGCGGGCAGCCGGCTCGTCGACAAGCTCAACTGCTCGGGATGCCACCGTCTCGGCGCGACAACCCAATTCGTCCATGTTGATGATCTGCCCAACCCGAACGGTCTCAGCGAAGAGGAGTCACGAACCGGGGGCATGGAGCCGGAGACCTGGCTGGCCCGTAATCTGCGAGTCGTCGCTCGGCCGCTCGGTGACAGGAAGAACGGGCTTCTCGGGATGCCGCTTCCCGTCGATTATCCACTGAGCTTGCCCATCGGACAGTACGTGCCGGCCGAGGTGCCGAACGGCAAGACCGTCCCCGAGGTCTTCGGTGAGAACGAGGACCCCATGAGCGTTGTCGACGCGGTGCGCCGCCATTTCGACCCGCTGCCCGGGTTCATCCGAGACCTCGCCGGGGCGATAGTGTCCCTGTCGAACGACGAGGACGAGGAAGCGACCACAGCGAACCTCGGCGTCTTCCGGTGGGTGCGGCGAGCGCTGGCGAGTGTCAGCAAGGATCCGACGGTGCAGTTCGTGCGCAGCCTGCGCGTCGAGTACGAGAAGGAGCCGCCGAACAATACCGCGCTGGGCGACTTTCTCTTCGCCGTCACGGACGGCAACCCGTACACGATGGATCTCGAGAGCTGGTTCGAGCGTGAAGGAATCGACAGGCGAACCTTCGAGGCGCTCGCGATGGCGTACTACGGCGAGCACGGGATCTCGGAGCTGCCGTTCACGCCCGATGACGAGCGACTGGTTGCCGTGAAGGGTTTCCGTGAGGGCGGTGTACGCTTCTACTTCGGCACGCAGCCGACCGATCGCTACAAGGCGCCGCCTCCGCTGATGCGACAGGGCGAGCGTGTCTACAGCGACTGGCTCTTCCATTTCCTCCTCGACGTGCGGCCGATTCGGCCGTGGCTGACGGTTCGTATGCCGTCGTTCCGCCTGAGCCAGGAGGAGGCGCGCCTCCTCGTCAAGTGGTTCAAGATCAACTCTGGCGTGCCCTACGGTGACGAGGTTTTTCCGGTCGATACGCTCGACCTCGCGCTGGCTGACAGGGGAAAGGCGCTCTTCGGTTCCCGAACCGACATGATCCCGGGCAAGGAGTGCAGCTCCTGTCACCCACGTGGTCTGGAGTTGCCATCGAAGCCGCTTCTGGTCGAGGGCCGCGGCGTCATCTCACCCGATGACGTCCCCCTCTACGCTCCCGGTGAGAGCGACTTTCTCGTCTGGAAGGGTGCTTCGGGGAACGTCTTCGTGGAGGGCGGCTTCTCCTCGACGGCAGCGGCGGTCGACGAGGGCAAGAAGCGGTTCACGGACGAGTCGATTGTCTGGGCGGCCGGCAATCGCTGGGACAAGAGCGGCTGGGGGCCCGACCTCTCTACGGCTGCGGCGCGGCTGCGTCCGCAGTGGATGCGCGAGTGGCTCTACTATCCGCCTGATTTGATGCCGGGAACGAAGATGCCGAACTTCTTCGATCCGCAGGGCAAGAGAGCCAAGTTCCGTGGCCGCCGCGACGAGCACGTCAGCGATGAAGTCCGGCGGGAGGTCGATTCCTTGCTGCAGTACCTGAAGCACATGAACGCCATCGACGTCGCTTCCGGAGCGCTCGAGAGGACCGACACACAGGGGGGGGGCGGGCATTGACGCCGGCCTTCGGTGACCCTTGGGCGACGGCCCGCGTGTACTGGTGATCGGCGGTGGCATCTCGGGGCTCTCGACGGCCCACTGGCTCCTGTCCGAGGTTGAACGAGAGTCCCTGGAGGTCGACCTTTCCCTGGTGGAGGGGGCGACGAGAGTTGGCGGGACGCTCGGTACCGAGACCTCGGGCGGCTTTCTTTTCGAGAGGGGGCCGAACGGTTTCCTCGACAACGCACCCGACACTCTCGAGATGGTACGGGACCTGAATCTGGAGAACGAGTTGCGCGGAGCTGCCTCGAGCGCCGAGAACCGCTTCCTTCTTCGTGGCGGAAGGTTGCATGCCTTGCCGACCGGACCCGGTGCCTTCTTGCGTTCGTCCCTGATGTCCCTGCGCGGCAAGGTGCGTGCGCTGACCGAGCCCTTGCGCGCCAGGGCAAACCCGGGGGAGGAGGACTCGGTCGCCAGCTTCGGGCGACGCCGGCTAGGGCCCGAAGTCGTCAAGACCTTTCTCGATCCGGTGGTGACGGGTATCTACGCGGGCGATGTCGAGCGGCTCAGCCTCGCCGCGGCCTTCCCGCGCATGGCCGAGATGGAGCGTCGTTACGGCAGCTTGCTGAAGGGCATGAAGGCCAGGAGGAAAGCGCGGCAGGCTTCCGATGATCCCGATGCGGCGACGTCGCCCTTCGCAGCGCGCCTGCACAGTTTTCGCGGCGGACTCCAGACGCTCACGAGCGCTCTGCGAGACAGACTCGGTGAGCGCGTGCGTCTCGACGCGCCGGTGGAGTCGGTGCGGCCCGGGGAGCGCCGTTTCACGGTTCGCCTGCGCGACGGTGGGGTCGAGGAATTCGATCAGGTTGTTCTCGCGACGCCCGCGCCGCGAGCCGCGAGCGTCTTCTCGGCGCGTCAGTCCGACCTTGCTCGTGCCCTCGAGGCGATGCCGTACGCGCCGGTTGCGGTGGTTTGCCTCGGGTACCGCCGTGAGGACCTCGAGCATTGGCTAGACGGCTACGGGTTTATGATACCGCGTGAACAGGGGCAGCGCACGCTGGGTGCGATCTGGACCTCGAGCATCTTTCCCGAACATGCTCCGCCGGGCCACGTCAGCCTGCGGATGATGGTCGGCGGCGCCCGCGATCCGGACGCGGTCGATCTCACCGCGAGGGAGCTCGAGGATCTCGTCAGGGGCGAGTTCCGCGACGTGCTCGGGCTGCGTGGCCAGCCCGTGGCACGGCAGGTCTACCGGTACACGCGGGGGATTCCTCAGTACAACCTCGGCCATGCGCGTCGTATGGCACGTATCGAGGAGCAGCGCCGTCGGTTTGCGGGACTCTGGCTGACCGGAAACGCCTACCGTGGTGTGTCCATGAACGACTGCATAAGGGAGTCCAGAGAGGTCGCCCGAGGGCTGGTTCGGTCGCTGCGAGCGAGCGCCTGAGTGGAAACCGCGAAGGAGATTCCGGGGCGGCGGGACGACGTTGGAATTGACTTGAAAAGAGATGCCATGGCTCTACCTTATGACGATTCGTTGTGCTTTCCACGGCGGCTTCGGGTTTTGATCGAGCGGATCAGGAGAACAGCTTCGATGTGTGCAAGACTGCTTCTCGCAACGGCGTTTGCCCTGGCGATGCTGGTGGTCGGCGGTTGTGAGACCAAGGCCGGTCTGCCGGGCAGGAGTACCGCAGGATCGGGTGGCACAGCTTCCAAGACGGTCGAACCGCGCACGGTCGATCCGGGGCCCGGCTCCGTCGGGGCTGCGAAGTTCGGCTCCGGGGTGATCCAGGGCAAGGTGATCCTCGAGGGCTCTGCTCCGGCGCGGACTTCCCTCACTGCGCAGCTGGCGGCCAAGCCGGAGTGCGGCAAGAAGCGCAGCGCCGCGGGTCTGGACGAGCTGATGACGGAGAGCGTCGTCGTCGGTCCCGAAGGCGGCTTCAAGGACTGTGTCGTCTATATCAAGAGCGGGCTGGGGCGATACGGCCTGGCGGATTGGGCAGCGTACGGGCACGAGCCTCCGCTCCTCGACCAGGTGGGATGCCAGTACGTGCCTCATGTCTTCACCTGCATGGTAAACCAGGACGTCACGGTGAGGAGCAGCGACAAGTTCCTCCACAACGTGTCGATTCCGTCGGCGGGCAAGAACGACCCGTTCAACACCGTCGAAGAGAAGGTCTACGGCCGACTCTTCAAGAAGAAGGGAACGCAGGACTTCTCATGCTCCGTGCACTCGTGGATGACTGCCAAGGCGTACGTCCTCGAGCATCCGTTTTGCTCGAAGACGGGCATCGACGGTAAGTTCGAGATTCGCAAGCTTCCCGAGGGCGAGTACACGGTCGCGGTCTGGCATGAGAAGGACCTCGGGATCAAGGCGCCGTCGAAGAGGGGCCAGAAGATCACGGTCGGAGCTGACGGCGCTGTCTCCGATGCGGACGGTGCGCCTCTCACCGAGCTAGTCTTCAAGTTCAAGGCGAAATGAGAACACCGTAAGCGGAAAGCCGAAACCCCGAAGAGCACCGTGAGGAGCGATTCCTCGAGAAACGAACTGATGCCTTTCCCCACGCGAGAACCCGAACCCGTGAAACGAGCCGCATTTAGCGCGCGCACACGGCGCAGCCTGCTGGCGTCCATGATCCTGTCCGCGGTCGCGCTGCTCCCCGCGGTTGCCCTGACGCAGGAGGGACCCGAGGCCGTGAAGACGGAGTCTGCTGCCAGCGCGCCTCCGGCAGACCACCAGGCGAAGGCGATCATGCCGAAGGTCATCTCGACCTACGGCGCGGAGATCGACTTCATGTTCTGGATGATCTTCTGGCTCACTGCCGTGACGTTCGTGATCGTCGAGGGGCTGCTGGTCGTCTTTCTGATCAAGTATCGCCACCGCGAGGGACGCACGAAGGCGGTGCACATTCACGGCAGCCACAAGCTGGAGATCGCCTGGACGAGCGCCACCGCGGCGATCCTGCTCGTCCTCGGGATCTGGCAGAACAACGCGTGGGTGACTGTCAAGCAAGCTTCCGCTCGTCCGTCCCTCGAGGAGTCCGTTCTGGTGCGGGGCTACGGCTTTCAGTTCGGCTGGCTGTTCAACTATGCCGGAGCGGACGGCGCCTGGACCGATACGAAGCCGTGGCAGCAGATCGGCGCGGCGCCCGGTCAGCAGATCGGCATCTACCCGCCGTCGGCTGACGTCACGCGTGCGGATCTGCTCGTGCCCTCGGGCGTGCCGATCGTCGTGGAACTGCACTCGATCGGAAAGTACACCCCTCCCCCGGAGGAGGAGCAATTCGACATCGGCAAGCACTACATCCATCCGGTCCTCCACAGCTTCTTCAGCCCGAATCTCAGGCTGAAGCAGGACCTCGTTCCCTATCACCCGCAGACCGTCTGGTTCCAGGTCGAGGAAGGCGAGGAGGGGGTCTACGAGATCTCTTGCGCCGAGCTTTGTGGCGAGGGCCACTACACGATGCGCGCCGACCTGCGCGTGGTGACGCAGGCGGAGTTCAAGTCCAGCGACCCCATCAAGGGGCTCGGCTACGACTGGACGACGGCGAACCCCGGCAAGTTCCCCGAGGCAGAATTCTACATCGACCAGCATCCGTCTCCCGAGACGGAGGACGAAGAGTAACATGACCACGATAGCCTCCACGCCGATCCATACCGAGGGACACGAGGACGGCGAGCACCACGAACTCGGGTTCTGGCGCAAGTATGTCTTCTCGACCGACCACAAGGTCATCGGGATGCAGTTCATGCTGACGGCGCTCGCGATGATGGCGGTCGGCGGCGGCCTCGCGGTGACGCTGCGCGTACGCCTCGCGTGGCCCGAGTCCTTCGAGTCGCTCGGCGGCCAGGTGTACAACGTGCTCTTCACGATGCACGCGAGCGTGATGATCTTCTTCGTAGTCATCCCGCTCCTCGTCGGCGCGTTCGGGAACTTCGTCATTCCGCTGCAGATCGGCGCGCGCGACATGGCGTTTCCGTTCCTCAACGGCCTGAGCTACTGGATCATGCCGCTGGCGGGCATCATCATGTTTGCCGGCTTCTTCCTCGAGAGCGTCAACAGCTTGGAGACCGCCAAGGCGGCGATGGATGCGGGAGCCTTCGCTGCGGGAGGCTGGACGTCCTATCCGACCCTGTCGGTGATCGCCAAGTACGGGCAGACGCTCTGGTGCATCAGCCTGATCATCGTCGGGACGTCCTCCATCATGGGTGCCGTCAACTACGTGACGACGATCATCAAGATGCGCGCGCCCGGCATGACGATGGGGCGCATGCCGCTGACGACCTGGTCGATCTTCATAACGGCGATCCTGATCCTCTTCGGGACGCCGGTGCTGACGTCTGCGCTGATTCTGCTGATCCTCGACCGCCACTACGGGACGACGTTCTTCTCGGTGGGCGGGCAGCCGCTCCTCTGGCAGCACCTCTTCTGGTTCTACTCGCACCCGGCTGTCTACATCATGATCTTGCCGGGCATGGGTATGGCGTCCGACATCCTGGCGACCTTCGCTCGCAAGCCGATCTTTGGCTACAAGGCGATGGCCTACTCGATGATGGCGATCGCCGGCCTCGGATTCATCGTCTGGGGACACCACATGTTCCAGAGCGGTATGAACCCGTCGCTCGGAACCTATTTCATGATCGCGACGATGTTCATCGCGCTTCCCTCGGGAGTGAAGAGCTTCAACTGGCTCGGCACGCTGTGGGGCGGCAACATCCACTTCACGACCCCGATGCTCCACGCGATCGCGTTCGTGTCGATGTTTATCATCGGAGGTCTGAGCGGCATCTTCATGGCGGCGACACCCGTGGATATCATGATCCACGACACGTACTTCATCGTGGCGCACATCCATTACGTGCTGTTCGGAGGCAGCCTCTTCGGCATTTTCGCCGGCCTTTCGTACTGGTTCCCGAAGATGTTCGGGCGCAAGATGAACGAGGGGCTCGGCAAGGTTCACTGGATCGTGACCTTCATCACGTTGAACTGCACCTTCTTCCCGATGCACATCATCGGTGCCGGGGGATTGCCACGGCGCTACGCGGCGTACGTCGGCGAGGGTGCGACCACGACCTGGGCGCATCTTCAGGACTGGCAGGTTTTCATGACCCTGTCGGCCATCGTGCTCGGTCTGTCGCAGTTTCTCTTCCTCATCAACTTTATCTACAGCGCGATCAAGGGCGAGAAGGCCGATCCGAACCCGTGGAAGGCCAATACGCTCGATTTCACCGCGGCACCTACCATTCCGCCTCACGGCAACTTCTGGCCGGAACTCCCGACCGTTTACCGTGGGCCCTACGAGTACAACTCGCCGCTCGTCGACGAGGACTACCTGCCGCAGAATCGCAAGCTCGAGGGCGATCAGGATCCACAGGAGATGGACGCGACGTCCGCCGCAGCGGAAGCGGACGCTGGCGCTGCGACCGCGAGCGAGGCTGCAAAGGACGAAGGCAGCTCCGAGGCGAATTAGGCTCGGCTGCTCCGCACGATGAGCACCGTGACGCTCGACACACCATCTGGATCGAATCAGGCACCGAGTATGTGGCTCGAGCCTGCTGCGGCAACAGGCTTCCGCCTGCTGCACCGGCTGGCGATCCTCACCGCGGCTCTGACGTTCCTCGGCATCGTTGTCGGGGGCGTCGTCACGAGCACCGAGAGCGGACGTGTCGACAAGGGCTGGCCGCTCTGCGGCGGCAAGCTGTGGCCGGACTTCTCCGCCATGGCGGAGAACCCGGGTCTCCTCGTCGAACACGGTCACCGGCTCGCGATGATTGCCGTCGGCATCCTGGCCCTTCTGATCGCCATCCTAGCGCTGTGCGGCGCCGAGAAGCGACCGCTTGCGCGCAAGCTCGCGATCGCGCTCCCTTTCCTTGTCCTGCCGCCCGCGATCCTCGGCGGCTTGACCGTGAAGATGAAGCTCCATCCGGCCTTCTCGATCCTGCACGTCTCCGTCGCGATGATCTTCCTGTCGGCGGTCGCGACCTACGCGATCGTCACCGGACGCCGCTGGATCGAGGAGACGACTCGCCTGGACGGTAAGAAGCTCGACGGCCTCGCCGGCATCGCGCTGACGACCCTGATTTTCATCTACGTGCAGATCGTGCTCGGCGCGATTCCGAGGCACGCGACGGCGGACGTCGGTGGCAGCACGATGCTCACGATCGGCAACATGATCCACATCGTCTGGGCCTTTGCCGTCGTGACGATGGCCCTCTTCCTCGCCGGCCGCGTCATCGGGCGGCTGAGCAAGGTGCAACAGCTGCTGCGACCCGCCGCGGGCCTTTTCGCGCTGATCCTCGTGCAGGTATTCCTCGGCTTCGCGACCTTTTTGACGCAGCCGAAGGTTCCGGCCCCCGTCGTCGACGAGCACAAGGGGTTCGTCGCCAGCGGCTCGCACGAGGCGCTGGCGAGCGTCCATCAGGGCGTCGGTGTGCTGATCCTCCTCACGGCTCTGCTGCTGACGATGCGCGCGTACCGCGTTCGCTACGTCAGTGGCGCGGACCCCGTTGTCGAGCCGCCCCTGCAGCCGGAGGAGGGCGTGGCGTCATGAGCTTCTGGAAGACCACGCTCGCCGGCGGTCCCGGCACCGGTTTCGTCGAGCGCTCCTCTACGGTGGCGCCGGGAGCCATGGAAGCCACCGCGTTGGAGGCGTCAGTCGTTTCCGACGTGGTCGTTCCGCACGTGGGGACGACGGAGACCGGCAGCGCGGGCGCGATCTCGCGGATCATCGACGTGATGCGGCTCCTGAAGCTGCGCGTCAACCTGCTCGTCCTCGTCACGACCTTCGTCGGCTACCGGCTCGCCGAGGCGAGCTTGCAGCTCGGCGTCGTCGGTCGCGTGCCGCTGCCCGGGGCGGAGCTGCTGCTCCACGTGCTCGGGGGCACGTTCCTCCTCGGCGCTGGTTCGAGCGCTCTCAATCAGTATCTCGAGCGCCACCTCGACGCGAAGATGGAGCGCACGCGCTCTCGTCCGGTCGCCAGCGGCCGACTGTCCGCGTCCTTCGCGCGCGGTCTCGGCGTCGTCATCAACGTCGTCCGCGTCGGCAGGC
>CAYMLL010000216.1:0-1719 GCA_964390645.1 uncultured Planctomycetia bacterium | reverse complement strand
GTTCTTCGGCAACCCGTACTGCGCGGCCGGCGGCGCGATCACGTCGGCTCTCTACGTCCTGGCGTACACCCCGCTGAAGACACGCACGACGATGTCCTTGATCGTCGGCGCCGTGCCCGGCGCGTTGCCACCGCTCATCGGCTGGGCGGCCGTCACAGGCTCGCTCGGCGGTGCGGCGTGGTCGCTGTTCACGATCCAGTTCATCTGGCAGATCCCGCACTTTTTCGCGATCGCCTGGCTCTATCGCGAGGACTACCGTCGCGCCGGATTCCGGCTGCTGACGGTCGTCGACGAGACCGGCTTCACGACCTCGATTCAGACCGTCGGATGGAGCCTGGCGCTCCTGCCGGCAAGCCTCGCGATCCCGGTGCTCTTCCGCCTGGGCGACGCGCCGTACTTCTTCGTGGCCTTGGCGCTCGGGCTGGTCTTCCTCGGCTCCGCGATCCTCTTCGCGCTGAGGCGCACGCCGCGCACGGCGCGCGCGCTGGCGATCGTGTCGGTGCTGTACCTGCCGATCCTTCTGTTGATGCTCGTCGCGAGTCTCTGAGCCGGCTCGCGGACGTCGGCGCGGTCGAACGGCCGTGGCGGCGCGACATCTCCTTCTCGTTCATCACTCGTTCCTCGAATCATGCTTGCCGTGTCCAAGGTTCGCCGGCTTCCTCCGAACGATCCCAGCAACGCGAGATTCGCGATCTGGCTGTTCGTCATCGCGGAGATCATGTTCTTCGCCGCGCTGGTCGCCGCGTACATCGTGCTGCGCTTCGCGTCCAGCTCGTGGAAGCCGGAGGGCTTCCCGCAGCTCGCACTCGGCTTGCCTCTCCTCAACACGATCGTGCTGACGGTCAGTGGGTTGTTCCTGTACCTGGGCTCGAGGAGTCTCAGCCGCGAGGATCCGCTCGGTCTGGTCGGCTACGTCGCGATCACGCTCGTCGCGGGCGCCGGTTTCGTCGTCGGACAGGTGGTCGAGTTTCGACGGCTTCTCGCGGCGGAGCTTCCGATGAAGGAAGGCGACATGTTCGGCAACATGTTCTACGCCATGGCCGGACTCCACGCGGCTCACGTTGCGGGCGGCGTGCTGCTGCTTCTCTTCGTTTTGCTGCGGGCGATCCGCGGCAAGTACCATCAGTATCGACGCGCGGCCGTCGATCTCGTCTGTTGCTACTGGGGACTCGTCGTCATCGTCTGGATCTTCTTCTTCCTGATCCTCTACGTGATCTGAGGCATGGAGAGCTCGACGACGCCCGACACCGGCACACAGCGTTCGAAGGTGGCAGCGACCTTCTGGTGGGGGCTCTTCGCGCTGGCCGCCGTCGGCGCCATCGTCGCGGCCGTGTACTGGAAGCCGACGAAGCGCTTGCCTGTCTTGCGCGATGTGCCGGGCTTCGAGTTCACGGATCAACAGGGAGAGACGTTCGGTTCCGACGATCTCGAGGAGAAAGTCTGGGTCGCGTCTTTCATCTTTACTCGCTGCAGGAACGCCTGTCCGGGGATGACCGGCGAGATGCAGCGAGAGCAGACGGCGGTCGATCGCGACCCCGCTCTTCGAGATCGCGTGCGGCTCGTGTGTTTCTCGGTCGACCCAGCGCACGACACTCCCGAGAAGCTCGCCGAGTTTGCGGACCGCTACGGCGCGGATGTCGAGCTGTGGCGCTTCCTCACTGGCGGGCGCGATCGCATCGTCGCCCACAGACAGCGCCGCGTAGCGCTGAAAACCCCCAC
>CAYMLL010000215.1:0-13924 GCA_964390645.1 uncultured Planctomycetia bacterium | reverse complement strand
GCTTGCGGACCGAGTCGATGGCCTCGCCGACGCCGCGCCGCGACTCGGTCCGATCTTCACGACCCCCCACCGCGCCTGGGCACTCTTCGAACGCGCATCCCAGGGACCGCGGCTGCACCTCGTCGAGATCACCGCAAAGTAGCAGATCGGGCACGCTATCTGACCGGACCCGGATCCGTCATCGCGCCGGCCATCCGGCGACACCCGGTCACACAGCCGTACGCCGTGATCAGATCGTCCAGGGAGCCCGCATCTTCGGAGAGAGCATCGAGTTCGCCTTCGCGTCCCCGGTGACCGTCTCGCTCGCCGGATCCCACTTCAGCTTGCGGCCGACCTTCAGCGCGATGTTGTTGAGATGGCAAATGCTCGCGGAGCGGTGACCGACCTCGGCGTGCGCGTGAGGTTGACGGCGGCTGCGGACACAGTCGAGGAAGTTCCGGTGATGACTCGTGGTGCGGCCGAGCCGGATCTCATCCTCGCCGATCTTCTCGCTGAGCAGCGATTTCGGTCCAGCCTCCAGCTTGCACCCGTGCACGTGGATGAAGATCCAGCCGTCCTCGCCCTCGAGCTTGAGCCCGCGCGGTCCCTTGCTGGTGCCGATCATGCGGACGCCGTTCGCAAAGACGTTCGTGTACTCGTAATCCATGTACGCGTCGTAGAGGCCGGTTCCCTGGACGCCCGCCGTCTCGATCTCGACCGGCCCGGTGTCCTCGGTGTCCATGCACATCTGAGCGAGGTCGATGACGTGCGCACCGCGGTCGGTCATCTCGCCGCCGCCGTGGGCTAGAATGAACCGCCACCAGAAATGGCAGCGACTCGGCGTGTAGTCGACCTTCGGCGTGTGACCGAGCCAGAAGTCGAAGTCAAGGCCACCCGGCACCGGCTCCGTCGGAGGAACGTCCTTGACGTTCTTCACGACCCGATGGTGCGGCTCGGTGCATGGCATCTGGATGCGAACCGTGCGCAGCTTGCCGATGCGACCGTTGCGTACGAGCTCGGCCGCGTAGCGCGCGTTGGGGTTGGAACGCTCGTGGCTTCCGGTCTGCAGGACCCGCTTGTTCCTCTTCACCGCATCGACGATGGCGCGCCCCTCGGCGATGGAGTTCGCCAGCGGCTTCTCACAATAGACGTCCTTGCCGGTGTTCGCCGCGGCGATCGACACGAGAGCATGCCAGTGGTCCGGCGTCGCGACGCTGACAGCGTCGATGTCCTTGCGCTCCAGAAGCTCGCGGAAGTCCGAGTAGGCGTCGCAGCCCTTGAAGCTGCCCGAAGCGGCACCCTTCGCGTAGTGCTTCTCGACGGTCTCCTTCGCGGGATCGCGCCCGGCGACCCGGCCGCGGTAGTAGCGGCTCGACTTCCTCTCGACGTCGCAGACGGCGACAATCTGCACGTCACGGTTCCCCAGGAACGTGCGCATGTTGCTCGTGCCGCGCCCTCCCGTGCCGACACAGCCCATGACGATGCGCTCGCTCGGAGCCACACGCCCTCCCTTCCCGAGGGCCGAGGCAGGGATGTACATCGGCGCGGCAACGGCTGCTCCGGTCACCGCGACGCCCCGGAGGAAGCGACGGCGTGTGAGAGTCGGCAGGGTCTTGCGATCGGCCTTGTGGTTCGACACCGGTGTTTCTCCTGGGGACATCGCGAACGGAATCGACGCCTACATCCTATGCAACGGCCCTCGACGCCGCAATCGTCAAGCCCCTTCAGACCCTCGGCAGCTCGAAGCCCTTGGCGTACTCGCGACCGAGGAAGCGGTTGGCGGCGGCATCGCCGACGAAGGTCTCGGTCCGGGGATCGAACCTCAGCCGCCGCCCGGTGCGATGAGCGATGTTCCCGAGATGGCACATCAGCGCAGAGACGTGCCCGTCAGCGATCTCGGCGATGAGATCCTCGCGCCTGCGGCTGCGGACGCAGTCGATGAAGTTCTGGTAGTGTGCGCCGGAGTCGCGCCACTTGGTCCCCGACGCCGGCCCGGGCTGGTTGCCGATGAAGACACGATATCCCTCGCGATCGATCATCAGGAAGCCCTTGTCGCCGAAGAAGATGTTGTCATTGTCGAAGCGGTGACCGAGCTGGCGATACGGGGTGAAATCGCGCTGTTCGAAGACGTAGAGGAGATCGTCGTACTCCCAGGTGACGACCATCGTATCCGGAGTCTCCTGGGCATCGCCCTTCGAGCCGAGCTTCGCGGCGCTGCAGGACACCGCCTTCGGCGCTCCGAGGCCGAGCGCCCAGCGGCCGATGTCGATCTGGTGGACACCGTCGTTACCGATGTCGCCAGTGCCGTATTCCCAGAGCCAGTGCCAGCCGTGATGGAATCGATTGCGGTTGAACGGCCGCCTCTTCACGGGGCCCTGCCAGACATCGTAGTCGACCCCCGTCGGTGTCGGCTCGTCCTTTCGATGCCCCATACGGCCGCGGCGCTGGTTGTTGATAGCCTTGACCATCTTCACGTCCCCGATGACGCCATCGGAGATCAGCTTCCAAGCCTCACGATAGTGCGGAGCCGAGCGCAGCTGAGTTCCGTGCTGAACGATGCGATCGTGCTTGCGTGCCGCCTTGATCGCCAGACGTCCCTCGACGATGTTGTGCGACGCAGGCTTCTCCACGTAGACATCCTTGCCCGCAAGACAGGCGAGAATGGTCGCCGGCGCATGCCAGTGGTCCGGCGTGGCGACGGCGATCGCGTCGACATCCCCGCGATCGAGGATCGAGCGAAAGTCGACCACCTCCTCGGGGCGCTTCTTCGACTCGCTCTCGACCTGCGAGCGCAGACCGCGTCGACGGCTAGCGTCCGGATCGCAAACCGCGACGACCTCGCCGTGCTTCGCGAGCGTGAACCAGCGCGCGAGCGCGCGACCGCGACCGCCACCGAGAACGGCGACGCGGACCGTCTCGCTCGGCGAATCACCCGCCGCCCCGATCGAGGGCGCCCCGACAAGCGCCGCGGCGCCCGTCGCGCCACGCAGAAACCGTCTTCGGCTGACCGGGTCCATGGAATCAGTCCCTCCTGAGGCAGTGTCCAGGAGCTCATGGTACGACAACCGGCACCGAGCTGTCCCCTTTTCGCGGAAAACGTGGCCCGGTGCTGTCCCGGGACGGTCTCGCTGCTGTCGGGGAGCTCAGATCATCCCCCGCGCGCCCAGCCGCCACCTCACTCGCGCGATCGTGATCGGGACGATGTCGCGTTCGAAGCCTCCGTCCTTGCGCAGCGCCCGCACGGCCTCCCGCAAGGTCACGGCGGAGCCGTGATAGTCGTCAAGAAGAAGGATATCACCCGCCGATAGCGCGCCGCCGGGGAGACTGTCGTGCGACACGGTCATTCTCCCCTGGACGTTGTCGCGACGCTGGTCGTTGTTGAGCAGCTCGCCCTGACGCTTCGGCGGCAAGTCACTCCAGACCAGCAGCTCCCCGAGAAAAGGCACACCGAGCCGCCCCGCGAGCCAGGAGGCGACAGCCACCCGCTGCGCCCAGGTCCGGCTCGGCAGCGCCGCGACGACGGCGAAATCGTGAGCCGCGGCAAGGCCCTCGACTCGGTCGCCCAGGACCGCCAGGAGCTCCTTCCCGAGCTGCGCCCGCTCGACACTCGTACGATGGCGCATGAAGTCGACGAAGGCCGGGCTTCGCGTCTCGCCATCGAGGAGCGTCAATCCCGCGGCCATCCGTGGCGCCCTGAACGCCGGGATGGGAAGATCGCGTTGCACCATCCACCGCCGGACCGACGCCAGCCCCTCCTCGGTCGAGGTGGAAATCGGATGCCGCGCCGGGTCACAGGCGCTGCAGCGACCGCACGGCCCGGCCGCCTCATCTCCGAGCGCGACCCGGAGCGCCTGCATGAGACAGTCGACCCGACGGTGTCCGTAGTCGAGAATGGCCCGCAGCTCGGCGGTGCGCACGGTGAGCTGACGATCGTAGCGCGACAGGTCCGGCGCACCCGAGCGGGGAGTCCGGACATAGACCTGTCGCTGACCCTCTAGCTGCTTCTCGACGAAGCCCTGCTCGACGAGCTCCGCCAGCACGACCGTGACCTTGGTCGGGTGAAGGCCGCAGCGCACGGCGATGCTCCTGCGCGTGGATGAGAGCCCCTCGTCCTCCTGCACCGTCGCAGAGAGAATTTTCTCGAAGTCCTCGATGCCGGGCTGAGCCGAGCGGATGAAGTACTCCTGCACCTCCCGGTCGCGATCGTCGAAGAGCAGAATGCCCAGCGCCGGCCGACCGTCGCGTCCCGCTCGGCCGATCTCCTGGTAGTACGCGGTGATCGACCCCGGCACGTCGACATGGACGATGAAGCGTAGGTCAGCCTTGTCGATGCCCATGCCGAGGGCGTTCGTCGCGGCGATCACACGCTGATCGCCCGTCGTGAAGGCGAGCTGCAGCTCGCGCTTGTGGTCAGGATCGAGCCCAGCGTGATAGTGAACGACATCGTGCCCGGAAGCCGACAGATAGCCCGCGACGAGCTCGGTCTGCTCCCGTGTCGCGCAGTAGAGGATGCCACAGCCCTCGAGCTCATCGAGAAGCCCTGCGAGGACGGCGATCTTGTCGTCGACGCCGCTCACCGGAACGACGCGCAGCCCGATATTCGGGCGGTCCATCGGCGCACGCTGGATCACCGGAGCACGACCGTCCGACCCACGGAACTGATCGATGATGTCAGCCTCGGTGCGCTGGTTGGCGGTCGCCGTCAGGCCGAGGACGCGCAGCGAGGGACGAGTGGCCTCGAGCTCGTGAACGGCGTTCATGATCTGCCGGTACGAGGGCCTGAAGTCGTGCCCCCAGGTCGAGATACAGTGCGCCTCGTCGACCACGAGAAGGTCCACCGGAAGCGCCGCCACGAAGCCGTAGGTCCCGATGTTGTCGAGCTGCTCCGGCGCCAGAAAGAGAATGCGTAGGCGACCCTCGACGGCGTCGCTCCGGGCCTGCGCGTTCTCCTCGTCCGACTGATCGGAGTTGATCGCGGCTGCCGGAATCCCGAAGCGCTCATCGAGCTGCCGGATCTGGTCCCGCATCAGAGCCAGAAGAGGCGAGATCACCACGGTGATGCCCTCGAGCAGGGTCGCAGGGAGCTGGTAGAGGAGCGACTTGCCGTGGCCGGTCGGCTGGATGGAGACGATCCGACCGGTCTCCAGCAGGGTCTCGATGGCCTGTCGCTGGCCGGGGCGGAACTCCGAGAAGCCGAAGCGGGTCTTCAGGACGACGTCGAGGTCGGCGGGACTGGACATGCTCTTCGGTCTCGTCCGGTGAGCGTACCACTGCACGGAGAGCCCGGAACACGGCGGGCCCGGGACAGCGAGAACACCGACGCCGCAGCGGGCGGCCCGCGAGACTCCAGGGCGCAACGTAATCGACGCGAAGTGCAGGGACCCGCTGCGGAGCCGGCGCTGCGACGTCGAGCAACCGGTGCTGTCAGCGCACCTTTCCCCAGAACCTCTCCATGAGCTCGAACATCTTCGGGTCGTGCTCCTCGAGCTCGGCACGCACGAAGGGGTAGAAGTCGTTGACGCCGAAGTACGCTTCGGTCGACTCGGCGAAGTACTCCTTGTGGTTCGACAGCGCGTAGTGCTTCACCTTGCGCCCGGTGTAGAGGAGCACCTTCTCGTAGATCCCCTTCTCCTTCATGTCCTTGTAAGCCGCGACGATGTCGGGCTGGCCGAAGCTCAGCACCTGATCGTGGTACGAGTGCGCGAGCTCGTGCAGGACGACGTAGGGATGCTTCGCCCACATGCCGCGATCGAAGAGCGCCTTCGCCCGCGGGATGTGCACGTGCTTGACGAGGCGCGGGTCGTGGCCGTTGGAGACGAGCCAGCGTCGACCCGGGTGGTACTGCATGTTGCCGAGCTTCGGGTTGTCGAGCTCGAGCCAGATGCGCAGCTTCTGCAGCTCGGCGACCCTCTCCTGCGCGACGATGTACTTCACGCGCTGAAGATGATTCGCCAGCGCGGTGAAGGCCTTCTCGCCGATCTCGCGGTGCTCCTCGGTGAGGAGCCGCGGATCCACGGCGACGGTCCACCCCTCGACGTCCTTCACGACGGGATCGTAGAACTTCGACTTCTCGCCGGCCGACTCGCCGATGCCGAGTCCGGCCGCAAGGCAGACGACCAGGAGCGCGATGCGCCGGGTGAGCGTCTCCGATTTCATCTTCATGCTGCGTGTTCTCCGCGTTGTCGATGCTCGGCCGCCATGGTAACAGAGCTCCACGCGGCGCGAAACGCGTCTCGAGACTACTTCTGCTCCGCGGCAAGGGCGCCGCAGCTTCGTTCGCACGGCCGGGTCGCTCCGCGGCTTCCGAGTCCGGACGTCGCATTCCGGGGACGCGCCCCTGCTCACGCCCTCGCTGGCACCCGATTCCGGGCAGGATCAGCCGCCGGCCGCGTCTCCCGCGTCGACCCACGCGCTGATGGTCGAGCCGTCGTACGTCAGCAGCACGTCGTCGAAGCTCCACAGAGGCCATCTCTCGTGGCGTCGCGTCCGATCCTGAAAATGCTCCGTCTCCCCGGCGAGGAGGAAGTCCGTGCGCTTGCCGTCCTCGAGGTCGAAGAGGAACGCGGAATGGCCCTCGCGGCGGCCGGTGCGCACGATCTTCAGGACCCTCGTCGACCCGACGAGCAGGACGACGCCGTGCTTGTTCTGGAGCTCGCCGTCTTTCGCCAGCGGCACGATCATGCGCTTCTCGGGGAGATTCGCGACGAGGAGCTTGTTCCGTGCGAGCACGAGGAGGTCACCGTCGATCGCGACCTCGCTGCCGTTGCCGATGTGTCCGCTGGCAGCGAGATCGAACCGGTACTCGGGGTCGCGGGCGCTCAACACGATGCACCTCTCCTCGGCACCCTCCTTCTCGCGCGCGTTGATCACGACCCAGGGGCCACTCGACGTGACGAGGCGCGCGCTCTCGTAGACGAGCCGTGCCGGCGCGCCGTGGAGCTCGTAGCGGTAGACGCCGTGCTTGCGAGTTCGCGGACTCAACGAGTCGAAGAAGAAGCCGCCTTGCGCCAGCAGCGGACGATCGATCCTCACTCGCTGCACGAGCACTCCGGCCGCGACGGGCTCGTCCCAGGCCTGGGCGTCGGAGCTCACGTAGAACTCGTAGTCGCGGATCATACCGTTGTTGTTGACGATCACCGCCGGGAGGTAGCGGAGGCCGCGGATCTTCGTCGGCTGACCGAGGTCGACCTGCACCCAGTGCGGATGCGGCGGGATGCCCCCGAGCCACTGCGAGTGCCACCAGGTGACCGGATCGCCATCGATCGCGGTGAGCGGGCGCGTGTCGTAGCGCGAGTTCTTCTCGTAACTGTCCGTGCTCGTGGTCCACCTCTCTCGAGGCAGGTTCTTGCCGTCCTCGCCGATGAGGTGCAGCTCCGCGATGGACGCCCACCCGCGGCCGTTGATCTCCGACAGCGCGACCAGTCGTACGTGACGAGCCTCGACGGGATCGAAGGTGATCTCGTAGTAGCCGCCCGCGACAAGACGACCGTGCATCGACGCGTTCTTGCGTTCAGTCAACTCGATGCGGTAGCTCGCACGCTCCTGTCCGTTCGTCGGGTCGAGCCGAAGATGATGCGGCTCGCGTTCCTGAGAGACGGTGATGACGTGCACGCTGCCGTCCTCCCACGACACGCGCAGGTGGCCGTTTCCGACGCGCCGCTCCCAGAGCCGTTCGCCCGTCGACGCGTCGACCGCGAAGACCGCGCCCTTCCGATCATGAAAAACCGCGATCGGGCCGCACGCGAGCACCTCCGCGACCTGCAGTGGGACCTGTCGCGTCCACAGGGAGTTCCCGGACTCGCCGTCGACGGAGACGACGCGGCTGCGGGTTCTCGAGCCGCTGAGCGCGGGTGCGACCACGAGCAGAGATCGGTCGACGAAGTGAATGCTCGGTCCCCTCGTGTCGACGAAGCGCCGCCACTGGATCGCACCCGAAGCGCTGACTTCGATCGACTCCAGCACGCCGCCCGCGAGCAGGAACGCGCGCCCGTCAAGCGGTGATCCCTTCGGCGGCATCGACAGCAGCGCGCTCTCTCGATGGATCGACCACGCGCGAGACACCGGGCCGTCGATCGGCGACGCGTCCGACTTCACCTTCGAGCTCAAGGACTCGCCCAGCGGCTGGCGAACATCGTCGGCTGGCTCGTCCGTGACGACGAAGAGCTCGCCTTCGCGGACTCGAAACGCGACCGGGCGCCGTCGGTCGAGCCCCCAATCGCGCGTTTCCACGATCCGCCCCGTGCGCACGTCGATGCGCCGGAGCCCATCGTCGAGCCCCACGTACACCGAGCTTCCGATCAGCTGACCGCGAGAGAGCGAAGGGCGAGGGAGCGGCAGATGCCAACGGACGCGTCCGCTCTCGAGGTCGAGCGCCGCGACTGAGCCCTGACCGCGTATGACGAGTGTGGCGTCGACGACGCCGAGACACTCCTGCGCGAGCACCAGGACGTTGTCCCATACGACGCGACCGGTGCGCCGATCCAGCGCGAAGACCCGGCCCGCGTCTCGCGGCAGAAAGATCACGTTGTTTCCCGCGACGATCGGAGCCGTTCCGAGAACGCGCGCGCCCGAGCTGCCGCGTCCTTTCCGGTAGAAATGGATCCAGTCCGCGCGGCCGTCGCGCGGATCGCAGCGTGCGACGATTCCCGCGTTCGAGCACGCGTAGATCTCCCCGTCGTGAATCGTGACGCGGTTGCCGTAGATCGCGGGCTCCGGCGGCGCACGCTCGAAGCGTGCGGTGATGTCCGACGACAATCCGGCCTCGACGATCGTGCTGCCCCAGAGACGCTCGCGCCGACGCGGATCGTAGCAGACAAGCCCGAGCTGCCGCCCACGGGATTGATGCACGTTGTCGAAGACGTTCCACTCCAGGTAGTAGAGCAGTCCGCTCGCCAGTACGGGGTCGCCCATCGGGATGTGCAACTCGGGTCGCCGACCCCGCGAGCGGCTCGGGCTGTCGGGCTCGTTCGACCAGATCGGCCGACCCGTCGCACGATCGAACGCTGCGACGCCGTTCGGCGTCGACGTGAAGCCGTGACGGGCGTAGAAGATCGGCCCGGCGAGTGTCGGTCGAAAGTAGCCGGGATAGTGTCCGCGAGGTTTCTTCTCCTCGATGTGATGCCGCTGCACCCGCGTCCACCGCGGTGCGGCCGGTGACTTCGCGTCGTAGAGCGCGATCAGATTGCGCGCGCTGACGAAGAGATCGTCGCCGTCGAGGCGCAGGTCGAGGGACATCGCATCCGACGGCGACTCCGCGGGCCAGGGGGCAGCCGACGGAATACGGACGACACGCGTCTCGAGATCGGCGAGCGACGGGGCCTCGTCGTCCGCAGCACGCACCGGAGCGATCAGAAGCCGCTCGCGGATCTCCTTTGCGGTCGTCGGCTTCCCCAGCCACGAGAACACGCGGTCAGGGTCGACACTCGCGATCGCGGCGTCGAAGGCCGCAGTCTCTCCGGCTTGTGCGAGCGCGATCCAGTGGCCGACGGTCACGTCGTCGCGCAGCTTCTCATCGATCGCGTGGTCGAGCAAGTCGCGAAAGCTCCTCAGCGCCGAGTGCGTGAAGCCGGCCCACAACGCCTCGTTCGCGTTCGTGAGCAGAAGCCGTTGCGCCGGAAGCGCCCATGCGTATCGGCGGTAGAGCGCGAGCACCTCGGACGTCGTCGGAGCGTCCCGCACGTCCTCGATCCGCATCTGTGCTGCCTGAAACTTCCGCAGCGGCGCGACTTCAGCCTCCGGCAGACTCCGCAGGTAGAGATCGACCGCGCGCGGCGGATCGATCAGCCCGCTCATGTCGCGCCACGGCACGATCTGGTCCTCGGCAAGCGATTGACTCGCGAGCCGATCGATCAGCGGAGCGATCTTGCGCGGCGTACGCGCCTGGGCGTCGCCCCAGAGCCCATCGGGATCGTCCGGCTCCAGCAGCGGAAGCGGATTCCCGTCTGGCGGCGGCTCGAGCGGCTTCGGCAGCTGATCGTTGTCGACGCCCAGCTCCTTGTCGATGCGGTGCCAGTGATCGCGCTTCATGACGTCAGGATGGTCGAGATCCTTCTCGGCGCGCAGTGCTTCGTAGATCGGGAGCGTTTTCACGGAGTCGACCCGGCGGTACCCCTCCGCGCGCGTGATCTTCCAGTGAATGTCGTGCGGGTTCTTCTCGGCGACTCGGTCGAGTTCCTCGATGACCTCGAGCCGGTGACCGTCGCTCATCCCGATCTCCACGCTCGCGGCAAAGTTCTCTCGCGCGGTGCGGGAGTTTGCGGAGATCGCGCCGAGTCGCTCGAGAGCCATGAGACGCTCGGACGCGTAGCGAACCCACGGGTCGTCGAAGTTGATTCGACCAGCCACGGTGCGGATGCGGTCGAGGCAGGCGACGGCGAGATCCATGTCGCCCGGCGACCGCTCCAGGAGCGTGCGAAGGCTGATGTGACCTTCCTCCGTCCGCCCCTCACCGTACGCCGTCAGCGCCGCCTCCCAGAGCGGGTCGCTCGGCGTGAAGACCGGCTGTGCGTACGCTGCGGACCCGAAGAGCACCGTGCACAGGAGAGCCGGCGTAGATCTCATGGCGCGATGACCTCGATCGGCTTGCCGTCGGCATCCGTCAGTCGCACGCGCACCCACCAGTCGTGATCGATGTTCGACGACTTCACCACGAGGCGGTTGATGCCCGCTGCAAGCTGCACCTGGATACCGCGCTGCTCCGCGACACACGCCTGCCGCGACTTGAACCCGGCGACCTGCTCCGCGATCTTCTCGTCGTTGAGCCAGACACGGAACGCGTCGTCGCCGTCGATGCCCATCACGGCCGTACCGGGCGACCGGACCTCGAAGTCGGCGACGGCAAACGCGACGGAAAGCGTCCCGGGCGGCGGCAGGACCGGCGCCAGCTCGAGCCGACCGTCCGTGCGCTCGATCATGGCCTCCGACCACGCGATCTCGCGCTCGATCGGCTCTTTCGTGCGCCGCTCGAGCACCCAGAGGTACTTCGCCTTGTACTTCCTCGTGTAGTCGATCTCCTTCTCGGGTGGGTGCTCGGCGTTGAATCCCTTGTGCTCCTTGTCGTTCAGGAAGGTGCCGAGGACCATCCAGCTCGACAGGTAGCCCTGCGTCCGCGACACGTGCGCGATGCCCTCGAACGGAGCGATCTTGCCGAGCGCCTCCGCGGCGGCCGCGCGCCGCTGCTCGTCGAGACCGCGAAGACGGTCGACCAGGAGCTTCAGCGCCGGCTGGAAGTCCTTCTCCGACCCGGCATGCCCGAGCAGCTGGAAGGCGAGCTCGCGGGTCGCCGCGTTCTCGCTGGTCAGCGGCTTCTCGAGATACGCGACGAGCTTGCCGGGCGGCGCGTGCTCGATCGGCGCCCGCAGCAGCGCGTTCAGAGCGGCATGGACCACGAAGAGCTCCTCGTCCTCGACTCGCTGACGCAGGAGCTCGTAGAGGTCGACGCTGTCGCAGTGCGCAAGACAGCGAATCGCGAGCGCCCGGATCGAGAAGTCCTCGTTTTCGAGATGGGACGTGAAGAGCGCGCGATGGCGATCCGGCTCCATCGGCCGCGGACCGAGCGCCACGAGGCCGGCCTTGATCGTCTCGGGATCCTCGGCCCGAGACAGCGCTTTGCGCAGCGGGTCTCCGACCGCGGGCGAGCTTCCCAGTATCGTGACGACCCGGGAGACCGTCCGCACCGTGGCCTCATCGCCGTCCGCGTCCGCGGCCTCGAGCGCCGCTCGGTACGACGCATCGAGCTGCGCTCGCTCGTGTCGTTGCAGCGCGCTGAGCACGAACGGCACGCGCGCATCGCTCGACTCGAGCGCGGCGAACGCGCGCAGCAGAACCGCGACGAGCTTGCCGTCGAGGACACCCTCGAGGCCTCGAGTGACCGGCAGAATCGCTTCGTCCGTCTCGATGAGCTTCGCGATACGCTCGACGGCGGCGTCGGCGCCGACCAGCGCGAGAGCGCGAGCTCCCCAGCGGTACGATCTCGCGTCGAGCGAACGCGTCCGCTCGTCGACGATCGACCAGGCGTCAGCGCCGTGCCGACGCGCGTGCGCCGCGAGCGCGCGCAGATGAACCTCCGCGGAGCTGTCCCCGAGAAGCTTCTCGATTTGCGCATCCGCGGCGTCGGCCGGAACCGTGTCGAGCGCCTCCGCTGCGGCGGCGCGCAGCCGCGCGTCCGCATGGGTGACGAACGGGACGATCTCCTCGAGAGCCGCGCTCCTGTCGCTTCGGATCGCGACGACCGCGAGCAGCGCGCGACCACGGACCCACGGTTCTGCCGTCTCGTCAGCAAGAATCGCGCGGATCGGATCCAGCGCCTCGCTGAAACCGTGGCGCGCGAAGAACGCCAGCGCGTCGGCACGCAGGATCCAGTCGTCCGACTCCAGCTGCTCGAGCCGTCGCCCGAGGCTCGCCGGCGGCGGCCCGCTCGACGCCTCCGAGCCGGCGGCGCCGTCGTCCGGCTTCTCGCCCGCTTGTGGCGCGCCCTCCTTCAGCCTCCCGCGTCCCGGTGTGCCGCCTTCCGAGTCCACCGTGGCACCCACCAGGATCCACCCGACGACCGTGACCACCATCAACACGGGCCAACCGAGCAAGACTGGTGCGGGCCGCGATCTCTCCACTTCGTCCTACCGCTGGTAGATCGGCAGATAGCGGTACGGCACGCCGAGGATCAGGATCGACAGCGCCGTGCCGTAAGCCTGACCGTGCGCGCCACGCCAGCTACCGTCCTGCTGCTGCTTCGACAGGATCGTTGTCGCGATGCGCGGGTACCACGCCTGGAAGTCGGCCTCGCCGTTCTGGTACATCGCCTGGACCGCGTAGTAATGCGAGTAGTGGAAGCGCGGGAAGTTCTTGTCGAACTTCTGGTCGGGATACGCCTTCAGGAAGTCGAGTCCGCGCTGCGTCGCACGGTGTCTGCGCTGCCCGCACATGATCAGCGACATGACGCCGGCCGCGGTGCGCGCGAATCCCGGCTCGCCGCTGTTCGGCATGTACTTGAAGCCGCCGCTCGACTTGTGCTGACAGCTGAGGACGTACTGTGTCGCGCGCTCGACCGTCGATGACGGCACCGAGATACCCGACTCGCGCGCCGAGTTGAGCGCGACGAGCTGCATGACGGTCATCGACAGGTCCGCGTCACGCGGCTCGGGATTGTAGCGCCAACCGCCGGCGCGATTCTGCGCGCGCAGCGTGATGTCGACCGCGCGACGCAGCGAGTTCTTGAGGCGCGGATTCTTGCTCTGCCCCCACGCCTCGGAGAGCGCGAGGATCGCGAGGCCGTGCTCGTACATTCCGGCGTGATTGTTCGGCGTGCCGATGAATCCGCGCTGCGAGCGTCCCTTGTTGAGGAGGTAGACGATGCCGTTGTCCATCACGCGACCGTAGCGGCCGCGTCCGGGCACGTGGCCCTTGAGAAGGAACGCGAGGACGCTGACCGAGGTCTCCGCGACGGGGTTCGAGCTGTTGCCCCAGCTGCCGTCCTCGTTCTGCACGCCGGGCTTCGCGAGGTACGCGAGACCGGCGTTGATCGAGCGCCGCGCCTCCGGCGACAGACGCGCCACGCCGACACGCTGTGTTCCCGCTTCCTGCGCGGCGAGAGTCGCGGGCAGAAGAAGCGTGACGGCAACAGCGAGAAGCGAGAGTCGGCGCGCTTTCGAGAGATTCATCATTCCGCCAGAGCCTCGTAGTACTCGGCCACAACGCGTCGGAACTCCGGCGGCAGCCGCAGCACGTACTTCTGGATCGCCGCGCTGCGGCGCCGGCGCGCGAGCACGTCGCGAGTACGGCCCTTGCGCTCGACCTTCTTGCCGCGGGCGACCGTCGACGACGTGCCCGCCGCGTAGCTCTCCTCGAGGTCGCGTGGATCGCCGCGAAACGGCGTTGGCTGGCCGGGACCCGAGCCGCGTCCCTGGCCCTGGCCCTGGCCCTGGCCCTGGCCCAGGCCCAGGCCCAGGCC
>CAYMLL010000214.1:0-13956 GCA_964390645.1 uncultured Planctomycetia bacterium | reverse complement strand
CCGCGGTGGTGAAGCCGGGAAGGGTGAAGCCGGGAAGGGTGAAGCCGGGAAGGGTGAAGCCGGGAAGGGTAAGGCCGGGAAGGGTGGGGACCGGCAGCACGAGCAGGCGCTCGAGTTCGCCATCGGTCACATCCAGAAGAAGTGCGGCCAGGGGGCGATCATGTACCTCGGGGCCGACCACAAGGTCGATGTCAGCACGATCTCGACGGGCTCTCTGTCGCTCGATGCAGCCCTCGGCGTCGGTGGGGTTCCGCGCGGCCGCATCGTGGAAATCTACGGGCCGGAGTCCTCCGGCAAGACGACGCTGACGTTGCAGATCATCGCCAATGCGCAGAAGAACGGCGGCGGGGCGGCCTTCATCGATGCCGAGCACGCGCTCGATCCGAGCTATGCGCGCAAGCTGGGCGTCAACCTTGACTCGTTGCTGGTGTCGCAGCCCGATTCCGGCGAGCAGGCGCTCGAGATCGCCGAGGTGCTCATCAACTCGAACGCCCTTGACGTGGTGGTCATCGACAGTGTCGCCGCGCTGGTGCCGCGCGCCGAGCTGGAGGGAGAGATGGGAGACTCCCACGTCGGTCTGCAGGCACGGCTGATGTCGCAGGCGCTGCGCAAGCTGACCGGCGTCGTCAGCCGCTCGAAGTGTTGCCTCGTCTTCATCAACCAGATTCGCGAGAAGATCGGGGTGATGTTCGGGAGTCCGGAGACGACGAGCGGCGGTCGGGCGCTGAAGTTCTACTCCTCGGTGCGCCTGGACATCCGGCGCATCGGAGCCATCAAGGATGGCGATCAGGTGCGCGGCAATCGCACGCGGGTCAAGGTCGTGAAGAACAAGGTGGCGGCGCCCTTCCGGCAGGCGGAGTTCGATATCATCTTCAACCGTGGCGTATCGTACATCGGCGACATCGTGGACCTCGGCGTCGAGCACAAGGTGATCGATCGCTCGGGCAGCTGGCACTCCTACGGAGAGACACGGATCGGTCAGGGTCGCGAGCGCACGATCCAGTTTCTCGAGGAGAATCCGAAGATCCTCGCCGAGATCGAGGTCGTGGTGCGCGAGAAGCTGGAGATCTGACGCTTCCGAAGAGCTTGTGGTGTTTTTCCCGCTGGGCGTGGCGGCTCGTTTGTGGAATCGGTGGCCGCGGATCTTTCGCGATGCCCGCGGCAGGCCCCTCTACGGATTCCAGAACGTTTTTCCTGGTCGTGCTTTGTGTTACACTCACGGGGCTGTCGTTGTGCTGCGGAAGGTGACGACGGGCACCATTTCTCCGGCTTTCTGCAACGCCTCCTCGGCAGGGGCGGTCTTTCAGGTAGCACGGGCTTGGCGGTCGGTTGAAACCGGCTCCTCGGCGTGTTCGCGGCCCTCTTGACCGGGTTCTCCCTCGCCCGTTTCCGGTGATGTGATTCCGCTGATGCTAACCCGGTGCTGCCACACAGTATCGATCGCGCCGTCTGCAGACCGGCGCCTCGAAGCCGGTCGGGTGGTCCGGGCGAGGCGTCTCATCTCGACCGGTTCGGACAAGGCCTGCACACGGAACTCCTGTGCGGGGCGCGTGCCTTCATGGGTTGTGGAGTGCGCGAGAGTCGGGGGCTCGGGTCCGACGAGATGTGGCCGCAGAGTGCTCCGTCGAGGGACGTCCGGGCCCGTTGCGGGAATCTCCGCGATCGACCGTTCGCGGCACGGCGACGTACACCGAATGAGGCTTTCGCGATGAACTCTCGACCCGCTCGATCTTTCGGAGCCGGCCGTCGGCAGGGCGCCATGTTGATTATCGCGCTCGGCGTGCTGACCCTCCTTGCCGTGCTCGGGGCGACCTTTGCCCAGCTGATGCGGCTCGAGCGCAAGGCGTCGAACAACTACATCGATGCGCAGCGCATGGATCTGGTGACGACGTCGGCACTCGATCGTGTCATCGCGAAGCTCTACGAG
This sequence comes from uncultured Planctomycetia bacterium, assembly GCA_964390645.1. Lineage (GTDB taxonomy): Bacteria > Planctomycetota > UBA8108 > UBA8108 > UBA8108 > CAYMLL01. The sequence goes on along the minus strand of CAYMLL010000214.1, from coordinate 12,029 downwards.
GCCCGCAACCACTATTCGTGGACCTTCTACAAGAACACGGACTGGCTCTTCCTGATCCGTGGCGAGGATGACCTCGGCCACGGTCGCGTGGGGCTCGACGATCGGCGCGTCGGACGCTGGGAGAACTACATGGAGGTGGCCGGCTACCTCTACCGGTTCAAGACGAAGGTCATCGATACGAACGCGCAGATCAACCTCAACGGTCGGCAGGACACGCTTGCGCGCATGCTCGACAACCTCGGGCAGGCGATCGACAGCAGCGAGCGCCTGAAGCGCGACGGCAAGAAGATCACCAACCCCTTCTACACCGAGCGGGGTCGCGGTGGTCAGCGGGTTCGGGGTGAGCACATCATGCTCTTTCGCCAGCGGCTCGAGGGGCAGCGATTCCAGTCGAAGAACCAGCTGCGCCAGCTGATCGGGGACGAGAACTACGAGATCGTCAAGGACTTCGTCACCTGCCATTCGTGGGAAGATCCTTACACCTACCGCGCCGATGACGGCGAGAACGAGGTCCGTGACCTCGCTCTGGGAGGATCCTCGACGGCGGGTGGCGCCGGTGCGGGTGGCGCCGTCGGCATCGGTGGCGCCGGTGCCACTCGACACCCCGAGGCCGTCGGCTCACCGCGCCTGTCGTCCGAGCCGCGCCATCCGATCAACATCAACACCGCGCCTCCAGAAGTGCTGATCGCGTGCTTCATGGGGCTCGCCGGACGGCGAGCTTTTCCGTACTCGCGTCTCGGTGTCGGTGGCGGCAGCGTCGTGCCGGTCGATCAGTCCGCGCAGATTCTCGGGGAGCGCATCTTTGCCAACGAGGAGTTGCGCGAGGTCGCTCCGCGGCCGGTCTTCGTCTACACGCCGAGGCTCGAGTACTCACACGCCGTCAAGCTCGTTCAGCAGGTGCTCGCGAATCGCAAGAATGGCGCCAAGTTCTACCGCACCTGGCGTACGAACGAGGACGGACGACCGGGCTTCGAGGACTTCATCGATCTTCTCGATGCGAGCTTCTTTCCGGCTGCCAGCACCGTCCAGACGATCGACCCGGACTGGCCGAGCCAGGGCAAGGTGATGCGCGGCCAGATCATCGGTGGCGGCGGTGAGCTCGCCCGCATGTGGCAGAAGGGTACGGCGCAGGGCGGCGAGCGTCAGACGCTGCGCAAGCTTGCCTTGCCGGTCCACGAGACCAACGCCTGGTACTTCGAGGCCGTCAAGGCAGTCATCAAGGCGAACTTCAACCCGAACTCGCGCATCAACCGTTACAACCCGAATCTTCCGGCCTACATTCCCGTCGACAAGTCGGACCTCGTCTGGGCCGATCCGGCCGCCGGGACGATCCCGGTCCTCAAGAAGGGGCACACGACCGAGTTTTGCTTCGACGCCATGGGCACCTTCGAGATCACGACTCTCAGCGAGATGCTCGATCTGACACGGCTCAGCCCCAGGATGACACAGACCCTTGTCGAAGGGGGCTCCCGTGGCGGACGGAGAGGTTCCGCCGGCCGCGGGCTGGACGCGCCGCCGGGCTACTTCCCGTTCCGCCGCAAGGTCCGCACCGTCGTCAAGGTCTTCGACGTCCTGCGACACACCAACCAGCTACACTTCGAGAAGACGTTCAATGTCGGCGCGCGTGCGAGCAAGAACGACCGCAAGTTCGTTCAGACGTGGCCTGAGCCGATGAACGCGCTCACCGATCTGTACTCGCAGGGCTCGCTCCGCGACGGTCGAATCGAGCTCGCCGGGTTGATTGACGCGCAGCGCCAGCAGGTCGCGTACTCGAGTCGCCGGCAGCTTTTCGGCCGGGATCCGGCGATCATCGCGGAGCACTCCTTCTCCGAGCGTGATCCACAGAACATCAGCCGTCTGCGCCGCGCGCTGCAGGGCGGCGGCATCAGCCTTTTCGGCGACGAGGTGTCCGACGCGCTGAAGGGGGTCTTCGATTTCAACCACGTACGTCAGCAGCGGACGTATCGCCAGTTCTACCGCCTCAAGCACATGCAGACGCAGGGCGTCTTCCGCAACACGGCGAGCCAGTACGCTGATCCGATCATCGGTCGTGAGGTTCTCGGGACCGATCTCTTTCCCGACGGCTTTCACACCAGCATGTTCCGCATGCAGCACCTCGGTAACCGCATGCTCGCGTTGCCGGCGCGCCAGCGCATCGGAGACCTCGGCGGAGGCGGCGGCAACACGCGCGTGGGCGCTTCAGGGCTCGGTACGCGTGGCACGAACGTCCTCGGTAACGTTCCGTACTACAACGGCGGCCTGGCGTTCTGGTGCAAGTTCGAGTTTGAAGGCGACGATCCGGTCTTCAGCGGGCTCGTCGGCTGCACCCAGGTCATCAAGGACGTCAGCCTCGCTGCCTCGGACTACACCGGCTCGGAGGGAACGCAGTTCTTTATCTTCAAGAATACCTCGGGTCAGCTGCGCATCGTCCGCATGTACTATCACCAGGCCTTTCCCGAGTCGGGTGGTGCCGGCGGCGCAGGAGGTGGCGGCACTGAACAGGGCATCCTGCTGCTTCCCGACCCCGGCGTCTCGGAGGCGGAGTCACAGGCCTCGGGAGACAATCCGATCCTCGAGAACCTGGATCAGCAGAAGCTCGTCTCGCGCGCGGATATCGCCGTCGACATCCGTCACTTCAAGGCGCACGAGTGGCACCACATCGCGCTCGACTGGAACGACATGAACCAGGCGTTTCCGATCCGTCTCTTCATCGACTTCGTTCCGGTGCAGCAGGGCGGGCAGCCGCGCCGTGCGCAGCAGGTTGTCGACGGGACCGCGAACTCGTGGGTGCGCTTGAACCACCGTCAGCCGATCGACAGCCTGATGATCAATGGCTTCGTTCGTCCGCAGGGTGTCTCGGACGCAGGCGTCTTCAAGTGGTTCACCACGACCGAGAAAACCGCGGGCGGTAGCGGCGTGCGGATCTCGACGCCGACCGTGAAGCGCATCATCGGCAACGCGACGATCGACGAGCTCATCGTCTACGAGGGCTCCTTCCCGCAGGTGAAGCGGCATTTCGGGACCACGAGCTCCGGCGCGGGGTACTTCAGTCACCGCCCGGGTGAGTACGCGAACCTTTTCGAGATTCCGCTGCCGGCAGAGGTCGGCGCCGCGACCTTGCGGGCGTTCGACTGGACGTCCTATTATCCGACGACGTTCACGGACTCGCTTCCGAACAGCGTCGCGCAGCGTCTTGTCAACGATCCGATTCGCTGTCAGCTGTGGTACGCGACGCCGGATTCCTTGCCCCCGGAGTTCGATGAGCCCTGGCGGCGTTCGCAGGTCAAGAACCAGGTGGCCGGTCGCAAGGTCTATCGGCAGCAGACCGGCATGCGGGGCAAGAGCGCCGAGCTCGTCTACAAGTTCACCATGCGAGGATCTCGGTCGCTGACCGGCAACGCGGCCGGAGGCGTCGTCCAGACACCCGTAATTGACGACGTCACCCTTTCGTACTATCTTCCCAGTCCTCGAATCCTGCTGCAGGAGGATGCAGACTGATGACGATCTCCCGAGTCACTTTGCTGGTCGCTCCGTTGGCCTTTCTCGGCGGCGCGCTCCACGCGCAGAACCGCGACGTGGATTACGAGCGTTTTCTCGACCTCGTCGAGTCCAGGTACGTGCCTGCTGCCGGTGTCGGAAAGCAGACCTTGAAGCTCAAGCTCAACCTCTCCAAAGACCTCCCCAGCGGTGCCAAGATCACGCTTTACCTGGTTTACCAGGGGCTACCGATCGACGGGCTCAAGGGGGCGTACGAGGTTCAGGGGCGCAAGCGTCTCGGCGTGACCTACGACTGGCAACTATCGAAACGCGTCGGTCCTGACGACTCGTACCGGATGCGGGTGGAGATGGACTTGCGGGAGCAGGTGGCCGCTGTCGCCACGGCCTTCGAGAAGAAGACGAAGGCGTTTCCACCGCAGGCGAGTCCCTTCCAGTACACGCTGTACGATCCAGGCAAGGAGATCTCGATCGGTACCGAAGCCGAGCTCGCCGAGCAGGCCGAGCAGATGTGCAGTCTCTACGACACACGCATCAGCGAGCTCCTGGACAACTGGGCCGAGTTCAACGAGAACATGACGAAGCTCCGGGCCGGGGAGAAGTTCCACAAGGGCGGCCGCGCCGACAAGACGCTATACGCTCGCTTCGTTCGCGATTGGCGGCGCAAGCAGGGCCGGACGCAGTGGGGCATCAGCGTCGAGTTCTTCGAGAAATACCCGGCGATTCGTTCGAAGAGCCAGACGGCTCATGCGAACCTGCTGCGGCTGGGAAACATGGTGTCGAAGCGTGCCTACCTGTTGCAGAAGGACGTCGAGAAGGAGCTCGGCCTGCGGCACGAGAACCCGGTGCCGAACCCGAAGCAGAAGAAGGACGTGTACCTGCAGTATTTCACGCGTAACTACGCGTACAAGCGGGTGACCAAGGAAACGCTGAACCGCACCATGGACACCATCTACCGTCTCGTTTGCCCCGAGGAGGAGACACCGGCCGGGGATGACGCGCCTGCCAAGGGCGGCGACGGCACGGCGGAGGCGGGAGGGAAGAAGCCCGCGGGCAAGGCTGGAAGCTGAACTGGGCCAGGGTGTCTCGAGGGAGGCCAGGGTGTCTCGAGGCCAGGGTGTCTCGAGGCCAGGGTGTCTCGGAGACCTTGGCGGGGCGTCGCGTGACGGACTCGCGTCTGGTGGATTCACCGGGGGGATCCCGCGCTACCCCACGGCCCCGTCGGCGTGGCCTCGAGGCGGTCACGCGGTCTGCACGGTGTAACCGCCAGGAGGCTTCTTCGCAGGCCTGGCCTCGGAGTGAGCGCGAACCTTCCGGTGTGTGCTCGGTTCGGCGCGTTGCGGCCTGTGTCAGCCGCGGGTCGCCTCGCTGTCGATCGCCTCGCTGTCGATCGTCTCGCTGTCGATCGCCTCGCTGTGCATCGTCTCGCCGATGTCGCTGCGGTGTTGCAGTCCGTCGAAGCGGATTTTCCCGAGCGCTTCGTAGGCGCGGCTGCGGGCCTCGTCGCGATCCGACCCCAGAGCGGTGATTCCGAGGACGCGTCCGCCGGCGGTGACGCACTCGCCGCCGGCTGCGAGTCTCGTCCCGGCGTGATGGACCGAGACGCCCTCCACCGCGTTCGCGTCCTGCAGGCCGGTGATCACCTTGCCTTTCTCGTAGGACCCCGGATAGCCCGCCGACGCCGCCACGACACAGACCGCGGGGCGCGGATCCCAGTCGATGTGGACGCGTTCGAGCCCGTTTTCCTCGCAGGCAGCGTCGAAGAGCTCCACTATGTCGCTGCGCAGCCGCGAGAGGATCGGCTGCGTTTCCGGATCACCGAAGCGCACGTTGTACTCGAGCACCTGGGGGCCCTTGCCGGTGAGCATCACTCCTGCGTAGAGGACGCCGTGGAAGCGCAGGCCCTCCTTGCGGAGCGCTCTGACCGTGCGCCGGGCGATGTCCTGGAGGATCCGCTGGACGACCGGGTCGCCGAGACCGAGGTAGGGCGAGTAGGCGCCCATGCCGCCGGTGTTGGGTCCCTTGTTGCCGTCGAAGGCCGGCTTGTAGTCCTGCGAGGTTTCCAGGGGCAGGTAGCTCACGCCATCCGTGAGGATCATCACCGACATTTCGCTGCCGGTCAGGCAGTCCTCGACGACGATGCGATCGCCGGCGGCGCCGAAGCTCCGGTCGATCATGATGGACCGGACCGCGTCGCGTGCGGTGGACCTGTCTGGCGCGACGATGACACCCTTGCCGGCGGCGAGGCCGTCCGCCTTGACGACCATCGGCGTCGCTCGCTCCTCGACGTGCCGTAGCGCAGCCTCGGGATCGTCGAAAATCTCGAAGGGGGCCGTCGGGATGTCGTTGCGTGCCAGGAACTCCTTGCAGAAGATCTTGCTGCCTTCGAGCTGGGCGCCCTCGCTGGGAGGTCCGAAGATCCTCAGGCCCTCGTTCTGGAAGACGTCGACGATGCCGAGCACCAGCGGGACTTCCGGTCCGACGATGGTCAGGTCGATTTCCTCGGACCTCGCGAAGCCGACGAGCTCTTCGATGTTCTCGACGCCGATCGGTACGCACTCCGCTTCCGCGGCGATGCCGGCGTTGCCCGGCGCGCAGTAGACTCTCGGGCTTCCGCGGGAGCGGCAGACGGCCGAGACGAGGGCGTGCTCACGACCCCCGCTGCCGACGACGAGGACCTTCTTCTCGCCCATCGTTCGGAGCTCCAGGGTTTCTCGCTTTCCGGGTGCAGCAGCCGAGGGTCAGGTCTCGGAGCCGCCCGATTGTAACCAGCGCCGCTTGTACCACCAGGCGAAAAAGCCGATGGCGTAGAGGCCGAGAAGGGGGACGACGACGGCCGTGACCGACGTCGAGAAGGTCACCAGGAGCGCGGCGTCGACCGTCGGAATCGTGCCGAGCGCTCGACGCACGAAGACGGTCGCCGGCGGCACTCCCGGCGACGGGCGGAAGGTGGCGGCGAGCGCCAGGACGAGCTGTGTGGCGAGGACGATCCACGCGACCCAGGCGACGACCGAGGGCGGTTCGTGCGCCAGGAGCGGCAGACTGACGGGGAGAAGAAGCGTGGAGCCGCACAGTCCGACGAGGGCCGCCTTCCGCGGCCGGCCGTCCTCGAGGAGACTCACAGCGGTGACGACCGCGACGAAGAGACCGAGCATCAGCGATGCCAGAAGCACCGGGCCGGTCGCGAAGGCCTGGTGCCCGACCGCCGCGACCGCACCGAGGAGAAGGTTTCCAGCGCGGCAACCGCCCATCAGGAGGTTGCCGACCACGGGCACGAGCTTACCGCCCGCGTTGTACGCGAACGACAATCCCAGGACGGCGACCGCAGGCAGCCACGCGCCCGCCGCGATCGCCAGTCCGGCGGCGCCGGCGCAGAACGTCACGGCGAGGAGCACCGCGGCGAAACGACTGACCTGTCCGCAGGCGAGCGGCCGGTCCGGATCGCGCTTGCGGTCCTTCTCGACGTCGAAGATGTCGTTCGTCACCATTCCCGTGACGTAGAGGAGTACCGAGGCGCCCGCGACCAGCAGCAGCCTCGTCGGTGGGGCCTCGGGTTCGAGCAGCCCATATGCGAGTGAGAATCCCGCGAAACTGTCGGCGATCGCCGTCGGTGCCAGGTAGACCCGGCAGAGTTCGAGGTAGGAGCGCACGCGCGATGGTTTCGCGGCTCGAGCTGCACCCGGCGGCGTTTCGTATCCTGCCCCCGTCTTCTGGCTGCTCCCCATCTCCGTCCATCTCCGTCCGTACCCGTCCGTACCCGTCCGTACCCGTCCGTACCCGTCCGTACCCGTCCGTACCCGTCCGTATCGTCGCGGAGCGTCAGTCCCTTCGCGGATCGTAGCGGACGAGGGGGAAGGACGCCCTCACGACGAGGGAGGTGCCGGCAGCCTCCGCCATCGCATCCATGAGCAGCTCGAAGAGCTCGTCGGTGCTGATCGGCTTCGACATGAACGGCAGATTGCCGAGCTCGCTCTGGCGGGTGTCGTCGTTCTCTCGCGCGGACATGACGACGCAACGAAGTCGCGAGTCGAAGGCGATGAGCTTGCGTGCGATCTGCGGCCCGCTGTTCTCGGGCATGTCGTAGTCCAACAGGGCCAGATCGAACGCGAAGAGGTCGAGTAGCCAGAGGGCCTCGGCGAGTGACGGGGCGAAGTAAGCCTCGTGACCTCGTGTGTTGAGGAGGTCGCTGAGACTCTCGCCGTGGGCCTTGTCGTCGTCGATGATCAGCAGTCGCAAGGCGTGGGCTTCCAGTATTCTTCCCACGGGAGCCGAAAGTGGCGCTCTCGATGTCCCCGGACCCGCGGCCCCGAAGGACCGCGAACCGGCAATATCGTCAGTATACCACGGACCGGCGAGGTCCGGCGGCGCGGCGACCCGGGGGCTTTCGTCGTCTGCAGACGTTCCCCTGCAGAGAAGACAAAAGATCCGGTGCTCTCGCCCCGATAAACGAGGTCAGGGACGGTGGTCGCAGGGCCTGTCCGAATTCGGTATTCTCGGAACCGGGTCGGGATCGCTTCCGTTCCTGTCGTCGCCCGAGGTGGCTCGGGCCTCGGTCGTGGTGATCCCGGAGTCCAGCGCCGGCGGAGGGAACAGTCCCCAGGAGACAACGTTGATCGAGAAATACACCGTCGTGCCCCGCATTCCGGAGCGTCTGAAGGCGCTTCAGGTGGTCGCTCGTAACACCTGGTGGTGCTGGGAGCGCAAGGCGGTCCAGCTTTTTCGTCGGATCGACATCGACCTCTGGGAGAAGTGCGGCCACAACCCCATGGCGCTTCTGGGTGCGGTCGATTCCCGGCGTCTGCGTTCTCTCGAGGAGGACGAGGCCTTCCTGGCGCACATGGACAAGGTCCACTCCGAGTTGCAGGCCTATCTCGAGCGCAGCACGTGGTACGCGCGCGTCTACGAGGGCAAGATGGACATGCGGATCGCGTACTTCTCCGCGGAGTTCGGGATTCACGAGTGCTTGCCGCTGTACTCGGGGGGGCTGGGTGGCCTCGCCGGCGATCACGTCAAGAGCGCCGCGGAGCTCGGTGTTCCGTTGATCGGCGTCGGGCTCGCCTACCAGCAGGGCTACTATCGCCAGGTGTTGAACTCCGATGGTTGGCAGCAGGAGCGCTATCCGGACAACGACTTCTACAACATGCCGCTCACGCTCGTGCGCGATGACGCGGGTGAGGAGATCACGATCGAGGTGTCGCTTCCAGGACGCAGGGTCACTGCGCGTATCTGGAAGCTCGAGGTCGGTACCGTGAACCTCTTCCTCCTCGACGCGAATCTGCCGGTGAACGCTCCCCACGATCGGACGATCACCGCGCGCCTCTACGGGGGCGACCTCGACATGCGCTTGCGTCAGGAGATCCTCCTCGGTGTCGGCGGCGTCAGAGCCCTCGACGCCCTCGATCTCACGCCGACCGTCTGTCACATGAACGAGGGCCATTCGGCGTTTCTCGCACTAGAGCGCATTCAGCAGGCGATGAAGGCTCAGGGGCTGACCTTCGCGGAGGCGCGTGAGGCGGTGCGCGCTGCGAACGTCTTCACGACGCACACGCCCGTGCCCGCCGGCAACGACCACTTTCCGCCGGAACTCATCCGGGAGTACTTCCGCGAATACTGCGAAGCGGTCGGGATCACGACGGATGACTTCCTCTCACTCGGTCGTGAGGACGCGAGTGACGCCCGCGGGGACTTCTGCATGACCGTGCTCGCTCTGCGGCTCGCGTCGTGCGCGAACGGTGTCAGCCGTTTGCACGGGGAGGTTTCGCGGAAGATATGGCGGCGCATCTGGCCGGATGTCCCCGAAGAGGAGATTCCGATCCAGCACGTGACCAACGGCGTGCATACGCATACATGGCTCTCCGACGAGCTCCATCGACTCTACGAGCGCTATCTGGGACCGCAGTGGCTCGACGACCCGGTCAATCGTGGCATCTGGAACCGGGTCAACGAAATCCCGGATAACGAGCTCTGGCGTGCGCGAGAGCGGCTGCGCGACCGGCTCGTGAGCTTCGTGCGCGATCGATTGAAGAAGCAGCTGGTCCGTCAAGGCAGCACGGCCGCGAGGAGCCGCGCGGCGGAGGAGGTGCTCGATCCCGAGATCCTCACGATCGGCTTCGCGCGTCGCTTCGCGACGTACAAGCGGGCATATCTGGTGTTGCGCGACATGGAGCGGCTCAAGAAGCTGTTGCTCTGTCGCGATCGGCCGGTTCAGCTGGTGATGGCCGGCAAGGCGCATCCGCAGGACCATCCGGGCAAGGAGATCATCCGGCAGATCGCGCAGCTGGCGCGAGGCGACGACTTTCACCATCGCATCGTCTTCATCGAAGACTACGATTTCGAGGTTGCACGAGTCCTCGTGCAGGGCTGTGACGTGTGGCTCAACACGCCGAGGCGTCCCATGGAGGCCAGCGGCACGAGTGGCATGAAGGCCGCGATGAACGGCTCCCTGAACCTCAGCGTCCTCGATGGCTGGTGGTGCGAGGCTTTCTCGGGAGAGAACGGGTGGGCGATCGGTACGGGCGAGCTTTACGATGACCACCACTACCAGGACGAGATGGAGAGTCGGGTGCTCTTCGACCTCCTCGAGACGGAGGTCGCACCGTCCTTCTACGATCGCGGCCCCGACGATATACCGCGTCGCTGGATCGAGTCGATCAAGTCATCGTTGTCGTCGATCTGTCCGTTCTTCAACACGAACCGCATGGTCGAGGAGTACGCCGAGCGTTTCTATCTGTCCGCGGCGATCAATTCGAGCATGCTCGTTCGCGACGACTACTCTGCTGCGAAGTCGCTCGCCGCGTGGAAGCAGTTCGTGGAGTCCAACTGGAGTGAGCTTCAGGTCGTGTCGGTCGAGTCCGAGTCGACACAGGAGCTCGAAATTACCTCCGAGCTTCCGGTGAGCGTTGCCATCGGTCTCGGCCCCTTCTCGGCCGAGGACATCTCGGTCGAGGCCGTGTACGGTTTGCTGGATTCGAACGGCGAAATCAGCCGCGGGGATGCCTTGCCTCTGAATCTCCAGTCGAGTGGCGGAGGCGAAGCGATCTTCTCCGGAGGCATCCCATGTCAGGGAGCCGGGCGCCACGGCTTTCGTGTACGCGTCCTGCCGTTCCGCCGCGAGCTCTCGAACAAGTTCGAGACCGGCTGCGTGACGTGGTGGAATGGTGCGGAGCAGAACTCTACGGAGACGGTGGCGGTGACGGAGCGCGTCAGCTAGGAGGCGGGATCAACGCCGGACCGGGATTCGGTCGCGTTCCGTTCTCTCGCCGCGAGCCGGTGTCGTACGCGATCTGATATGCCCGAGCTTCCCGAGGTCGAGACCGTCCGTCGAGGGCTCGAGCCGCTCCTGTCCGGGCGGCGTATCGTCCGCGTGGACGTCCGCGAGCGACGTCTGCGCTGTTCCGTCGACGTCGACGCGCTCGAGCGTCACGTTGTCGGGAGGCGAGTCACCGCCCTGACGCGTCGCGCCAAGTATCTGCTGGTTCACGTTGATGACGTTGCCGCAGGCGAGAGCTCTCGGCTCGTGATCCACCTGGGCATGAGTGGTCGCATCCTCGCGTCGGGTTCCGACGAGCCTTTCGAGCCTCACACGCACGTCGTGTTCGGCCTTGACGACGGTCGTCAGCTGAGGTTCATCGATCCCCGGCGCTTCGGTCTCGTCGACGCGATCGCGGCATCGGACGTCGCTACCGACCGGCGCTTTGTCCATCTCGGTGTCGAGCCGCTGTCGCAGGAGTGTGATACGGCCTACCTCTTCGAGCGGTCCCGCGGTGTGCGCAAGCCGGTGAAGAACTTCCTCATGGATGCGCAGCAGATCGTCGGCGTCGGGAACATTTACGCGTGTGAGTCGCTCCACGTCGCCGGCGTGCACCCGACACGGTCCGCTGGTCGCATCCGTCGTGAGCGCTGGGCGAGGATCACCGATGCGGTGAAGGAGGTCCTCGGCGACGCGATCCGTCAGGGTGGAACGACTCTGAACGACTTCCACAACGTCGACGGTGACGGTGGGTACTTCCAGGTGTCGCTCAGGGCGTACGGCCGCGAGGGTGAGCCGTGCGTGCGTTGTGGCGCCTCGATCCGCCGCAGGGTGATGGCGGGGCGCTCGACCTTTTACTGCGCGGGCTGCCAGACCTAGTGGGGGTCAGGGCATCCCGGGGGAGGGTATTCTACCCGCCGCAGCAGCGCTTGAACTTCTTGCCGCTGCCGCAGGGGCACGGTGCCTTTCGCGAAGGCGTGTTGTCGCCCGTTGGTGTCCACCGCGTCGGTCTCTCGCGCATGGGAAAGAAGAAAACCGGGGCGTAGAGCATGAAGGGCAGCGCATGGTGAAGCGTCAACGTGTACCCGCGGAGGAGCTTGTCGATGCTCGATATCGTCTCGGCCTCGAGGATCGGGTTATCGCCGTAGGTGCGCTGGTACATCGTGGCGACGTGGTTGGTCGTATTCGCGGTGAAGTAGGCGATCTGGGTCAACCAGAGAAGCAGGCCGGCGAGTATCGCGTACCACCAGAATCGTCGCAGGCGTCCGCGTGGAGTCAGGAGAAC
>CAYMLL010000213.1:0-13984 GCA_964390645.1 uncultured Planctomycetia bacterium | reverse complement strand
GGGTCGGCGCGGTTGAGCAGCCGGCTCTGGTTGTTGTCGACGTTGGGCGCGACGCCGCGACACCCATCGTCGCACCAGCCGTGTCCGACGACGCCATCGTCGGTGGTGATCTCGACGACAGCCATCCCCGAGTCCCAGAACCACGAGCCCCGCGTCTCCCGGTAGTCGGTGTAGATGTCGAGAGGGGTGACGAGCGGCAGGGTCTTCTCGCGCTCGGCGAGGTGACCCCAGATCGACCGGTCGGCGTGACGGACGCGGATGCTCTGGATTCTCATCGTTCGTGACTCGCTCGGGTGGTGGAGGCGGGACACTCTCGATAGCACAAACGACACCTCGTGACCAGTGCGAGAAGGTCGCGGGATCGGCCGCATTCCGGTCCTTCTTTCCTTTCTGTCCCTCCGCACTCTCCGGTGAATCCTCCTCCTTATCCCGCGGGACCCCGTGCATAATGAGCGCTTCACCAGCCTCCCGGAGCGACCCGCCTCATGAGACCACTCACTCTTCTCGTCCTTCTGGCTGTCCTCCCGGTTCCCGCGGTCCTTCTTCCCGCGGACCGGCCCAACATCGTCCTCGTCATGGCCGACGACCAGGGCTGGGGCGATATGGCCTACAACGGCCATCCTGTGCTCCGGACGCCGAACTTCGACAAGGCTGCCGCTGCGGGGCTGCGATTCGATCGCTTCTATGCCGCGGCGCCGGTGTGCTCGCCCACCCGTGCGAGCGTGCTGACGGGGCGCCACCCGAACCGCATGGGCGTGTTCAAGTGGGGCTATCCGATGCGCCCCCAGGAGATGACTCTCGCCGAGGCGCTGAAGTCGGCCGGCTACGCGACGGGGCACTTCGGCAAGTGGCACGTGGGCTCTGTGCGCCGCGGCAGTCCGGCGCATCCGGGGCGCAACGGATTCGACGAGTGGCTCAGCGCGCCGAACTTCTTCGACAACGATCCGATTCTCTCGCACCGCGGCAAGGCCGTGGAGATGAAGGGCGAGAGCTCGATCGTCACCGCGAACGCGGCGATCGACTGGATGAAGACTCGGGCGGGCGGCAAGAATCCGTTCCTCGCGGTCGTCTGGTTCGGCTCGCCGCACGGCCCGCACCGTGCGATCGAGAGGGACCGCGCCCTCTACGACGATCAGCCGAAGCCGCGGCAGCACTTCTACGGCGAGGTCACCGGAATGGACCGCGCCTTCGGCAAGCTGCGAGACGCGCTCGGCGAGCTGGGAATCCGCGAAAACACGATCCTCTGGTACACGAGCGACAATGGCGCGCTGCCGAGGGTCGGCTCGACCGGCGGCTTTCGCGGCAACAAGGGAAAGGTCTACGAGGGCGGCCTCCTCGTTCCGGCGATCCTGGAGTGGCCGGCACGCGTCAGGAAGCCGAGCGTCACCGGTGTCCGCTGCAACACCTGCGACATCTATCCGACGCTGCTCGAGATCGCCGGTGCGAGCCCGAAGGCGCAGCCGAGGCTCGACGGCATCAGCCTCGTCTCCCTGATCGACGGCAAGATGAAGACGCGGCCGCGTCCGATGGGCTTCTGGGACATGCGTGCCCGGGGCATCGGCACGCCGTCCGCGAAGCTCATGAAGGAGCTGCTCGACGCTCAGGCCGCCGGCAAGGAGCTTCCACCGCACCCCTCCAGTCGCGATGCGGCCAGTCTGCCGAGCCCGCCGCGCCGGCTCGACGTCTTTCCCGGCCACGCGGCATGGCTCGACGGCGACTGGAAGCTCCACCGGATCTCGGCGAAGAAGGGCGGCGTGCGCTGGGAGCTCTACGACCTCGTGACCGACCCCGGCGAGAAGAAGGATCGGGCCGAGACCGAGGAGGGGAGGGCGGCCAGGATGCGACCGAAGCTGCGCGCGTGGCTCGAGTCAGTGACCCGGAGCCTCAACGGCGAGGACTACTGACTCCCGGACTCCTTCGAATTCGCCGCGGGCTTTGCGGGTGCCTCCGCGACATCGACCTTCAGCATGCGACCGGTCCCGGGCTCGATCTCGAGCTTGACCGACGTCCGGCCTGCTTCGGTCGTGGTCTCCAGCGCTTTCCACTTCCCGTCTTTCGGGTCGAGTCTTTGCAGGTTCGTCGCCCGGGGCATGAAGCGCAGCGTCGCCTCGCGCTTCGTACCCGCATCGCCGTTGACGACGAGGAGGTAGTCGTGGCCCTCCGGATCCTCGAAGTGGCCGACGACGACGTGCTTCCCGGAGGGCTCGAACCAGGAGTCGTCCTTCACCTTCTGGCAGCCGACGAGCACCGGGTCGACGTGGTAGACGCCGACGGAGCGCGACTTCAGCAGGATCGGCCCCATCGACCGCAGGTCGGCGCAGACGGATGCGATCGTCTCTCCCCATGGAGTGATGGTCGGGACGACCTTGCCATCTTTCAGGACGGGCTCGCCCTTGTCGTTCTTCTGGTGCCCGATGTGCCAGGGCGGCCAGAAGTGGAATCCCTGCACGCCGTACGCCAGGCTCGTGTACATCGTCTGGCGAATCTGCCCGGGTGAGCGTCCGGCGTCGACGCAGCGCATCACCGGGATGCCGTTCTCCTGGCCGAGCGCGCGCGTCACCATGAGAAAGAAGTAGTGCCATTCGCCACGGCGGCGCGGCTGCCAGTGGTAGTGGTAGTAGTCGAGCAGCTTTGGCTTGACGATCTTCACGAACTCGCCCATCTCGTTCCACAGCGCACGATTGATGAACATCGTCGGGTGGTTCGGGTCGAACTTCTCGAAGAGTCGCGCCCAGTCGGCGAAGCCGGGAAAGGAGCTCTTGCGCTTGCGGTCGGAGACGAAATACGCTAAGACGGCCGGGTCGTCCTTGAGCTTCTCCGCGGCCCCGACCATCTTGCCGAGGTCGCCGCCGAGCCGAGCGTAGAGTCCGTGCTTGCGCAGGACATCGAGCATCTCCATCTCGACCTCGACGCCGGTGAATCCCTTGTCGGCGACGAACTTCGCCATCGTGTCACGATGCTCGGCCTGCTCGGGCCAGTCGACGTGCGTGATGACCATGATCGCCGGCATGCGGTAGCGAGGTTCGGGGTTCGCGGGGGCCTTCTCCGCGTTCGTCTCGTCCGCAATCGCGACGCCGGGAGCCAGGACGAGGAGGAGCCCGAGGACGACTTGTTGACGTGGGGCGATCATCAGGGTGGTCTCCGTCCGAGGCCCGGCGAGAGTCGGATACGTCGGCGGCCGGTCAGCGGCCTCGTATGCGCAGGTTAGCCCGCCTTCGAGGGAGCGTCCAGCGATGTCTCGGCGTCCTTCGTGAGGTGCGACGAGGATCGACAAGAGCCGACAAGAAACGACCGGTCGTGGGCTTCGCGGGGGTGGTCGTTGACCCTATGATGGGACTCCCGGGCTCGTGAAAGGACAACAATCGCGATGAGAATCAACTTGCTTGGCGTTTCGGTGCTGTGCGTCGCTCTGATCGGCGGTACCGGCCCGGCCGGTGCGCAGGACGAGCGATTCATCCGCTCCGATGTGAATCAGGACGGGGCCGTCGACATCTCGGATCCCGTCTTGACCCTCTTTCACCTCTTTCGCCCGGGTTTCGAGATCCCGTGCGAGAAGGCCGCCGACGTCGACGACAGCGGTTCGGTCGATGTCAGCGACCCCGTCCACGGACTCGCGTACCTCTACCAGGACGGCCCGAGGCCTCCGGATCCCTTCGACGGCTGCGGCGTCGATCCGACGGTCGACGCTCTCACGTGTTCCGAGCCGCCCTGCGGCGACATCGATGACAGCACGCTGATCATCAACGAGATCATGGCGTCGAACCTCGACAGCCTGCTGGACGAGGACCGTGACAGCTCGGACTGGATCGAGATCCACATGCTGGACAGCTCGCTGGAGGCGACGGTCGATCTCGGCGGCTGGTTCCTGACGGGTGATCCTGAGCTCGTCAACCTGTGGCAGTTCCCGGACGGAGTGACGATGAGTCGTGGCGACTTTCTCGTCGTCTTCGCGTCGAACAAGGACAGGCGTGTCGCGGGGGAGGAGCTGCACACGAATTTTCGGCTCGACAGCTCGGGGGAGTACCTCGCTCTCGTCGCGCCCGACGGTGAGACAGTCGTCGACGAGTTCTCACCTGCCTACCCCGAGCAGCTGACGGACGTCTCCTACGGGCGCACACAGTCGACGACGACGCTGGTGTCGCCGGGCGATACGGTCCGCTACAAGGTGCCCGTCGCCGGGGATGAGGGTATCGCAGACGCGTGGACGCAGCGGACGTTCAACGACGCCGGCTGGGGTACCGGCGATACGGGGCTCGGGTTCAGCGGCGTCTCCACCGAGGGATTCGAGGTGACGATGTTCCGGGCGAACATCTCGGTGACGAGCCTGACTGTCGCCGAATCCGTCATCAGCGATCCGGCGCGTCGCACTCGGGTCGTGACACGCGACGCGGAGTTCATCGATTTCTTCAACTCCGGGGGGCGCGGCAACTTCACCAACGACAATGCCTTTCCGGGGCTCACCTTCGCCGATGTCGACGACTTCGTGATCCTGGCAACGGGAACGGTGCTGATCCCGGAGCCCGGCAGCTGGAGCTTCGGGGTCAACAGTGATGATGGGTTCGGCTTCCGCATGACGAAGGGAGGACGTTCCTACACCATGTCCTTTCCCGAGCCGCGGGGGCCGGCGGACACGATCCAGACCTTCGACATCGCCGAGGCCGGTCCTCACGAGATTCGCCTCGTCTTCTACGAGCGTGGTGGAGGCGCTCACTGCGAGCTCTTCGCTGCCCAGGGCTTTCATCCGGGCTTCTCGAACGACTTCGAGCTGGTCGGCGACTCCGCTGCTGGTGGCCTCGGGACCGTCGGCTTCACGGCGGACATCGGGACGGATCTCGAGGATGTTATGCGCGGCGTCAACGCATCCGTGTGGCTGCGCAAGAGCTTTGACGTGGAGAACGTCGATGAGCTCCCGGCGCTCGTCCTGAGGATGAAGTACGAGGACGGCTTCGTTGCGTACATCAACGGGGTCGAGGTCGCGCGCCGTAACGCGCCGGCATCGCCGGTCTGGGACTCCACGTCAACGTCGGATCGTCCCGTCGAGGACGCCGCACTGGCCGAGGAGATCAACATCACCGGGAGTCTCGGGGAGCTTCGCAACGGCGACAACGTGCTGGCGATCCACGGGCTGAACAACTCGGCGTCCAACAGCGATTTCTTGCTGCTTCCGGAGCTTGTCACGGCCGTCGGGGGCGCCTCGTACCAGTACATGGATACACCGACACCCGGCACGTTCAACGTTGCGGGCTCGGTCGACTTCGTTCGAGATGTGACGTTCAGCGCCGAGCGTGGCTTTCACGACAACGGGTTCGATTTGATCCTCGAGTCACCGACGGGCGGCGCCCGGATCCGCTACACGCTGGACGGCTCCACGCCGACCTCCAGCCGTGGAACGATCTACAGCGGCTCGATCAGCGTCGACGAGACGACCGTCATACGTGCCGCCGCGTTCAGGGCGGGCCACCTCGACTCGAACACGACGACGAGCACCTACCTCTTTCTCGACGACGTCGTGGGCCAGTCGCCGACCGGGGCGCGTCCGGGCAGCCGATGGCCCAACCCGGGCAGCTACAACGGGCAGGACATCGACTACGGCATGGATCCTGCGGTCGTCGACAGCGCTGCGTGGCGGTCGCGGATGGAGGACGCTCTGACCCAGATTCCGTCGATCTCCCTGGTGACCGACCTGAGCAATCTCTTCAGCTCCTCCAGGGGCATCTACGTCAACGCACGCAACTCCGGCCGCGGCTGGGAGCGCCGCACATCGGTCGAGCTGCTCCACCCGGACGGTGCGCCGGGCTTCGGGATCGAGGCCGGAGTGCGCATTCGAGGCGCCTTCAGCCGCAGTGGCGGCAATCCGAAGCACTCCTTCCGTCTCTTCTTCCGCAACGAGTACGGGGCCGGCAAGCTGAGGTACGCGATGTTCGGCGGCGAGGGGACCGACGAGTTCGACGCGATCGATCTGCGCACGTCGCAGAACTACTCCTGGGCGTTCTCGGGGGACGCCAAGAACACGTTCATCCGCGACGTCTTCTCGCGCGATGTCGAGAGGGACATGCGCCAGCCCTACACCAGGTCCCGCTACTATCACCTCTACCTCAACGGGCAGTACTGGGGGCTCTATCAGACCGAGGAGCGCGCCAACGACGACTTCGCCGAGTCGTACTTCGGAGGGCGTGACGAGGACTACGACGTGATCAAGAACGACTCCTCCGGCGGTCGTGCGCTGCACGCGACAGCGGGTACGATCTCGGCGTACCGTCGGCTCTACGACCGGGCGGCCGCGGGAATCACGAGCGACGCGGCGTACCAGCGGGTGCTCGGGCTGCGGTCAGACGGCACGGTTGATCCCGGCGGCGAGAAGCTGGTCGATGAGGAGAACCTCATGGACTACATGATCTGCACCTACTACGTCGGAGACCCGGACGCGCCGATCAGCGCGTGGGGCCACATCTCGAACAACGTCTTCGCGATCTTCAACCACGCGAATCCCGACGGATTCACGTGGTACAGGCACGACGCGGAACATTCGCTCGGCGCGAACGGCGGGCTCAACGAGGCGCGCCTGCTGACGGACTCGGCCGACCGTCGGATCGGCGAGCGCTGGCAGCACTTCAATCCGGCCTGGCTGAACCTGCGGCTGACCGCGAACGACGAGTACCGCATGCGGTTCGCGGACCGGGTCCACAGGTACTTCCACAATGGCGGTGTCCTGTCGCCGAACGAGAACATCCGCCGCTGGGTCGAGCGAGTGGACCAGATCGACCTCGCTGTCATCGGGGCGTCGGCTCGCTGGGGTGACGCGCAGCGCGGCTCGCCGCGCACGAAGACCGACTGGGACCGTGAGTCGAGCTACATGGTCGGCACGTACTTCCCGCAGCGCACGCAGATCGTTCTCGATCAGATGCGCTCGGTGAACATGTTCCCGGACCAGGCTCTCGTCTCCTTGAGTCAGCACGGCGGCGAGATCGAGCCGGGCTTCGAGCTGCGCATGATCCAGTCGAACGGCACGCCCGGCACCATCTACTACACGCTCGACGGCGAGGACCCACGACTCTGGGGTGGAGACATCAACCCGGATGCCGAGATTTTCACGGATGAGTCCACCGGCACGACGCTGATCGCGGACGGAGCGGTGTGGAGGTACCTCGACGACGGGTCGAACCAGGGGACGGCGTGGCGTGGAGTCGGCTTCGACGACAGCAGCTGGGACGAGGGCCCCGCGCAGCTCGGCTACGGCGACGGCGACGAGGCGACCGAGGTCGGCTACGGCCCGGACGCGGACAACAAGTACGCGACGACGTACTTCCGACGCCGATTCAACGTCGATGACGCCTCCGAGATCGTCGAGCTGACGCTCGGGATCGTGCGTGACGACGGCGCGGCGGTCTACGTGAACGGTACGGAGGTCGTCCGCACCAATCTCGCCGCGGAGGCCGCTTACGATGACTACGCGTCGGGAGGCGGCGTGCCGGTCGGCGGCGCCGACGAGGATCGGTTCAACACCTTCGGTGTGGATACGGACGCCCTCGTCGACGGTGGAAACGTCATCGCCGTGGAGGTGCACCAGGGAAGCGGCACGAGCTCGGATGTGAGCTTCGATCTGCAGCTGACCGCGCTCGTCGCCGGCGTCGAATCGTCCTCGGTGGTCCTCGAGGGGACGACGACCGTTCGGGCCCGTGTTCGTGGCGGCTCGACGTGGGGCGCGATGACCGAGGCGAGGTTCCACGTCGGCATCGAGGGGCTCGTGATCAACGAGGTGCTGGCGTCGAACCGCACGATCCTCGAGGACCCCGCAGAGCCCGGCGAGTATCCCGACTGGGTGGAGATCTACAACGGCGCCGCCGGCACCATCGACCTCGGCGGCATGTATCTGACCGATGATCCCTCGGAGCTGACGAAGTGGCGGTTCGCGGACGGCATGCTGATCGATCCGGGCCAGTTCATCATCCTCATGGCGGACGACGACGGCACGCAGGGGCCCTTCCACACCAGCTATCAGCTCAGTGTCAGCGGCGAGACGGTGACGCTGGTCGACTCGGACGGCTCCACGGTCATCGACGAGGTCCGATTCGACGGACAGACCGAGGACATCTCCTACGGTCGCTTCCCGGACGGCGGAGCCTGGGGATTCAACGAGTCTGCGACACCTCTGGCCCCGAACTCTCCGCACGCTCCGTGATCCTCGCTCCCTCGTGTCAGACGTGACCGGGAGCGTCCGGGTGGACACCGCGTCTCGCCCTCGGACCGTCCTGGTGGTGGTGTCCTGGGCCGAGGTTGACGGCAGCCGGCTGTCCCGGAGCCGGCCTCGGCGGGTCGGCCGAGGCCTCGGCTCACGACGTGTGAGACGTCTTCGTCCGGGCGAGAGACGGCCCGCGGCGGAAAAGGTTCCTGACCCCGTCTCCACCCTCTATACTCGACGGCGGGTTCCCCTGGTAACCGTCGGGCTCCGATGCTGTCACGCTCTCGCGTATTGCTGCCGCTCCTCGCGCTTCTCGCTCCGGCGCCTGCTGCCGGGGACGGGGAGTCCCCTCGCGTCACCCCCATCGTCGAGCTCGTACGGAGCTGCGGTCCGGCAGTCGTCTCCCTGCGATCGATCCGCGCGGTGAGTCCGCAGGGGCCGCTGGTTCTGGAGATCGGCTCGGGCTCGATCATCCACTCCTCGGGCTGGATTCTGACGAACCAGCACGTCGTCCGGGAGAGCGTTCAGGGCGAGGTCGTGTTTCACGACGGGCGCGTGTTGCCCTTCGAGGTCGTCGCGGGCTACTCGCCCGAGGACCTCGCTGTGCTGAGAGTGCGCTCGCCGAAGCCTCTGCCGGCCTTGCCCCTCGGTCGCAGCCACGATCTGCTGCTCGGCGAGCCAGTCGTCGTCATCGGCAATCCCGGTGGGCTGGCGCACACGGTGACGACGGGGATCGTCAGCGGCCTCGGCCGCGTCGGGGCGACGCCGGGCGGATTCCAGGCCGGCGGAATCCAGACGGACGCGGCGATCAACGGCGGCAACTCTGGCGGGCCGCTGATCAACGCGCTGGGCCGGCAGATCGGTGTCATCAACTCGAAGCAGAACGGCGCGAACGGTATCGGCTTCGCGATTCCCATCGATCGTGTGCGCCGCAAGTTGCCGGGGGTGATCGCTGCGCAGGAGCGCTTCGGCTTCCTGCTCGGGCTCGAGACCGATGCGCTCGCCCGAGAGGCGATCGTCAGCGCGGTGACCGGAGGCTCTCCCGCGGAGGCGGCCGGTGTTCGCAAGGGTGATGTGATCCGGCGTGTCGGAGACGTCGCTGTCCGCAGCGCCGTCGACTTTCATCTGGCGCTGATCGGTCGGGAGGCCGGCGAGTCGCTGACGATCGAGGTCCGTCGGGAGAAGAAGACGTCGACACTGACCGCGAAGCTCGGCTCGGTCGCTCTTGCCGAGCCGGTCGCGGACAGAGGATTCACGCAGGGATTGGCCTACGAGGTCTACGAGGGCTCCTGGTCGCGTCTTCCCGATCTCGGCACCGTCAAGGCCGTCGAGAGCGGAAGCGTCCCGAAGCCGATGGTCCCGCCGGGCCGCGCGGGAACCGATCACTTCGCGGTGCGTATCAGCGGCTTCGTGAAGGTGCCGAAGGACGGCGTATACACGTTCTACTCCGGCTCCGATGACGGCAGTCGCCTGTGGATCGGAGGACGCAGGCTCGCCGACAACGACGGGCTACACGCGCACAGCGAGGCCGCGGGTCTGATGCGTCTGAAGGCGGGGCTCCACCCCTTCGACGTGCGCATGTTCGAGGCGGGCGGCGATGAGTCGCTGGTCGTGTCATGGGAGGGACCGGGCTTCTCGAAGCGGGAGATTCCACCGCAGGCTTTCTTCCGGCCCGAGAAGAAGAAGGGCTAACGGCCGCTCTGCCGCTCGATCTCCTCGAGCTCGACCCAGCCGCCTCGCTCGGCAGACAGCGCCGCGGCGTCGGTGAAGATCTGCACACGCCAGCCGTCGTGCAGGTTCGGATGCGGCGACCCCGCCCTCGGAGCGCCGGCGAGCTGCTCGCGCAGCGCGGGGAAGACGTGCCTGGCGAATCGATTCCCGAAGCCGACGTCGGGCACCGTGTCGAGCGTCTCGACGTTGCCGCCGGTGCGTACGAGCGTGATCGCGCCGCCGAAGCGGTCGATTCCGAGCGAGGCGTCCTCGCCATGGAGCTCGAGCTCCGGCGCCAGACCCTTGCGAAAGACAGGCGCGTGTGACAGGACCAGCGAGCCGACGACGCCGTCCTCGAACTCGATCGCGATGTCGGCGAAGTCGTACGCGCTTCCCGGGCGCCGCTTCTGGCCCTCGGCGGCATCGTGCGTCTCGGCCCAGGCGATCGCCTCTTCCAGGTCGAGCAAACCGAGGTCCGGCTTCGCGTCGGCGATGACGCTCGCGTGAGTCAGCACTCGAATCGCCTCCTTGCCGAGAAACCAGCGCATCGTGTCGTAGGCGTGCGAGCCGACATCGGCGATGCTGCCAGCCGCGGAGAGCGACGCGTCGTCGCGCCATGTGAACGGCATCGCCCGCGGACGAGGGTTCTGCCAGCGGTAGACGACGGCCCGGATCGTCCCGAGGATCCCGGTGTCGACGATCTCCCGGGCGCGTCGGAAGATGTCTCCGTAGCGCGTCCAGAAGGGCACGAAGTGACACAGCGACGCGTCGACGAATGCGTCCCGTATCTCGCGGGCCTCGCGCGCGTTCATGCCGACCGGCTTCTCGCAGACGACGTGCTTGCCGGCGGCCGCGCAGGCCAGCGCCGGCTCGTGATGGAGCGCGTCGGGCGTCAGGATGAGGACGAGGTCGACCTCGGGATGATCGACGATCTCGCGCCAGTCCTCCGTGATGAGCGCGCCTCCATCGTCCTGAGCGGCGGCCTCCAGACGGTCTCGACGGCGGGCGCACAGCGACACGATCGTCGCGTCGTCCGGCGAATCGCGGATCTCCGCGCGGTACGGTGTGCCGATGTAACCCGTCGCCCCGATGACGCCGACTCCGAACTTCATCGCCGATCCTCCTGCTCTCCGGACTCGCGGTCGCCCGACACCTTAGTGCGAATTCGCATCCTCGTCAAACCGGTTGGAATCGGTGCTCCTTCTTTTCCGTCACCGGTCTCGGTACAATCCGGCGCAGCGGTTCGGTCGAGGGATTCTCCATGACTCGCCTTGCTCTTCTCGGTTGTGACGACGCGTACGTGTCGGCCGTCGAACGGATCGGCGAGGCGGCGACCATCGTCGAGGAGATCGATCCCGGATCGATCGAGCAGTCGCTCGAAGGGGCCGTCGGGGAGGTCGATGCTATCGTCGTCGGCCCGGGCTGCGAGGCGAGGATGGCTCTCGCCGGTCGCGCGGCTCGAGCCGGCAAGCACGTGCTCGTTTCCCTGGCTTTCGCGGACCCCGTCGAGGAGGTCGCCGAGCTCGTCGAGGTCTGCAGCGGTGCGGGGGTCACGTTGATGTTCGGATCCCGGAGGCTGTACTCGCCTGCGGTGCACGTCGTCCGGCAAAGTCTCGCCTCGGGGAAGCTTGGCTCGCTCGGCGCGTTGCGGATTCACTGCTGGCATCCGATGGAGGACGCGGTCAGGGCCGACGCTCCGCCCGGTGAGCTGATCGAGCAGATCGCCGTCGCCTGCCGCCTCTTCGGTAGCGACCCGGAGGCCGTCTACTCGCTGCGGCGTGCTCATGGTGGAACGGACTCGATCAGCGTCCACTTCGGGTTTCGCGACGGCGGTATGGCCCTCGTCGACGTGACACTCGTTCAGCCCGACATGCAGGGCTATTGTTCCTTGACGGCGATCGGGTCGACCGGGGCCGCTTACGCCGACGAACACCGTGATGCTCATCTCGTCGTCGGGGAGGGCGCTCCGGTGGCCTTGCTCCTCGATCAGGATCGGGCCGGGACGCGCGGCGGCCGACGTCCGCGGGCGAGTGGGTGACGGCGGCGATGAGCGTGACGAAGGTCGTCCTCGACGGGATCGCCTCGGGCCACTCGTTGCGGCGGGAGGGAGCCGGCTATGAGCGGGTCTGATCCGGGCGCCGTCTTTCGTGTTGCGGCGCTGGGCGTCGTCAAGCACTCCTACGTTCCACTCGGCCTGATGAGCCACCCGCGCCTCGAGCTCGTCGTGGTCGCGGACGACGCCGACCGGCCGGACTGGGTCCACGAGCGCAACGAGAAGTTCGCCCGTGAGCACGGCGTGCCGTACGTGCGGGACGTGGAGCGTGCGCTGAGTGAGCTGGGTGCGCAGATTGCGGTGGTCAGCTCGGAAGCCGAGCGGCACTGCGATCTGAGCGTGCGTGCGGCGAGCGCCGGCCTGCATGTCGTGCAGGACAAGCCGATGTCGAACCGACTCGAGGAGTGCGACCGTGTCGTCGACGCTGTCGAGCGCGCGGGTGTCAAGTTCCTGATGTGGAACCGTGACTTCCTGCCGGCTCTGATCGACTCGCGCTGGGCCATCGAGAACGGGGTCATCGGCGAGCCCTACGCGTTTCACGTCGACTTCTACTTCGCGAAGGACGCGGGGCCGCCGAAGGGTTCGCGCGGTCCTGGAGACCCGCCGATCGACTGGCTCGAGGCGCTCAAGGCGGCGCACGCGACGGGCGCTGACGGCGGCGTCGGGCTCGAGCCGCTCGGCGAGCTGCAGATCGAGGGCTGCTATCCGCTCGCGTACGTCCGCATGCTCGCCGGCGCCGATGTCGAGCGGGTCTTCGCGCGCACAACGGCTCACTTCCACCAGCTCAACGTCGACAACGGCGTCGAGGACCTCGCGACGGTGACGCTGGAGATGGAGGGCGGCCTGATGGGGACGATCTGCATCGGCCGCATCGGTGCGGCCAGCCACCCGGACATCGGTGAGATCAAGCTGCACGTCGTCGGCTCGGAGGGCGGCATGGTGATCAGTGAGGCGCGCCCCGAGGTCGGCATCTACTACCGTGGTCAGCCGCCGGAGGAGTTCCGCAACGTGCGTCTCGCGAACGACAACGACTTCCTGCTCGCGGACGATCTCCTCCGCGCGATCGACGAGGACGACACGACCTGTCTCGACGCCAGGGCCGGTCGGGCGATCACCGCCACGGTCGTCGCCGCGATCGAGTCGGCGAGGACAGGACGTCCGGTGGACGTGAAGAGGCTGGCATGAGCGAAACGCCAGGGGAGTCCCGGGAGCTGACGCAGGGGGGACGGCTGCTTGTCCTCATCGCCGCCTTCCTCGGCTGGCTCTTCGCCGGCTCGCAGATGGGGATCACGACGCTGGCGATGGGATCTGCCGCGATCGACCTGACCGGCGGCGCCGAGAAGCCGGTGGTCAACATGTGGTTCAGCGCGTACGTGTGCGCGTTCTTGCTCGGCGCGGCCGCGGGCGGACTCGTCTTCGGCTGGATCGGCGACCGGCTCGGGCGCACTCGCGCGATGGGGATCAGCATCCTGACCTACTCGATCGTCTCGGGAATCACCTACTGGGTGGAGAGCCCGTCGCAACTGCTGGCCGCGCGCTTCGTCGCCTGCATGGGCATCGGAGGGATGTGGCCGAACGGGGTCGCTCTCGTATCGGAGGCCTGGTCGAGGCTGTCGCGGCCGGCCGTTGCGGGAATCATCGGCACCGCGGCTAATTTCGGTATCTTGCTCGTAGCGCTCTTCGCGGACAACCGCCCGATCGTGCCCACGGACTGGCGCTGGATCCTGCTCGTCGGAGCCTCTCCGGGTGTGCTCGGAGTGCTGGTTCTCCTCTTCGTGCCTGAGTCTCCGCGGTGGCGTGCGACGCGTGGGGAGTCGACGGCCGAGTCGGCGCCGACGGTCTCGATCGCCGAGGTTTTTCGGCCTCCTTTGCGCAAGATCACGCTGATCGGCATCACGCTCGGCACCATTCCACTGCTGGGCGGGTGGGGCAGCGCCAACTGGGTCATGCGGTGGGCCGGCGACGTCGATCCGGAGGGAGTGCTCAAGGCTGATCTGCAACAGGCGCGCTCCATCGCGAGCATCTTCGGCGCACTCCACGGT
>CAYMLL010000212.1:8196-14000 GCA_964390645.1 uncultured Planctomycetia bacterium | reverse complement strand
CACCGACGCCGTCGACCGCCGGTTGATCATCTTCGACCCGGACCTCGAGGACGAGCCGCTCAGCATCGTGCCGATCGACGGGACATTCGTCATGGAGGACGAGTTCGTCACCGGCATCTGCCCGACGCACGAGACCGGCGAGTTCCTGATCTACAACACGACGGCTCACGTCATCGGGCACACCGACTTCACCGGCGAGGTCTTCGACACCTTCGACGTCGAGCTGCCGAACATCGATCCACAGTTCGACCCCGACGACCCGGAGTCCGAACCCGACCTGGGGACGGTTTTCGGCATGGCGTTCGACCGCGACGGAAACGACGGCCAGGGCAGCGTGTGGCTCGTCGAGACCGTCCGCGACATGATCTACGAGGTCGACCTGTCCGGCCAGGTCACCCGGAGCTTCCCCAGCCCCTTTCGAGAGCTCGATCCGGCGCCGGTCGAGAACGTCTTCAGCACCTACACGAGCGGTATCTCGATCGACCCACGAGTCGACGACGTGCTGTGGGTCACGGGCGGCACGTACCGGGACCTCCGTCAACGCTGGATCGCACGAGTCGACGTCGAGACGGAGTCGATCGTACCGGGCTCCCTGATCACGACCGACGGCCTGCGCAGCGAGCTGGGAGCGGGCAGCTTCACGATCGAGGTCGTCAGGGAAGACCTCGACACACGCCTCTTCGTGGTGTCGATCGCGGGCGAGAGGTCGTCGATCGCCGAGATCGACCACGAGCTACCCGCGGTCCCGCGGCCGACGTACCCGAGCTGCCGCCAGCAGAGCCACGCGAGCGACGTCGAGCTCACGTTCATCAACGGCGGCCCTTACGATGCGATCGCTGTCTTCCGCGACTGCACGCAGATCGCGACGATCGCAGGCAGCTCGACGAGATTCGTCGACGGGAACGTGCCGCCGGGCATCCGCGAGTACGCAGTGCGTGGTCTCGTCGCGGGGCGACCTCCGAGCGACTTCGCACGCTGCTCGCTGCGCGTCGGCGTCGGAGCCGTGCTGCAACGGGTGATCTCGTACCCGGCGCGCTCGCCGCAGCAGATCGCACGTGACCCGATCGACGGTTCGATCCTCACCGCCGTCAACTGGTTCGGCGACGAGCGCAAGGTCTACCGCTTCGACCGCAACTTTCGCTTCCTCGACGAGCACGAGTCGAGCGTCGACCCCACCCGTCGCATCGCCACGCTGGCGGTACGCGCGCCGTCGGCGAGCGACCGATCGCTCTACATCATCGACTGGCTGCAGCCGGTGCCGATCGGAGAGGCAGACTCGCAGCGCTTCTTCCTCATCAACGAGACGCTCTCCGGCGAACGTCTCGGCTCCGTCGAGATCTTTCCGCCACGACCGACGAACGGCTTCCTCACCTTTCCCGCGGGACTCACCTGGGACGCGGAGAGCGACACCTTCTTCTACCTCGAACGCAACAGCAAGACCTTCGTACGCATGGATCCGAGCGGCGTCGAGATCGGTCGATTCCCCCATCCGGCACCGCCCTTCCAGAACTTCGTCTTCAACCTCGGACTGACGATCGTCCCGGAGCGCCGGACGCTGCTCTTCACGACCGCCGACGACACGGATCACGGGGTCACGCTGGTTCGAGAGATGGATTTCGAAGGACGGCTCACCGAGCTCTCCGTCGCGCTGCGCGAGACGCGCAACACGATTCGCGACATCGAGAGCCACGGACGCGAGATCATCGCGGTCGGAACCGGATCGTTCTCGGAGATCCTGCGCGTCAAGGCGGAGCCCGGGGCGCCGCAACCGTTCCTGCGCGGCGACGTCGACCAGAGCGGCGCAGTCGACCTCGGCGACGCGGTCACCATCCTGGGCCACCTCTTCCGCAACGGCGACGCCCCCGCCTGCCCCGACGCGGCGGACGCAGACGACTCCGGCAGCCTGTCGATCACCGATGCCATCGCCATCCTCAACCACCTCTTTCGCGGGCAGGAGGCGATCGCGGCGCCCTTCCCCGAGCCGGGGCAAGACACGACGCCCGACGGACTCGGCTGTCGTTAGGCCATCACATGCTCTTCCGTCGCAAGGACAGCAAGAAGACCGAGAAGGCGGGAGCCGGCCAGCGAGAGGCTTCCGAGACGATCGGCGGGCACGCGGTGCCGCGACACATCGGTGACGTCTGGCAAATCGTGCAGGAGATCGCCGTGCGAGAGGACCCCGCCTGGGCCGGGCGCAACATCGTCCGCTACTACCACCAGGGCGCGGAGGCTCAGAAGGACATCCTGCGGTGGCTGGCGATCTATCAGAAGAGATACGACCCGGACCACGAGTTCCGGTTCCCCTCACACCATCCCCGGCATCGCGGCTGCTGCCTGATCCCACGACACTGGACGACGGGCATGCGCTGGGAGGCCTTCGACGACAGCGAGTGGACGCGCATCCCCGTACCGCCGCAGACCGACCGTGCGAGCCTCGAAGCTGCGCTCGACGCCTACATCGACGACGCGGCGCCAGCGAGGCGTCGAGTGCATCGATCTAGCGAGGACGGCTCGCCGCCGGCTGACCCGCGAGGCTCCTGAGCCCCGCTTTCGTCAGGTCGATCTCGCGCGCCAGGCCGGGCTCCCTGCGACGGCTCTCGTCAAGCAGCCACTCGAGGTGCGCCTCGAGCAGCCGACGGCTCGTCGGCGAGCGGATGCGTCCGATCGCCGCGACCGCAGCACACCGCAGTCGCCAGTCGGCCTCGGCCAGGAGCGGCCCGAGCGCGTCGATCGACTCCGTCGCGGCGATCTTGCCGAGCGCCTCGGCCGCCTCGCGCCGGATTCGAGGCTCGTGGGCTGACGTCGTCAGCCCGGAGACGAAGGACGCCTGTCGCCGCAGACGGGTCTTGCCCAGCGCCCGCACCGCGGAGGCCGCGACCGGGCCACGCCGCCCGCACGCCTCGATGACCTCGACCAGCGCATCACCACCGGCGTGGCCGTCGACACGAGAGAGGCGCGTCGTGGCGAGGGACGAGCTCTCACCGTCGCGACGCGCGATGTCGGCGAGCCCACGCACCCCCTCGACGCCTCCGAGGTGCTCGAGAGCGACGAGAACCGCGGCGCGCAACCCGGTCCCGGCGTCGTCCCGGTCGTGGACCGCGAGCAGGGCGCGCGCCAGTGCGGGGCGATCGCTGACGTCCGCGACCACCCTGTCCGCGGCAACCACGAGTCGCTCCCAGTCCGCGAACTCGCCGGCGGCAAGCGCGACGGTGAGAGCCTCGACGGCCGCGGCGGCGGCGGCGGCGGCCGGGGTCCCGCCGGAGCCAGCCCCCGCCACCGCCGGCGGCCCGGCCTCGAGAGCCTCACGCCCACCCGGGCCCTGAAGCCAGCCGAGGAGCGCACCGAAGGCGATGGCAGCGAACGCACCGACGAGGGCGAGGGGGAAACGCATACCGGCATCGTACGGCCCGACGGGCGGCAGAACACGCTCGCGGCAGGAAAAGAGGCTCGACAGCCAGGTGGAGCGGGACCCGGACCGGAAGCCCGGAGCCGGGCGCCGACCCGACCACGGAACCAGGCTCTCCGCAACCCGATCCGTGGACCGGCCCGACGAGGGGAAGGCCGGTGATCTCGCCCCGACGAGCAAGATCGAGGTGGGCAATCGGCCCGTGCAGGGGCAAGATACGCTCCCCGGTCACGGGGTCACGGGGTCACGGGGCCACGGGGTCACGGGGTCACAGGATTCCGGGACTGCCGCGAGGGACGCCCCCGTGACGTTCCCTCGCCGCCCGGACGCCGCAACATCGCGCCGAGTCAGCCATGAGATCCGAATCACTCGACACCGACGTCGCCGCCAGGGCGGACACCGAGCTCAAGCTCTACCTGCGAGAGTACTACGGGCGCCACCTGAAGAGGACGGAGGATCTGACGACGGACGCGTGCTGTGCGGCCTCCACCGCCGCCCGTTTCCCCGAGATCGTCCGGCTCATCCCCGCCGAGGTGAAGGAGCGCAACTACGGCTGCGGCTGCCCGATCCCCGACGACGACCTCGACGGCCTCACGGTGCTCGACCTGGGCTCGGGAGCGGGGCTGGACGCGTTCATCGTCAGCCGGCTCGTCGGCCCACGCGGCCGCGTCATCGGGGTCGACATGACCGAGGAGCAGCTCGACGTCGCACGCCGCAACGTCCCGACCGTGACGACCGCTTTCGGGATGGAGCAGCCGAACGTCGAGTTTCACGAGGGCTTCATCGAGACGCTGGAGACGGTCGAGTCCGGCTCCGTCGACCTGGTGATCTCCGACTGCGTCGTCAACCTCTCACCGCGAAAGGACCGTGTCTTCGCGGCCATCTGGCGGGTTCTGAAGGACGGCGGCGAATTCTACATCTCGGACATCGTCGCCGACCGCCGCGTGCCGACCCGGCTGGGCGAGGACGCTCTCCTCGTCGCCGAGTGCCTCGGCGGAGCGCTTTACGAGCACGACCTTCGCGACGTCGTCGAGGGCGCCGGCTTCCTGGACCCGCGCCAGGTCTGCCGCAGCCTCGTCGAGCAAGATGTCGCGGGCGAGCCCATCCGCTTCTACTCGACCACCTTCCGCGGCTTCAAGTTCGAGCAGCCCCTCGACCGGCGGTGCGAGGACTACGGCCAGAGCGCGACCTACCAGGGCAACTGCCGCGGACACGAGGCGCGGTTCCACCTCGACGAGCACCACGAGTTC
This sequence comes from uncultured Planctomycetia bacterium, assembly GCA_964390645.1. Classification (GTDB taxonomy): domain Bacteria; phylum Planctomycetota; class UBA8108; order UBA8108; family UBA8108; genus CAYMLL01. Next base: position 9,344 of record CAYMLL010000212.1, on the reverse strand, counting down.
GAGCGCGATCGGCCGATCGCGGTGTGCCGCAACACCGCGCGGCTACTCGCCGACACACGACTGGAGCGCTACTTCGACGTGACGGCACCGCGGCAGCACTTCGGGCCCTTTCCCTGCGGACCGCAGCCCGGCCGCGACGACACTTCCGGCGAGCCCTGCTGCTGAAGCCGGTAAGCCCCCGGCCCCCCCATCTTGAGCCATCTCCGGGGCCCTGCCGCAACCACTTGGGGTTCCCCGTCGTTGTCGTAAATACTTGTGGTTTAACGTTGTCAGGCCATCTTCGATATGATTTATACATCGTAAATCAGAAACTCGGCCGCGACCGCGACGGCATGACCGGGAACGTCGACCGATCGACGTCGCGACCGCCACATGGCGAGGTGAGGATGGCGCCCAGCGGAAGGTCCAGCAAGCGGTACTTCTTTGTGTTCCTCGTGATCCTGTGTGGAGTCGTCGGAGCGCTCGGCGCCGGGGCTCTCGACACCTTCCAGGATCTCGGAGACCCGACGAGTTCACGGGTAGCGAAGGTGAATCCGCACGACGAATTCGCTCCCTGACGGCGACCGGGGGCGCCCCTGCCGCGCCCCGCCAGACCGAGACGTGCTCCCGCCGCGGAGCAAGCGATTTCGAGATCGCCCCAGCAGGCATGTCCCTCGGAATCGTCTTGCGGCGTTCAGAAAAGCTCTGCGGCGGGTTTTTTCGTGCCCATCCGCCCCGCTCCTCGGGCCCCGGACCTGCGAGGCGCTCGGCGCCCGCCCCGTGTCCCGGGTCGTGGGCCCCCGCCACCGGACCGGGCCACCGGCACGCCCCGCCTTTTTTGCCAAAAACGCAGATCGCGTAGTTGACAAAATCGCAACTGCGTATCATACTCCTCTCCGCGTCGAGGGTGGCACCACGAAGCAGACAGGGCGACCGTCCGGTGCAGGCTGGATCCACCACCTCCACACCCTCGCGACCGACCGCGTCTGGCCGTCACGCCGGGCCCGTCACCGCACGTCGCGCACGGAGCTCTGCCACCCGCCCTCGCGCCCCTGACGACTCGAGAACATCCACCGCTCCCGTCGTGGGAGCGGAGGTCCCGCGCCCCGGGCGAAACCCCACCCCACCCCGGCGCCCGAAAAGCCATTAAAACCGTGGACCCCCACGAC
>CAYMLL010000212.1:0-8186 GCA_964390645.1 uncultured Planctomycetia bacterium | reverse complement strand
GGGGCGGGGCGGCCGCCCGGGCACAACCCCCCCCCCCCCGGGGCGCGGTATGGCCCTTCCGCGGGGTCCCCGCCCCGCCCCGCGGCCACCGGACTCGAACCCGATACAGCGGAGATCCTCATGAGTCGCACCGCCGATACGCCGGATCATCCCGCGCCCGTCGACGCCCACGATCGCCAGGGCCCGGACAGGACCGTCGTACACCCCGCCTGGGCGCGGGAGATGCCCTGGTGGGCCACCTCCGCCGTCCTGCACATCGTGCTGATCCTGGGGGTCGGCTGGATCGTCATCGCCGAGAAGGAGAAGCGCGAGGAGACGCGCCACGAGGCGATGGTGGTGAGCAAGGAGAAGCCGCCACCCCCCTACGACCCGAAGAAGAAACGCGACCTCGAGCACGTCCCCAGGATCCTCAATCCCGAGGTCATCAAGGATCCGGTGATCAAGACGAAGATCGACGAGGTGCCCACCGACATCCCGAAGGGCACCGACCTCAACAAGCTGTCGAACGTCAACCAGAACTCCGAGAGTGTCAACGACGCGATCGGCGTCGGCGCCGGCGCTGCCGGAGTCCTCGGCGACCGCCGCGGCAAGGGCTCCCTGAGCCGCGAAGGAGGTCGCGCCGACACCGAGTCCGCGGTGCTCGCCGCGCTGGAGTGGCTCTACCGCCATCAGGACGCCGACGGCGGCTGGAAGGCGGCGAAGTTCAACGATGCGCCCGGTCGTCGCGGCCCCAGCGCCAACAGGGACCCGAAGAAATACCCCGGGGACACGGGCTTCGAGGAGTACGACATCGGCGTCACGGCTCTCGCCATCCTGGCCTTCACCGGCTTCGGACACACGCACCGTGACGGCGAGTACGATCACTTCGTCAAGTGCCTGCGCAAGGCCGTCGCCTACATGCTGAAGCATCAGGTCAAGTCCGGCGACCCACGGGCGAAGGGCCTCTACGGCGACCCGCGGGTCATCACCGACGAGAAGTTCGGCGAGGAGCACGAGCAGTGGATCTACAACCACGCCATCGCCACCATGGCGATGTCCGAGCTGCTGCTGATGTCGACCGACTACCTCAAGCTCAAGAAGAGCGTCCTCGACGCGACCAAGCTCTGTCTGCGCGCCCGGAATCCGGGCCGCGGCTGGCGCTACGGAATCAACACCAGCCACAACGACACCTCGGTGACGGGGTGGATGGTGCTGGCGCTGAAGACCGCCAAGCAGTGCCGCATCGGCATCGGCCCCCAGGACTACAAGAATGCCTTCGGGGGGGCGCTCGACTGGTTCGACTACGCGTCGGCGTCCAACGGCAAGACCGGCTACCTCGCTCCCGGAGATCAGGGCTCGCGGCTCGCCGACGGACACGGTGACGGTCCCTACCCGTACTCCAAGGAGCTCTCCTGCATGACCGGTGTCGGCGTTCTCTGCCGCCTCTTCGCGGGTCAGAAGCGCTCGAACCCGTCCATCCGCGCCGGTGTCGACCTGCTGTCCGCGCATCCTCCGATGTGGCGCGAGCAGAAGGGCCGCTCACTGTCGACGATCAACGTCTACTACTGGTACTACGCGACCTACGCGATGTTCCAGAACGGCGGCAAGCCGTGGAAGCACTGGAACGAGAAGATGATCAAGGCGCTCGTCAACACCCAGCGCGCCGAGTACAAGAACGACCATCCCGAGGTCGACGGCAGCTGGGATCCGATCGGCGAATGGGGCATCGCCGGCGGCCGTGTCTACTCGACCGCACTCGGCGCGATGACGCTCGAGGTCTACTACCGCTACCGCCGCCAGGAATCCCGTGCGAGGAGTCCGGCGTCGGACCCTGACGGCGAGTTGCCAGGAACGCAAGCCTCTCGCGTTCCCGGTGGCGCAAGAGCCCCGGACGGGCTATTGACAATTTCTCAAGACGTCCTACGATGGGACGGAACTCCGGAATCCGACGAGCGCCCCCCGTGGCGCGGAGGCCTTCTGCGAAACGCCGCCGGCCACGCCTCGCTGCGACAGCTTCGGAGCATGGCAACACGACCGACGGCAACACGACCGACGGCAACACGACCGACGGCAACACGACCGACGGCAAGACCCGGCAGGTGAATCATGGCTGGCGACGAGTACCACGACGAGTACGAAGACGGCGAGGAGCTCGAAGGCGAGGAGGAGATCTTCGACAAGCCCGAGTGGCTGGTGACGATGCCCTACTGGGGCGCGTCCGCCGTCCTGCACATCGTGCTGATCCTGGTGATCGGCTGGATCGTCATCGCCGAGAAGAAGAATCGCGATGAGACACGCCGCGAGGCGATGGTGGTGAGCAAGAAGAAGCCGCCGCCCCCCTACGACCCGAAGAAGAAACGCGACCTCAAGCGCACGCCGAAGATCCTCAATCCCGAGGTCATCAAGGACCCGGTGATCAAGAAGAAGATCGACGAGGTGACCACCGACATCCCGAAGGGCACCGACCTCAACAACCTGTCGAACGTCAACCAGAACTCCAACATGGTCAACGACGCGATCGGCGTCGGCGGCGGCGCGGCCGGCGCCTACGGCCACCGCTACGGCAAGGGCTCCCTGACCCGAGAAGGCGGCAGCCCCGGGACCGAGTCCGCGGTGCTCGCGGCGCTGGAGTGGCTCTACCGCCATCAGGACACCGACGGCGGCTGGAAGGCGGCGAAGTTCAACGATGCGCCCGGACGACGCGGCCCCAGCGCCAACAGGGACCCGAAGAAGTACCCCAAGGACACGGGCTTCGAGGAGTACGACATCGGCGTCACGGCTCTCGCCATCCTGGCCTTCACCGGCTTCGGACACACGCACCGTGACGGCGAGTACGATCACTTCGTCAAGTGCCTGCGCAAGGCCGTCGCCTACATGCTGAAGCATCAGGTCAAGTCCGGCGACCCACGGGCGAAGGGCCTCTACGGCGACCCGCGGGTCATCACCGACGAGAAGTTCGGCGAGGAGCACGAGCAGTGGATCTACAACCACGCCATCGCCACCATGGCGATGTCCGAGCTGCTGCTGATGTCGACCGACTACCTCAAGCTCAAGAAGAGCGTCCTCGACGCGACCAAGCTCTGTCTGCGCGCCCGGAATCCGGGCCGCGGCTGGCGCTACGGAATCAACACCAGCCACAACGACACCTCGGTGACGGGGTGGATGGTGCTGGCGCTGAAGACCGCCAAGCAGTGCCGCATCGGCATCGGCCCCCAGGACTACAAGAATGCCTTCGGGGGGGCGCTCGACTGGTTCGACTACGCGTCGGCGTCCAACGGCAAGACCGGCTACCTCGCTCCCGGAGATCAGGGCTCGCGGCTCGCCGACGGACACGGTGACGGTCCCTACCCGTACTCCAAGGAGCTCTCCTGCATGACCGGTGTCGGCGTTCTCTGCCGCCTCTTCGCGGGTCAGAAGCGCTCGAACCCGTCCATCCGCGCCGGTGTCGACCTGCTGTCCGCGCATCCTCCGATGTGGCGCGAGCAGAAGGGCCGCTCACTGTCGACGATCAACGTCTACTACTGGTACTACGCGACCTACGCGATGTTCCAGAACGGCGGCAAGCCGTGGAAGCACTGGAACGAGAAGATGATCAAGGCGCTCGTCAACACCCAGCGCGCCGAGTACAAGAACGACCATCCCGAGGTCGACGGCAGCTGGGATCCGATCGGCGAATGGGGCATCGCCGGCGGCCGTGTCTACTCGACCGCACTCGGCGCGATGACGCTCGAGGTCTACTACCGCTTCGAGCGCCAGCGCGAGGGGATCGGCCTCTGATGGAGCCCGGCTGGCCGCGCGACTCGGCCCTCAGAAGCTCGCGACCTGAGCCACCAGCCGCCACATTCCGAGCAGCTCGTCCCGATGCCAGTGTTCGGCAGGGTGGTTGAGGTTCAAGGGCTGTAGCCGCACACGGCTCTGCGCCTCGAAGAAGAGCTGGCGGAAGGTGACCCTCACGGCGCCCCCCTCCGCGCCGGTGTGCAGGTGGACGAATGCGAAGTCCCGGCTGCGAAGCGCGCCGTCGGCGAAGACGACAAAATCGCCCTCCGCGAAGCTCGGACGCGCCGCCTGCTCCATGCTGTCGCCGATCACCTGCACTGCGAAGGCGCTCGGATCGAGGGTGGAGGTCAGGTACAGGAAGTCGTCGGGCTCCCCCGCCGGACGCCCGAGGCTGTCGAAGACCTGCGGATAGCCTCCGGCGAGCGTCCCGAGCACCGGCACGCCGCGTCGAGACGTCGGGACCTGTCCCTCCGTGGAGTCGCCGTCACGGATCAGAGACTCGCCGCGATGGACCTGCGCCAGCGCCTGGTTCAGACGCGCCACCTGTCCCTCGAGGGCCTCGATGGTGCGCTGCTGAAAAACGAGGAAGTGGCTGGCCGGCAGCTTGAGGATCTTGCAGATCTTCTCGGCGAGCTCGGGCACGAGCGGCCGCTTGCCCTCCTCGATCGAGATGATCTGGTGCTTCTGCACTCCGAGCCGGACGGCGAGATCCTCGGCCGAGACGTGACGCCGTCGCCGCTGTGACCGCACCTCCTTGCCGATCGCACCGGGCACGGCCGGGGCGATGACAGCGTCCTGCGGCGCGGCCGAGCCGCCGAAGAAGTGCGAGGGCTCGACCTCGAGAGCCGTGGCGATGCGCGCCAGGATCCGCGTGTCGATGCGTCGCTGCCCCTTCTCCAGGCGCGACATCTGCGACTGTGACAGGCCGATCCTCTCCGCCAGCTCCTTCGCCGACATCTGCAGGCGCTCGCGCAGGATCTTCACTTCGAGGCCGATGTCGAGCATGGACGGCTCTCAGGGGTTGCAGAGGGGGCCGGCAACCCTATCTTACCAAAAACGCAAGTCCTTGCAACACGGGCCGCTACGTACCCCGCCCTTGCCGGTCACGACCCGCCGCCGGAGGTCACGACCATCAGCAGCAGGTTCGCCGCGTTGAAGAGAGCGTGCCAGAGAACCGCGAAGGCCAGGCTACGGGAACGGTGGTAGACCACCGCCAGCACCGCCCCGACCGCGAAGAGCGGCAGAAACGCGCTGAGATTCCCGTGGTAGGCGGCGAAGACGGCTCCCGAGATGACCACGGCGGCCCTCGCCCCCCACCGGCGTCGCAGCAACCCGAAGAGAAAGCCGCGAAAGAGCACCTCCTCGAAGATCGGCGCCAGGACGACGCTACAGACGACGAGCGCGGCGATCGCCGCGCCGTCGCCGCCGGTGAGGGCCTCCTGAAAGGTCCTCACCGGCCCCTGCTCCGCCCTCGGGTGGTCCAGGAGCGCCTCGAGCCACCCGAACCAGGCGCTCGCGAGCAGGGAGAGCGGACAGATCGTCGCCAGGAAGGTCAGGACACAGGGCCCGAGATTGCGCCACGGAGCCCCCTGCACACCGAGACTCGCCAGCGGCTGGCCGAGCACGACGCCGACCCGGGTCCAGACGAACGACAGTGTCAACCCTCCGGCGATGATCATGTTCAGCGGCTGAACGTAGATCAGTCGCACCCCCTCGGGATCGAGGAGCAGCGTCAGCGCCAGCGTCGCGCCCACGAATGCGAGCAGGAGAAGGTAGAGAGCGAGCGCGACCACGACCTCCAGGAGGCTCCACAGAGGCGGCTCCTGGCGAACACCGGGACGAAAGCGCAGCGCCGGGATGGCACCGTCGAGAACGAGCCCGAAGACGAGCAGGCTCGGCAGCGCCAGCGCCACCAGGACGACGGCGGCGCGTACGTGGGACTCGAGAATCAGGACCGGGTCGGGCAGCATGCGGCGTCCTGCGGCGTCAGCCGCCAGCGGGGCTCAGGTGCCGCCGATACCGGTGATCATGCCCTCCGTCGGACTCGACGCGTTGGCGTGGAGCTTGCGCGCGATGCGCCCCGCCAGAAAGGCCTCGCGACCGGCCTGCACGGCGTGCCGCATCGCACCGGCCATGCGCAGCGGATCGCGAGCGTGCGCGATTCCGGTGTTGAGGAGGACTCCCTCGACCCCGAGCTCCATGGCGATCGTCACGTCCGAGGCGGTGCCGACACCGGCGTCGACGATCACCGGGGCCGAGATCGTCTCGAGGATGATTCGAAGGTTGTTCGGGTTGAGGATGCCCTGACCCGACCCGATCGGCGAGCCGGCGGGCATGACGCTCGCCGCGCCCGCCTGCTCGAGCCGCCGTGCGAGGATCGGATCGTCGGACGTGTACGTGAGGACGGTGAAGCCCTCCTCGACGAGAGTTGTCGTCGCCTCGAGCGTGCCGATCGGATCGGGCAGCAACGTGCGCTCGTCCCCGAGCACCTCGAGCTTGACGAGGTTCGTGTCGAGCAGCTCGCGACCGAGCCGGGCGTAACGGCACGCGTCCTCGGCGTTGAAGCAGCCCGCCGTGTTCGGCAGCAGAGTGTACCTCGAGCGGTCGAGGTGACGCACGAGGCTCTGCTCCGGGTCCTCGAGATTCGCACGTCGAATCGCGACCGTGACGACGGCCGCGCCCGAGGCCTCGAGGCAGGCGTTCATCTCGTCGGGATCGGCGTACTTGCCGGTCCCGACGAGGAGGCGAGAGCGAAATCGATGCCCGGCAAGAACGAGCTCGTCGCCGGCGACCACGGCAGTATCCGACACGGAATCAACCTCCACCGACAAAGGTGACGACCTCGACCCGGTCCCCGTCCTCGAGCCGCGTGTCCGCATGCGACGCTCGCGGCAGGATCGTGAGGTTCACCTCGACCGCCACACCGTCGGAGCCGAGCCCGAGGGTGCGCAGAAGATCGACAACGGTGCTGCCGTCGTCGATCGACCGCGTCTCGCCGTTGACGTGAATCCGGAGCATGCGGTCATCGTGGGACGGGGAAACGGACGCCACGATAGTCGCGGAAAAACAGGACGTCAAGAAGCAGCGCCGGTGCCCCGGCCGACTCGCGTCCTCTCAACCGTGATCACCGGCCCTCGATCGCCCCCGTACGCCGCTGCGCCGGAGCTCACCCCTTCCGCACCGGGCCGAGCTGCTGGACGGATCGCTCCCCCCTCTCGAGAGCCTCACGATCGACGACCACGCCGAGCTTCTCGAGGAAGAAGATCGTGTTCGTGCGAAAGACCTGCCCCCCTCGCGCGAGGTACTCGCGAAAGTTGCGCACGGCCTTTTCCCGCTTGCCCTGCAGGTCGCAGACAGCGGCGAGGAAGTAGTACGACTCCGCATTGTCCGGCTCGGCTTCGATCGCCCGCTCGAACTCCACCTCCGCCGCCGCGTGCTCCCTCTTCATCCCCTTGACCAGCCCCAGGGCTTGATGGAATCCACTGTATCGCCCACCCGGCGTCTGCCTCGACGCCGCCTGGAAGCTCGTCTCCGCAAGGTCCACCTCGCGCATCTTCAGATAGACGCGACCGAGCTGATAGTGGTACTTCGAGTTGTCGGGGCTCAACGAGATCGCCCTGCGGAGGTGCCGCGCCGACTCGCGGTAGTCCTCCTTCTCGAAGTAGATCGCTGCGATACCGTACTCGTAGTCGTCGCGCTTCGGGTATTCGCGGATCTTGTCCTCGAGGAACTCGATGCGACTGTCGAGGATCGAGTGCGACGCGCCGTCGGTGAACTCGTGGCGCTCCTCGTCCTTGACGATCACCTCGGTACAGCCGCACAGGACCAGCCCGGTAATACCGAGCATGGCGGTGAGGTCCGGGAGCCGAGCCTTGGGCAACATCGAAGGTCTACCTCCTGTTCTGAAGACACTCCCATCTTCGGCCACAGTGCGGTAAATCTTCGTCTTTCAGGCCCCTTCAGCGGTGAATCGGCGGCGATCAGGTGATAATGCCGTCGAACTCCGAGCCTTCCGGGTCCGACCCCATGAGGGTCTTGGCGTGCTCCAGGAGCTCGAGGTAACCGTCGATCCGGGCCCCGAGCTGCTCGTAGGTGCTGTGCACGGTCGGGTCGAATACCTGTGCGGTGCGAGCCGCACGCGAGTAGGCATTGCGCCCCTCCGCCTTGAAGTAATCCATCGGCTCGCTGAACCGGACGAGTATACCCCCGACACGCGATACCATCGGACTCGGGGTGAACCACCCGCCACGTCGCACGAGGGCCGGAAAGAAGCTGCACACGAAGAGGACGAAGTCGCCGATGTAGCGATTCACCTCGAGGCTGCGCTCCGGCCCCTCCTTCGCACCGGCGACGTCGATCATCTCGGGGAGCTCCTCGAGACGACGGCCCTGGAGATCCTTCAAGCGGTAGATCCGGTCAACGTGGACGAA
>CAYMLL010000211.1:0-14014 GCA_964390645.1 uncultured Planctomycetia bacterium | reverse complement strand
AGTGGGCCTCGATCTGGCTCGTCGATCGTGGGGTCTCATGACTCGTCCGGCGCCGGTGCCCGACCTCGTGCTCCTCGGATACTCCGGAGCATCGCCCCGCGGGGGTCTGCCAGTCAACCACGAGAGGAGAGCCGGAGGCGGCCCCCCGGCGCCTCTCGCGGGAGCACTGCGAGAAGAACTCTTTGAACTTGCCGGGCCGCTTGGCGAGAATCCCGTTCCCCTGCCGCCCGGAGACTCTGCATGCGACGAATTCTCACCCTCCCCGCTCTACTCGCCCTCGCTGTCCTTCCGAGCGCCTGCCAGGGCCGCCTCGACCTCATCCTGCGCGGCGGCGACGTCCACGATGGCAGCGGCGCGAGGGCGGTGCGCGCGGACGTCGGCATCGCCGGCGATCGGATCGTCGCGATCGGCGACCTCGCCGGGGTCTCGGCGACGCACGAGATCGACGTCAGCGGGCTCGCGGTCGCGCCCGGCTTCATCAACATGCTCAGCTGGTCGACGGTCAGCCTCATCCACGACGGAAAGTCGCAGGGTGAGATCCGTCAGGGCGTGACGACGCAGGTGATGGGCGAAGGCCACTCGATGGGCCCGCTGACGGAGACGATGCGAGACGCGACCGTCGCGAATCAAGGCGACATCAAGTTCGACGTCACCTGGAACACACTCCGCGAGTACCTCGAGTATCTCGAGCGCCGCGGCGTGTCGCAGAACGTCGCGTCCTTCATCGGGGCGGCGACGCTCCGTGAGCACGTCGTCGGTCGTGAGGATCGGGAGGCCACCGACGAGGAGCTCGTCGAGATGCAGCGCCTGGCGCGACGCGAGATGGCGAACGGCGCGCTCGGCATCGCATCGTCGCTCATCTACGCGCCGGGCTTCTACGCCAGCACCGCGGAGCTGATCGCGCTGGCCAAGGTCGCCGCCGAGTTCGACGGCATGTACATCTCTCATCTGCGCAGCGAGGGGAATACGTTCCTGGAGGCGCTCGAGGAGTTCCTGACCATCTGCGGCGAAGCAGGGTGCCGCGGCGAGATCTACCACCTCAAGGCCGCGGGGAAGAAGAACTGGAGCAAGCTCGACCTGGCGATCGCGAGGATCGAGCTGGCGCGGGCGGCGGGCTCCGAGATCACCGCGGACATCTACACGTACACCGCCGGCGCGACCGGCCTCGATGCAGCCGTGCCCCCGTGGGCGCAGGACGGCGGGCCGGCGGAGATGCGCACCCGCTTTCTCGACCCGGAGCTGCGCCCTCGCATCGCGAGAGAGATCGCGACGCCGACCGACGAGTGGGAGAACCTCTACCTCGCGACGGGCTCGCCGGACGGGGTCCTCCTCACCGGCTTCAAGAACCCGACCCTGAAGCCCCTGCAAGGCAAGACCCTCGGCGAGGTCGCGCGCCGGCGGGGCAAGCCGCCGCAGGAGGTCATCATGGACCTCATGGTCGAGGATGGCTCCCGCGTCAACTGCGTCTACTTCCTCATGTCCGAGGAGAACGTGCGCAAGAAGATAGAGCTTCCCTGGGTCAGCATCTGCTCGGACTCGGCGTCGATGGCGCCCGAGGGGCTCTTCCTGAGCTCGAGCACGCATCCCCGCGCCTACGGGAGCTTCGCGCGGCTCCTCGGCAAGTACGTGCGCGATGAGAAGGTGATCGCGCTTCCGGAGGCGATCCGCAAGATGACGAGCCTGCCGGCAACGACGCTCGGTCTCAGGCGACGGGGCGCGCTGCGTGCGGGATTCTTCGCCGACGTCGTCGCCTTCGATCCCGACGAGATTTCCGACCGCGCGACCTACGACACGCCGCACCAGTACGCCGTCGGCATGAAGGTCGTCGTCGTCAACGGCGGCGTCGTCCTCGAGAACGGCGAGCACACCGGAAGGACACCCGGCCGCGCGCTCCGGGGACCCGGAAGCCGAAAGTGAAGGCACCGCGACGCTCCAGCCTCCGGATCCACCCGAAAGCCGACGCACCGGGGCGCGAGCTCGGCAGGGCCGCGCCGCGAGATGCCCGATGAGCCGCCTCTACACCCGCTCCTTCGTGGTCGCGGTCGTCAGCCAGACCTTCTTCATGATCGCGTGGACGGCGTCGTCGCACTACGGACGCTGGATCGCCTGGCTGGGCGGCGACGAGGGTACGATCGGCTGGATCACCGGTATCGGGGCGTTCTCGGGAGTCCTGGTGCGACCGTGGATCGGCCAGTGGATCGACCGCCTGGGCGCCCGCAAGCTCTGGGCCGCCGGCTACCTGACCTTCGTGACCTCGGTGCTCCTCAACCTGCTCCTGCAAGATCTCGGACCGATGGTCTGGGTGCTGCACTGCGGAGTCGTCCTCGGCGCGTCGGCGACCTACGGCTCCAGCCTGACGTATATCACTCAGAACGCGCCCGCGGAACGACGGACGGAGGCGATCGGGACCTTCGGGCTCTCGGGCTTCATCGCCATGCTGATCGGTCCCCGGGTCGGCGAACACATACTCGGTGCGGAGACCCGGTCGCACGACGACTTCGCGGTTCTCTTCTGGACCATCGCCGGGTGCGTCGCGGCGGCCGCTCTGGTCCTGGTCCTCCTCGAGCCGACTCCCGCGGATCACCGCTCCCCCCCCGTGCGTCTGGCCGAGTTCGTCCGTACCGCGCGGCGCTACTGGCCCGGCGCCGTCATCTTCGTACAGCTCGTGTTCGGAGTCTGCCTCTCCGTGCCCTTCATCTTCCTGTCGCACATGGCCGACGATCTGGGGCTCGCCACCGGGGATCGGGGTCCCGTCGGCAGCTTCTTCTCGAGCTACGCGATCACGGCGATCGTCATCCGCGTGCTGTTTCGACGCATTCCGGATCGCTTCGGCCGACGCAAGGTCCTGCTCCTCGGCCTGACCATGGAGGCGGCCGGCATGGTCAGCTTCCTCCTCGTCACCTCGGGCCATACCGACGAGCTGATCCTGCCCGGAGCCCTCTGTGGCGCCGGACACGGTCTCGCGTTCCACACGATGACGGCGCTGACGCTGGAGCGCTTCCCGGTGGCTCTTCGCGGCAGCGGGTCGGCACTGGCGCTGATGGTTCTCGACATCGGCACGGTCGCCGGCGCTCCGATCCTCGGTATGCTCGCCGGCGCTCGAGGCTACGAAGCCCTCTTCGTCGCCGCCGCGGCCTGCGCTGTCGCGGCGGCGCTCGTTTTCGCGGTCTGGAGCATCCCGATCTGGGTCGCACGAGCCCGACAGCGGTCCCGGGAGCGGAAGAGGGCGCAGAGCTGAGTGACTCCTCGACCGACCGCTGTTATCGTCATTCCTCGTGAAAATCTCCGGCACAACGAGCACTGAAGATGAACCGAGACCCGCACCCTCCCCGGGGCTTCCAGACGCGCGCCGTCCACGCGGCTGACGGGATCGACCCGTCGACCTCGATAAGCCCCCCGATCTACCAGTCGTCGACGTTCAAGCTCGACTCCTGCGCGCTGGGCGCGGAGCTCGCGCAGTCCGTCCGGCCGACCGGATTCTACACGCGCTGGGGCAATCCGACGACGCGCCGCCTCGAGACCATCGTCGCCGACCTCGAGGGCGCCGAGGCCGCGCTCGCGTTCTCCTCGGGAATGGGCGCGATCTCGGCGTTCACGCTGTCACAGGTCCGTCAAGGAGATCACGTCCTGGTCGGAAGCTCGATCTACTCCGGCGTCCACGAGCTCGTCTGCGACGTTCTGGCGCGTTACGGAGTCGAGTCGACCTCCGTTGACACCCGGGATCTCGACTCGGTACGCGACGCGTTTCGTCCGCGCACGAAGCTGCTGCTCGTCGAGAGCCCGACGAACCCGACACTGCAGCTGTGTGATCTCGCTGCCCTGGCGGACCTCTGTCGCGAGCGCGGCGTGATCAGCGTCGTCGACAACACCTTCGCGACGCCGTGCAACCAGAACCCGCTCGCGCTCGGGATCGACGTCGTCGCGCATGCGGCCACGAAGGCGATCGGAGGACACTCCGACGTCACGGCCGGCGTGATCTGCGCCAAGCGCGAGATCGTCGATGGCGCGTGGCCGATGCTCAAGATCCTCGGCGCCTGCATCAGCCCCTTCGAGGCGTGGCTCCTGATCCGGGGCATCAAGACCCTGGGTCTGCGCGTCGCGAGACAGAACGAGTCCGCCGCGGCGATCGCCGCATATCTCGAGACGCACCCCGGGGTCGAGAAGGTCCACTACCCCGGACTCCGGACGCATCCTGAACACCAGCTCGCGTGCCGCCAGATGACCGGCTTCGGAGGCATCGTGTCCTTCGAGATCGGAGGCGCCCGGGCCCGCGGATCGAGCTTCGCCGAATCGCTGCGACTGATCGAGCTCGCCGTCAGCCTCGGCGGCGCGGAGAGTCTCATCTGCCATCCGGCGTCGATGACGCACGGGATGCTCGACGACGACACTCTCGAGCGCGCTGGACTGTCGCCGGGCTTGCAGAGACTGTCCGTCGGCCTCGAGGACGTGGAGGACCTGATCGCCGATCTCGAGCAAGCGCTCGAGACCTGAAGACGTTTCGGGACCGGAGGGCTATGCCTTGACGCGCGCGCTGAAGAACTCGGCTGTTCTCTCGATCCCGTCCTCGAGCGACACGTTCGGCTGCCAGTCGATCTGCGACCGGATCTTCGCGTTGTCGAGGATCGAGTCCTTGACGTCGCCGGCACGCCAGGGGCCCGTGCCCGCTTCGATGTCGACCCCGTAAGCCCCGCGCAGGAGCTCGAAGATGCGATTGGTCGTCGTCGCCATCGCCGTGCTCGTGTTGAACACGGGGTCCGGATGGCCCTTGAGATCGGCCTCGATCACGGCGCAGTTCGCCGCGGCGACGTCCTCGACGAAGACGTAGTCGCGGGTCAACTCGCCTCCGCCGAACACGGTCGGCTGCTGACCGGCGAGGAGAAGGTTGCTGAAGATCGCGACGACACCCGCCTCACCGTGGGGATCCTGACGCGGGCCGTAGACGTTCGAATAGCGCAGCGCCGCCCACTCGATCCCCCACTCCTTCGACGCGGTGCGGAGGTAGTGCTCGACGGCGAACTTCGAGGAGCCGTAGAACGAGACCGGCTGGCAACGCAGATCCTCGTGAAAAGGCAACGTCTCGAGGGCACCGTAAGCCGCGGCCGACGACGGATAGACGACCTTGCGTACTCCGTAGCGGCGGCAAGCATCGATGACGTGAATCGAGCCGAGAATGTTGGTGCTGGCGTCGAAGACCGGCTCCTTGACGGAGTACGAGACCGAGACCTGCGCCGCCTGGTGGCAGACGACCTCGGGCCGGAACTCATCGAAGGCCGCGTCGACGTTGTCGGTGATGTCGAGCTCGAAGAGCGACACCCCGGTGGGCACGTGCTCCCGCTTTCCGGAAGAGAGGTTGTCGAGCACGGCGACCGCATGGCCGCGGCGGACGAGGGCCTCGACGATATGCGAGCCGATGAACCCGGCACCACCGGTTACCAGCACTCTGAGAGACATTCTGCGTTCCTTCGCTCTGGGTCGGAGTCCGTGGAATTCAACATTCTACTCTCGGAGATGACCCGACGAGAGCTTGATCGATTCTCGGGAGCCGGGGCGGCTCCGGCCCCCTTCCCGGCCCCCCGGGATCCCTACCTCCGCACCCCGATCCTCGCCACCGCCCCCTGACCTCGCGAATCGACGCAACGCACCTCGTGCCTCCCGGCGCTGAGCTTCCAGACGACGTTCTCGGGACCGTCGACCGTCGCGTGGAGCTCGCCGTCGACGAACCAGAAGAGGTCCGTGGCCCCGGCGCTCGCCGCGGCCACGAGGGGGATCTCCTGCTCGAAGGGCGCGGCGCCGAGAAGCCGGTAGCGGGCACCGTCCGGTGGTGAAAGGATGCGCGGACCGTCCCGACGATCGGCAGGACGCGCGCAGGACTCGTCGTGCGGGCGACGTGGATCAAGGCGGCCTGCCGTCCGGAACCACCGCTCGACCTCCGGCGACCAGACCTCGACCACCTCGGAGCGTGTCGACCGACCGCCGGAGCAGCGCGCGCAGACCTCCACCCCCGTGTCGACGTCGACGAGCACCTCGCGGTGGACACGGCAAGTCGGCAAGCGACTCGCGGCGAAGCCCTGCAGGGAGCGGTCCCGGGTCGGACAGTGCCGACCCGGCGGAAAGCCGCTGACGGCGCAGACCTCCATCTCGACGAGGGTGTCGGCGAACGGCCAGTCGCCTCGTTCGCTCCGCGACAGCTCACGCGCGATCGACAGGGCCAGCGGCGCAGCGCGCTCGACGCCGACAAGATCGGCACGACCCGGACCACGCGGAGCTCCCATCCAGACGCCGACGACCACGCTCGGCGAGAACGCCACCGCCCACGCGTCTCGCAATCCGAAGGACGTGCCCGTCTTGTAGCCGAGCGTGGGCCGCTCGAGCGGCCCACGGCGACCGATCGCCGCACGCAGATGCTCCGGCGTCGAGAGCGCCATCAGCACTCTTCGAGAGGTCGACCGGGTGAAGACCGGCGTCAACCTCCGGACGCGCTCCGTCTCGAGGAAGCCCGGCGCCCGGTGTCGGCCTCCGCGCACCAGCGCGGCGTAGGCGTTCGTCAGGTCCAGAAGGCGCACCTCGCCGCCGCCGAGGCAGAGTGTCAGTCCGTAGTGCCGTGGGCCGCGATCGATCGTCGTCATGCCGAGCCGACGCAGCACGTCGATGAAGGCACGCGTGCCCACCCGCCGCTCCAGGCGCACCGCCGGGACGTTGTACGATCTCGCGAGCGCCCTGCTCGCCGCCACCGGACCGTGGTAGACGTCGTCGTAGTTCCGCGGCACGTACCCGACGAAGGAAGTCGGCACGTCCGCCAGGCGAGTCGTCGGGGATGCGACGCCACGATCGAAGGCCAGCGCGTAAAGAAACGGCTTCAGCGCCGAGCCCGGCGAGCGGCGCGCCAGCGCTCCGTTGACCTTGCCCGGTCGGCAGGCATCAAAGTACCCGGGAGAGCCCAGCAGAGCCCGAACCGCGCCGCTCTCGACGTCGACGACGACAACCGCCGCGCTCACTCCATCCGGTCGCGTCACCAGCTCCTCGAGCGCCCGACCGACGTGCGCCTCGACACAGCTCTGGGCGCCGGCGTCGAGAGTCGAGCGCACGATGACTCCACCCGACGCCGGCGTGGCGGCGGCGCGAGCTCGGGCGATGGCAGCGAAGTGCGGTGCGCGAAAAGGCCACGGGTGGCGTCGAACCACGGGACGACTCTCGATCGCCTCCCGGCGCTGCTCCTCGTCGATCGCTCCCTGGCGCAACATCGAGTCGAGCACGACCCGACGACGACCGAGCGCGCGCTCGTAGTGCCGGTCCGGCCGCAGGCGTGACGGAGACTGCGGCAGCCCCGCGATCAGCGCCGCCTCGCCGAGGTCGAGGTCGCGGGCGCGCTTGCCGAGGTAGCGCCGCGACGCGGCCTCGACACCGCGCAGATCTCCGCCGTAGGGCGCCAGGTTGAGGTAGTGCTCGAGGATGCGCTCCTTGGTCGACCAGGCGTCGATCTGCAGCGCGTGGAACGCCTCGACGGCCTTCGACCACAGCGTACGCGGACGCGGCTCCAGCATGCGGACCACCTGCATCGTCAGCGTCGACGCGCCGCTGTGAACGCGCCAACGCAGCACGTTCTGCCAGGTCGCGCGCGCCACCGCCGACAGATCGACGCCACAGTGATCCCGAAAGCCGCGGTCCTCCACCGCGATCGTGGCCGCCGCGAGCCACGGCGAGACCTCGTCGAGCGAGACCGGCACGCGGATCTCGTCCGTCGAGCTGCGGTAGACGCGAAGCCACGCGCCATGTCGATCGGTGACGACGGTCGACGCCGGAGCCTCGTCGAGCTTCTCGATCCGGAACGGAAAGCGATGCCAGAGCACGAGGACGGTGCCTGCACCGAGGAAGACGACCGACGCGGCAACGACCGCCAGGCGCTTCAGCCAGCGCCGGATGGGCACCCTCCACAGGCGTCGGACACACCGGCTCAGCACGCTCCACCCGACCCGCACGATCGTCATCGCGACGAGGCGTCGGCCGGCGCGGCGGCGATCACCATCCGCCCCGCTCCGTGACGGCTGTAGACCCCGGGATCGTACATGCTCTCCGCCGCGATCATCGGTATGCGGAAGTCGCCGCGCGTCACCGCGCGCGCAGCGTAACGGAATACCGACGTGCCGGACTCGATGCCGCTGGAATGGACGAGCACGCGGTCGTCCCGCAGCTCGAGGTGCACGACGTCGAGCGCCTTCGATGTCCTAGTTGCCCCCGACGACACCGTGGCCGTCTGTCTGGACCCGGCGACCGCGAGTCCACCGACAAGACGTGGGTTCTCGACCTCGAGCCCGGCGGGCAGCAGGTCGGTGATCACGAGGTTGCGCAGGGACCGGTTCGTCGTCACCAGTATTTCGACCTGCAGGATCTCTCCCTGTCTCACCGCGCGACCGCTGATATCCTCACCCCTGGCGTCCAGATAGCGCCGGCGCACCTGAAGCCCGGAGTCGATGTCGTCGACGTCGACTCCGGTCGGAACGCCCTCCTCCACGAGGAACCAGTAGAGCGTGCCAGGGCCCTCGAGATCGACGCGCACGCGCTTGCCGGTGAGGTCCTCCTCGAGGGTATGTGCGTCCGTCGCTGCGATGGTGATCGGATCCTCACCGTCAACGCGCACCGTCGCGGTGTAGCTCGAGCCCCGAGCGCGGCGCAGCTTCGCGTACTTGCCCAGAGCCAGGAGCGCGAAGGCATTCTCCTGCGTCGTGCCCCACCGTCCACCGACGCGCAGCCCCTTCAGCCGCGTCACGAGAGACGCCACCCAGGGGCTCGACGGCGCGACGTCGAGCAAGGTCGACAGCAGGAGAGCGCTCTGACGCGCCGGCGAGCGCAGCACGCCGGCGCGGTCCCGCGCCACCTCCGGCGCCGGGATCTGCTCACCGAGCGCGGCGCGGGCCCTGCCGATCTCGTTCAGCGCCATCCACGACGCGGCGAGGAGAAAGCGGGCCTCCGCAGTCCGGTCGACGCCGGCGGAGTCTCCGTTTTCCGCCCCTGCGACGACCTCCGGCCTCTGCGCCAGCAGCGCCTCGATGACGCCGGCGAGCCCTTCCGTGCGTCCGGCCTGCGCGAGGACGTAGATCGCGTAGGCACGCTCGAGTCCGGAAGCGGTTCCCGACTCGCCGCGAGCGAGGCTCTCCTCGAGCGTGTCGAGAATGCGCTCGAGCTCCTCCTGGGGCACGTCGTGCCCGAGACGACGCGCCTCGACGAGAAAGTGCGCCGCGTAGACCGTCCCCCAGACCCACGCTCGGCGCGCGCCCGGCCACATGTACATCCAGCCGTCCCGTGCCAGAAACGACCGCAGGCGGTCGATACCGGCGTGCAGGTACGCGTCGATCCGCTGCTCGTTGTCGACGACGCCCGACGACCCGCCACCGTGGCGATCGTCGATGAGCCCGGCGAGGTCACGCAGGTACAGCAGCGGGAAGGCACGCGACGTGGTCTGCTCGAGGCAACCGTGCGGATAGCGCAGGAGATAGCCCAGCGACCCGAGCAGCTCGATGTCGGGGACCGGCGAGAGCACGAGCCGGTGCTTCGCGGTGCCGGCGAGGAGCTCGTCCGCGAAGGTGCGGTCGAACGGCGAGCGCGCAGTGATCGATCCCGAGCTGGAGTCGACCACGAGCGGAGCCGCCGGACGCACCGGCACCTCGACCTCCTCGACGAATTCGGTGTCGCCGAGCCGCGCCCTGAGGCGCACGGTGGCGCTGCCGATCTCATCGAGAGCCCCGAATCCCTGGAAGACACGCGCGCTGTCACCGTTCTCGATCGAGACTTCCTTCGCCGGCAAGCTCGCGAACGCGAGATCCGGAGCAGCCCGTGTCGAGCGCTGGATCGGTCCGTCGAGCTCCCACTCGATCGCGGCGACGCCGGAGACTTCCGTGTCGTTGAAGATCCGGGCCGGCGACACGATCTCGTCGCCCGGAGCGAGAAAGCGCGGCAGGCCGAGCTCCACATGGAGCGGCGCCCGCACCTCGACGCGATCCTCGCCGCTGCCGAAGAGCGGTCCGTCGTGCGCGACCGCCATGACGCGCAGCTCACCGGTGAACGCCGGGAGGTCGAAGGTCTCCAGGATCGTTCCGTCGTCCCCGCTATCGAAGGTGCCGAGCCAGAGCACCGTGCTGTGCACGCGACCGGAGCGCACGGGACTGAGGCGTCGCGCCTCGTCGAGGTCGCCGACGGAGCTGCCTGGACGACCGCCGGTCTTCCCGCCGCCGGGACGCGCACGCCGCATCTCCAGGGGCACCTCTCGCAGCAGCGAGCCGTAGACATCAGCCAGCGGCACGGAGTGGGCGCGTTTGTCGTAGAAGCGGGTGTACGGACGGGGCGTCGGATGATCCGTCCACGAGAGGATGCCCTCGTCGACGAGCGCCAGGCTCACCTCGGCTCGTCGCGGCGACCCGTCCACGCTGGCGACCTTGACCAGCACTGCACCCTCGGACCCGGGCCGCAGCCGCCCGGGAGTCTCGACCGTGACGGTCAGGTGCCTGCGGGAGAAGTCGACGCAGAGTGGTACGACGCCGTACGCGCGGTGCGGCGCCCACGGCTTCGATGCGTCGACGCCGCGCACGATCGAGCCGGCGACGTAGATGTTGCCGCTGACGTTCTGCGGCACGCGAACCGTCTGCACGCTGTGGCTCTCCTGAAGGCGAACGACGCGTACGTCGAGCACGCGGTCGGTCTCGGTCGACAGCAGCAGCGTGCCGGCGAACGGCGCACGCACCAGCACACGCACCTCGTCGCCCGGACGCACCAGCTCGCTGAGGATCTCGAGCTCGAGCTCCTCGGGCTTCTCGAGAGAACGTGAGCCGCGCCAGCCGTTGCCGGAGACCCACAGGGTGTCGAGGGCGCGCATGCCGCTGCCCTTCTCGACGACGGCCACCTCGTAACTCCCGTGACCGGGAAACGCCACCTCGACCCTCCCGCGACCCTCCTCGAGGGGGACTGCATGGCGCGAGACCTCCCTGACCTCCCGGTGGGAGACGTGCCGGTAGCGCCCGGAAGAGGTCTCCTCGAGCACGGTGGACCACTCGACGTGGGAGACGATCACCTCGAGCCGGTCGATCGGCATCGGATCGCCGCCCGTGTCGAGAACCACGCACTCGAACCTCGCGGGAACACCCGGCTGTGGCGCTCGCGTGAAGAGACGACGGATTCCGACGTAGAACGGCGACGAGTCGACGTCGAGCTCGAACGCCGACCGCACAGCGCGGCCACTGACATCGTCGACGCTCGCCTCGACACGAAGCACGAGCGGCATGCTGCTGCGTGCGGACGGCACGGATAGCTCGAAGCGAGCCTCGCCGTTCCGGTCGAGCTCGAGGCTTCCGGCCGAGCCCGCGAGCCGCACGGCGTCGCGGCTGGAGTCCCCGAAACGAAAGCGCCGGTCACCGTCGAAGTGGAAGGAGCCCTGGCTCATCGTCCAGCGCAAGGACGCACGCGCGCCGGCCGCGGGAAGGCCGGCCAGGTACTCCCCACGGACGAGCACCGTCAGCGGATCCCCGGTAAAGCAGCGCCTCGGCGACGACGGCGCCCCCCCATCGATCGAGGATTCGTCGACAGGGCTCGCGGCGGGGTCGTCCACGACGCGGGCGGAGAGACGCAGACGTCGAGGCACGAAGTCCTCGACCGAGAAACGCAGCCTGCCGAGCTCGCGCTGCGTGACACCGCCCGTGGCGCCGCCCGGCAGACGCAGCTTCGCGAGGTAGGCGCCGGTTCTCGCCGAGCCCGGCAGCTCGAAATCCGCGGACACGCCGCCGCTCTCGCGCACACGCGCGGCGATCAGCGCGACGCGCTCGAGGTCGGGTCGCAGCACCTCGATCTCCACCGGGAAGCTACCCGGAGCCTCCAGCTCGGCGTCGCGGACGATGCCCTCGAGGTGGATCGTGTCACCCGGCCGGTAGACCCCACGGTCGCTGTAGACGAAGGCCTCGTAGCCGCGGTGGAGGTACGCGAGGCCGCCGACATCGAAGCTCGAGAGCGGCACCTCGTGCTGCTGCAGGTGCAGGTACGAGAGCTGCTCGTCCTTCTCGGCAACGACTGCAAAAGGCTTGCCGTCAACACCGTCGAAGGGCCCGTCGAAGCGCAGCAGACCGTCAGCGTCCGTGAAGCCGAAAGCGAGCATCTGACGGTTGCCGGACCACATCGAGATCCGTGCTCCCACCACCGGCTCGCCGGTGCGGATCGAGGTCGCCCAGATCACGTAGCCGTCGCCCGACGTCTTCGTCGTCAGTGCCAGGTCGGTAACGGCGACGAGCGACGCCGCGCGCACCTTCGCGTCCGGGACCGACGCGGCCTCGACGTACCAGATGCCCGTCCTCTCGTCGCCCGTGAGATCAGCGCCGATCAGGTCGTCCAGCTCGATGGCCGTCTCGACGAGCTCGTTCTTCGGGGAGTCGATCTCGAGAATCCTCTCCTCGCCCCGTCGTGTGAACGAGCGGTGTGCGCTGCTGCCGATACCGCGGATCATGTAGTGGACGAGATTGTTCGGCAGCACTCGATGCGCGACGACCTTGACCCCCGCGACATTCGACGTCGTCAACGCCAGGCGTCGATGTCCCTGCGGTGACAGGAACCCCCTCCACTCCGCGAACGACACCAGCGGGCGTCGATCCGGAATCGTCACGCGACGGCTCTCATCCTCGACGAGCACGGTGCCGCCACGGCCGGGCAGACCGCGCTCCGCGATGACCGTGTAGACCCGTCCCGGCTGGAAGTCCCCGGAGAGCCTGACGCGCGAGCTCCAGGAGATGGACGCGGTGAAGTCGACCGCCGGCTCGACGCGGAAGAAGTCGCCGAGCCGCCCCACGACGCCGCGGTCGATCGAGTTGTTGAACTCGACGTGGACCCTCGGCCACGAGCGCCCGGCCGCTTCGGACGTCACCGATGTCAGACGCAGCCTCTGCGTCAGCTCGACACCGCGCTCGACCGTGTCCTCGAGGCCGAGGATCCCGGCCGCGCCGCGCAGGCCCTCGCGCAATCGCAGACGCAGCGAGCGCACCGGCTCCAGGGTGCGAATCCTCAGGTCCCGCGCCGGCTCCTCGCCGAGGACGGTGAAGCGTAGCAGCCCGCCGTCGTCGTCGACGAGCTCGAGATGCCGCTGGAGCTCGACGGCGGCGACGACATCGTTGAAGACGAGGCTCAGCGTCGCGTGCAATCCGGTCGAGTAGCTGGTCTGCCGCACCTCGACGAGACGTGGGCGTGTCGTGTGGAAGCGATACGTCGTCTCACCCTCGAGGGTCCAGCCCGCAGCCCTGGCAATTCCGGAGGAGACGACGAGGCGCAGCGGCGTCGCACGCGGCAGCCTCTCTCGCGGACGGAACACGAGCGTACGCGGGTCGGCCCACGTCACGGCCCCCGCCAACGGCACCTCGTCTGGCGTCACCGTGCCGGCGACGGTCTCCACGAGGAGCGTCAGCAGTCCGTCGTCCGCCTCGACGAGGCCCTGCGACACGTCTGCGGACGCCGTCGAACGCGAAGGACCGATCTCGCGGTCGAAAACAACATGGACGATGTGATCCACCTCCACCTCGCCGAGCGCCGAGACGCTCTTCACCGTGAAGGTCCGCTCCTCGGTTCGCAGCGCGCGGTAGATGGCGATCAACCCGCCGACGTTGATCAGCGCGAAGAACACGACGACCGACAGCGCGAACGGACGACGCTGCCGACCGACCATGGTGCGCCGGGAGCGACCCGACGGATCCTGGGCCATGACGGCTCCTTCGCTTCTCTTCGTTTTCTTCTTTTCGCAGCGGGACGGCGCCACCACCACGGCACCGTACGGCAGTCTAACTTGCAGGGCACGGCATGTCACGACGGGGCTCGAAAAACCACACACGCCCTTGGGCATCCACTCCCGCGCCTCTATCATGAGTCATCGTGGCACACTTCATTCTGAGAGATCTGGTCAAGGGCGGCCGCTGGGCTCTGGAGGTCGACGGTGAGAGCTTCCTCATCGGGCGTTCCCGCGACGCCGACGTCTGCATCCGCGACACCACCGTCTCGA
>CAYMLL010000210.1:8863-14038 GCA_964390645.1 uncultured Planctomycetia bacterium | reverse complement strand
CTGAGCAAGGACCTCGGACGTCCCGTCACTCCTCGCTCCGTCACGCACTCCTCTCCGCCGGCGATCTGTCGCGACACGGTGGTCGTCGGGTCGATCGTCGCGGACCTGGCCATCACCCGGCAGGGCCCTCCCGGGCACGTGCGCGGCTACGACGTTCGTACCGGGAAGCGGAAGTGGATCTTCCGCACCGTTCCCCGGGCGGGCGAGTTCGGGGTGAAGACCTGGGAGAAGGGCTCGTGGAAGTACACCGGCGCCGCGAACGTCTGGTCGATGATGGCGGTGGACAACGAGCTCGGGTACGTCTACCTGCCGACGGGTACGCCGACCAACGACTTCTACGGTGGCCACCGACTCGGGGACAACATCTTCGCCGAGAGCGTTGTCTGCCTGGACGGCGAGACCGGCAAGCGGGTCTGGCACTTCCAGTGCGTGCACCATGGCCTGTGGGACTACGACTTCCCGACAGCGCCGACGCTGATGGACATCACGGTCGACGGAAAGAAGATCAAGGCGCTCGCACAGATCAGCAAGCAGGCGTTCACCTACGTCTTTGACCGGGTCACGGGCAAGCCGGTCTGGCCGATCGAGGAGCGTCCCGTACCGGCGAGCAGCACCCCCGGTGAGCGCGCCTCGCCGACGCAGCCTTTTCCGACCAGACCCGCCCCTTTCGATCGACAGGGAGTCACGGAAGACGATCTGATCGACCTGACCCCCGAGCTGCGAGCAGAGGCGCTCGAGATCGTTCGTGCAGAGTACACGATCGGTCAGCTCTTCACGCCGCCGAGGACGCTGGAGAAAGGCAAGCCGGTCATCCACCTGCCCGGCGACGCCGGCGCGGCCAACTGGCCGGGGGCGGCCTTCGATCCGGAATCCTCTCGTTTCTTTATCCCGTCGCTGTCCTCCCCTCGGGCGCTGGTGCTCGTCAAGCCGGATCCGGCGCGCTCCGACCTCGACTGGGTGCCGAGGGGCTGGACGTCGGGGGTGAAGGGGCCTCGAGGCCTCCCCCTGGTCAAGCCGCCCTACTGCCGCATCACCGCCATCGACATGCGCTCCGGCGACCACAGCTGGATGACGCCGCACGGCGACGGTCCCCGCGACCACCCGGCGATCCGGCACCTGAAGTTGCCGCCCCTCGGAGGGGGGGGCTTTCATGCCGGCGGGCCGATGGTCACCGGAACACTGCTCTTCGTGACCCATGGCGGCCGGGACGTGCCCGGGGACGAGAGCCCGCGGCGATTGAGCGTCTACAACAAGAAGACAGGTCGTTACCTGGGCTCCATTCCGTTGCCCGCCACTCCCTACGGCAATCCGATCACCTACCTGCACAAGGGGAAGCAGTGGATCGTCGTGGCCGTGGGCGGTGGCAGGTTCTTCGGCGGGGGCGGAATCAAACCGGAGCTTGTCGGGCTCAGACTACCCTGAATCATCATGAGCGATCTGATCAAAGCGATCCGCTGTCACCGCTACGCCGGGCTCGACGAAGAGGGCAAGCCGGTTCCGACTCCTGATCCCTTGAGTGACGTCCTCGCGCTGGACGAGATACCGCGGCCCGGATGCGAGGATGGACACGTCCTGGTCCGTGCGAACTACGCGGGCGTTCAGTATCCGGACGCGCTTCAGGCGCAGGGCCTCTACCAGCACAAGCCGTCGCTCCCCTACGTGCCGGGGATGGACGCCGCCGGAACCGTGATCGAGGTCGGCGCCGGAGTCGATCGTCTGCAGGTCGGCGACCGGGTCATCGCGCAGCCGGGCCTCGGAGGGATGGCCGAGGTCGTCAAGGTCCCCGCTCAGTCCGTCTGGAAGGCTCCCGACGGAGTTCATCTGTCCAAGTGCGCCAACCTGGGCCGCAACTACTTCCCGGCCTACCATTCGCTGAAGGTCCTCGGCGAGATCGGTCCGGGTGACCTGGTGCTCGTCGACGGCGCTTCGGGCGGTGTCGGCATGGCGGCGATCCAGCTGGCCAAGGTCATGGGCGCGCAGGTGATCGCCGGGGTCAGCGTCCCCGAGAAGAAGGAGCCCCCTGCCGAGGCCGGCGCGGACCGGGTGCTCTGCTACGGCAGAGACCGGGAGAGCTACAGGAAGTTCAAGAACGACGTCAAGCAGGCGTCCGCCGAGCTGGGTCATCCGGCGGGCGTGGATCTGGTCGTCGACATGGTCCAGGGGGAGCTCTTCGAGGGGGCGCTCGTCTCCTCGGTCCGGCCGCTCGGCAAGCTTTGCCTGGTCGGCTTCACCGGCGGTCAGAAGCCGATTCGCCCCGGGATGCTGCTGATCAAGCAGGCCGTGGCCGTCGGGAGCATGTGGGGAAGCTGGGCAAGAGACTATCCCCGGGAGCAGGAGCAGAACGTCTCCGAGCTCCTCGGCTTCCTGACGACGGGTCAGGTGCAGCCGCGCGTCGATCGCCTCTTCCCCTTCGATGACTTCATCAACGCGTTCGAGCTCTTCGAGAACAACCAGGCCCGTGGCAACACGGTCCTGTGCATCAAGGAGGAGTAATGCTCCCCGGTCTTCCCGGCCGCCCGGCTTCTCGTCTTCAGCCGGCCGAGCGACGGGCCAGCTCCCAGCCCTTGTCGGACGCCGCCGCGATGGCGTCCTTGACGCCGAGCGCCTGCTCCGAGGTGGCGTTCCCCTGCAGTCCTCGCTTGTAGACGCCCTGCACGATGCTCGCTTGCCGGAAGAAGGAGAAGGCCAGGTAGAAGTTCCAGTTCTCGATGCGCGTACGTCCGCTGCGTTCGCAGTAGTCCACCAGGACCTCCTCTTCCGACGGAATCCCCGCGCCCGGAGTCACCCCTGCGCCCCGTCGCGTCGCGTGGTACTTCATGCAGCTGTAGGCCAGATCCGCCATCGGATGTCCGAGCGTGGAGAGCTCCCAGTCGAGCACGGCCACCACGCGTGGCTCCACGGGATGGTACATGAGGTTGTAGAGCTGGTAGTCACCGTGGACGATCGTCGTCGTGTCGTCGTCGAGCACGTTCGCTGACAACCACTCCATGAGGTGGTCCATCGACGGGATGTCGTGCGTCTTGGCCGCCAGGAACTGCTTCGTCCAGCGTCCGATCTGGCGCACGAAGTAGTTGCCGGGCTTGCCGTAGTCGCCGAGGCCTCTCGCCTGGTAGTCCACGCCGTGGAGAGTCGCCAGCACCCGGTTCATCTCCGCGTAGATCGCCGCACGCTCGGCAGCGTCGATGCCCGGTAGCGCAGCACTGCGGAAAACGCGTCCGTCGAGGAGCTCCATGACGTAGAACGGCGTGCCGATGACGGAGTCGTCCTCGCACAGCAGGAACGTGCGGGGGACGGGAACGTCGGTCCCACGGAGCGACTCGTAGATGCGGTACTCGCGCTCGACCTGGTGCGCGCTCCGCAGGAGCTCGCCGGGAGGCTTCTTGCGAAGAACGTAGGAGCCGCCCGGCGTCGTCAGCAGGAAGGTGGGGTTGGACTGTCCTCCCTCGAACTGCCGGACGGTCATCGGTTCGCAGTAGCCGTCGAGATGCTCACGGAGGTACGCCGCCAGGGCGGGCTCGTCGAATCGGTGGTTGGGCCGCACCTCGATCAGGTCGCCGGGATCGCTCATCGATATGTTCTCACTTCGAGCCTGTCGATCCGCTCCGAGAGCCCCTTGTCGCGCTCCCTTTCCGGCGGACGATCCGTCAGGCGAGGATCTCGTGAACGACCTTGCCGTGGACATCCGTCAGCCGGAGCTCACGCCCGCCACGCCGCCACGTCAGGCGTTCGTGGTCGAGACCGGGTTGATGCCGGATGGTGGCGTGCATGTCGTGCAAGTGCACGGTGTCGAGCTCCCCTGACCGGAACACGAGCGTGTCGTCCAGCATCCCACGGCGTTTGAGATCCTTGATCAACCCGGCGACCGGCCGGTCCGTGCCGGCACAGCTCTTCGGCAGGCCGCCCTCCAGTTTCCTGGCGCGGCCGCAGTGGCACTCGTAGCAGCGTTCCACCAGCACCGGCCGGACGCGCTTCTCGAAGAACGCGAGCTCTTGGTCGGCCGTGCGTTCTGCGGCCTCCGGAAGTGACGTGCCCGGGAAGGCGACCGTGAGCAAGGTCATTCGTCGTGGAGCGTCCGGGGTCATCCCGACCTCTGCCGCAAGTCCGGCCTCTCGAAGGTCATCGCGCGCGATGATAACCCATCATTTCAGCCGTCGACAATCCACAGCCTCTTGACGAGCGGGACGGACGGCCTCCACCTCGCGCTGACCCCGGTGCGAGAGGCGCCGGCGCCGGGCACTCTTCCGGCCTCGACCCTGACTTCGCTGTTCGTTAGGATTCGCATCACGCTCCTGGGGTTCTCGATCCCCTCCCGCAATCGACTTCCATGGAGACCTGACAATGTACGAGGAGATTCTCTACGAACTCGATGACCCGACCGCGGTCATCTCGCTCAACCGACCCGATCAGCTCAACGCGTGGACTCCTCAGATGGCCCGGGAGCTCCGGCACGCCTTCGCCGAGGCCGAGAAGGACGAACGCGTCGTCGGCATCATCCTGACCGGTGCCGGCCGCGGTTTCTGCGCCGGGGCCGACATGGGCCGGCTGCAGTCGATCTCTCAGGGCGACCGGCAGTCCTCGTCCGGATCCACGACGGCCGATCCAGGCGACGAGACGATGGACGCGGGCTTTCGCCAGGTGACCACCTACGCCGCCTCGCTCCGCAAGCCCGTCATCGCCGCGGTCAACGGGCCCTGTGCCGGGATAGCGGTGCCGATCGCGTGCTTCTGTGACATGCGCTTCGCGTCGGAGAAGGCGAGCTTTCATACCGCGTTCTCCCGCAGGGGGCTCATCGCCGAGTGGGGGCTGAGCTGGATACTGCCCCGGCTCGTCGGCGTGGCTCACGCGATGGACCTGATACTCTCCGCGCGCAAGGTCGTGGCGGCGGAAGCGGAGCGCATCGGCCTGGTGAACCGTGTCGTGCCCGCAGACGAGCTCATCGACCACGCGAAGGACTACGTTCGCGAGCTGGCGAAGAGCTGCGCCCCGCTGTCGCTCTCGATCATGAAGCGGCAGGTTTACGAGCACCTCCTCGTCGATCTCAAGACGGCGCTCGATGATTCCGAACAGCTCATGAAAGAGAGCCTCGTGCGTGACGAGTTCAAGGAAGGGGTCAGCTCGTTCGTCGAGAAGCGGCCGCCGGAGTTTCCTCGCGTGAGTGTCTGACGCGGGACAGCG
>CAYMLL010000210.1:0-8763 GCA_964390645.1 uncultured Planctomycetia bacterium | reverse complement strand
CCTCGCGGTGGAAGGTAGCGTCGCCGAACATCAGCTCGGATGCCTTGGCGCGCCTGTAGTAGAGGTGCAGGTCGTACTCCCACGTGAACCCGATCCCTCCGTGGACCTGAATCGCGCGGTTTCCGACCTCGCGTCCGGCGTCCGAGCAGTAGGCCTTGGCGATCGATACGGCTCGATCGCAGTCGGGGTCCCGGTCGCCGGCAGGACCGTGGGCAGGACTCGCTGCCCAGGCGGCGAAGTAGGTCGCCGAGCGAGAGCTCTCGAGCATGAGGAGCATGTCGGAGCACTGGTGCTGCACCGCCTGGAACGAGCCGATGAGCTGCCCGAACTGCTTCCGCGTCTTGACGTACTCGACGCTGGTCTCGAGCACCCGGTCCATACCACCGACGAGATCGGCACAGGCGGCCACAGCGCCGACCGACATCGATCTGGCCAGTGCGTCTCTGGCACGATCGCCCCGGGCCAGCACCGCGCCTCGGTCGACCGTGACGTTCTCGAAGTCGACCTGGCAGAGCCGGCGCGTGAGATCGATGCCCGGCGTCGGGGTGACGGTCACGCCGTCCGCCTTGGTGGGGACGACACAGAGCACGAGATCACCGTGCAGACGACTTGCCACGACGAGATGATCTGCCGAGCCTGCGTCCATGACACACGTCTTGCGTCCGTTCATCCGGAAGTCATCATCCCCGGCGACGGTCTCCTGCGCGACGTGCGCCAAATCCCAGCTGGCGTCGGACTCCAGGAGTGCCACGGTGGCACGTGTACTGCCCGATGCGAGCTGTCCGAGAAGCTCGACCGGCTCTGCGTTGTCGCGCGATTCCGCGATGAGCGTCGCGGCCCAGAGCGTGGAGAGAAACGGGCCCGGCGCGCACGCCCGGCCGATCTCCTCGAAGACCACCGCCAGCTCCATCAAGCCGAGCCCGAGCCCTCCGTCGGCCTCGGGTAGCGTCATGCCCGGCCAGCCCTGATCCGCGGCTGCCTTCCAGAGGGATTCGTCGACCGCCGTCTCGGTCTCCATCAGCTCTCGCACACGGGGCATCTCACAGTGGCGGGCGAGGAATCGACGCGCCGATTCCTGGAGGAGTTTTTGCTCGTCGGAGAGATCGAAGTTCATCCGGGTATGCCTCGTCGTGCTTCGCAGCCCGCGATCAGTAGCTTCGGGGAAGACCGAGAACGCGCTGGGCGATGATGTTTCTCTGAATCTCGCTCGTGCCGGCCTCGATGGTGTTCCCGCGGCTGCGCAGGAAGTTGTAGACCCAGCGCCCGTCATCCTCGTCCGTCAGCTGCGCGACGTCTCCGAGGACCTCCATCGCGGTGCGGGAGATTCGCTGGTTCATCTCGCTCCAGTAGAGCTTGAGGATCGAGCCCTCCGGCCCCGGAACACCGCCCGTCGCCACGCGGCTGAGGGTACGGTTCATGTTGTGGCGGAAGACCTCGAGCTCGACACAGGCCTGAGCGCACTTCTGCCTCGCGATCGGGTCCCTGGCCACCGGAACGCCGCCGCGGACGACGGATCGCGCCCGCTCGACCAGCGCATCGAAGTTGCGCTTGAATCCGATGTACGCGCCCGTTCCGAGGTTGGAGCGCTCGTTCATCAACGTGGCGATCGCTGTTCGCCACCCGGTGTTGATCTCGCCGAGCACGTTTTCTCGCGGCACACGGACATCGGTGAAGAAGATCTCGTTGAATCCGCTGTCGCTGCTCATCTGTCGGATGGGGCGGACCTCGATTCCTTCCGACTTCATGTCGACGAGCAGGCTGGTGATGCCCTTGTGCTTCGGCACGTCCGGATCGGTTCGTACCAGGAGCATGCACCAGTCCGAGATCTGAGCGCCGCTCGTCCAGATCTTCTGGCCGTTGACGACGAACTCCTCCCCGTCGAGCACCGCGCGTGTCGCGAGCCCTGCGACGTCACTGCCCGCGTTCGGCTCGGAGTAGCCCTGGCACCAGATGTGCTCGCCCGAGAGGATCCGCGACGGGAACTGCTTCTTCTGCGCCTCGGTTCCGACCGGGATGATCGTCGGTCCGACGAGGCCTTGCGCGATGGTTCCGACCTGTGGCGGAGTGTCCGCGAGCGCCAGCTCTTCCTGGTAGATCGCGCTTTCGATGACCGACGCGCCGCGTCCTCCGTACTCGCGAGGCCAGGTGATGCCGGCCCAGCCCCCCTCGTAGAGGGTCCGCTGCCACTCTCGCAGGTACTTCGTGTGGCGTCGCCGGGTGTCTTCGTCGGTCAGAGGGTCCGTCCAGGGCTCCGGCAGATTCGCACGGAGCCATGCCCGGAACTCATCGCGAAACGCTTCGTCGCTGGCGGAGAGCTTCAGATCCATGTCGTCTCGTTCGTTCTCGTGGGTCTTGCCCGGCGTCGGAGGGTCTTCATCGTTGCGGTTGTCGCTCGGCGCCGAGCCCGGGTTCGCCGCTCGGCTCAGATCACCAGGCCGCCGTCGACTTGCAGCACGGCTCCCGTCGTGAACGAGCCGGCTTCCGAGCAGAAATAGACGGCCGCCCCCACGAGCTCGTCAGTCTCGCCGAGGCGCCCGAGCGCCTTGCGCTCCGCCGCCGCCGCTGCGCGCTCCGGGTTCTCCCAGAGCTCGCGGCTGAGCTGGGTCTTGATCAGACCGGGGAGGATGCAGTTCACCCGGACGCCGCCCCGACCCATCTCGCGAGCCATCACCTTCGTCAGCATGATCAAGGCCGCCTTCGAAACCGAGTAGATCCCCTGGTTTTTCGATGCGGTGAGACCGGCCACGGAGGAGATGTTCAGGATGGACCCGCCGCTGCCCTCGACCATCTTTCGAGCCAGACGGAGCGAGAGCACGTAGGGCGCGCGAAGATTGACGTCCATGGTCTTGTCGAACGCCCACTCCTCCGAGTCGATGATCGGCCCGTAGTACGGGTTCGTTCCCGCGTTGTTGACCACGACGTTCACCGGGCCGAAACGATCCTCGGCCTGCGAGATCAACCGGTCGACGTCGTCGCTCTTCCCGACGTGTGCGGCAACTGCGAGCACCCGGTCGGGCGCGTCGAGCTCCGCGGCTGCCGACTCCGCTCCTTCGGGCTTGCGGCCGCACACGGTGACCGTCGCACCTGCCTCCACGAAACCCCTGGCAATCGCCAGGCCGATGCCGCGCGTGCCGCCAGTGATGATCGCGTTTTTCCCCTGCATCGAGAATCGATCGCTCATCGCGTATCCCTCTTCCTCAGTCCCGTCGATTTCGACGGCATTTGCCTCGGAGGACCGGTCTTGCTGTACACTGATCGGAATCAGCCAGCAGGTTTACGAGAGAAGGGGATCGAAGTCAACCGTGACAGAGGCTCAACGCGGTCGGCGACGATTCCGACGGCGCGGAAAGCGAGGAGCTGCCGCATGTTGACCCGGGGCGATCAGGCACCGCAAGTCTCGCTACCTCGCCGCCGCGGCTCTCCGTCGGCGATCGACTGGGCCGGCGACGGTCTCACGCTCGTCGTTTTTGTCAGCAGCGATTGTCCCACGTGCGCACTGATCCTCCCGTACCTGGACCGGCTTGCCGCAGAGCTGGTGGGGCAAGCCAGTCGCGTGGTGGTCATCGCGCAGGACGACGAGCCGCTGCCGCTCACGACGGCAGATCGATTGCCGGTCCTGATCGACCACGAGCTCGACGTCTCTCGACGCTTCGATCCGGTTGCGGTTCCGTGCCTCTTTCTGGTCGCCGCCGGCGGTGCGATATTGCGATCGCACCCGGGCTTCGACAAGTCGGTCCTGAACGAGATCGCGGGCGAGATCTGCCGGCATCACGGGCGAGAGGCTCCTGTCGTTGCCGACGAGTTCGACGGGCGACCCGCCTCGAAGCCGGGCTGTGGATCGCGTCACCTCGAGCCCGCCGCCGGAGGCACGGCGGTCCCGGCGGTCGACGTGTACTCGCGTCCGGGGACGCGGGCGTCACGGCTCGAGCTCACCGACGATGTCGATCCGTACGAGTATTGCCGGAAGATGGGGTTCGCGGATCCGTTGCCTGTCGTCCCGCCGACTGCCGAGCGAGTCGATCGCATGCTCGCCGTCGCCACTGCCCCCCCCGAAGAGACGATCGCGCACGTCCCGCCGAATTACGGAGCGGCCACCATCGAGAAGATCGCGGCCAATGCCGTGATGGCGGGCTGCACTCCCGAGATGATGCGGCTCCTTCCGGCGCTGGTTCGCGCCGCCTGTGACGAGCGGCTGAACCTCCACGGCGTGCAGGCGACGACCCACTTCGCCGCCCCGTTGATTCTCATCAACGGTTCGGTTCGCCGCGCGCTCGGCTTCGCCTGCGCTCAGAACGTGTTCAGCAACGTGTCCCGTGCGAACAGCACGCTGGGCCGCGCGCTCCAGCTGATCCTGCGCAACCTCGGTGGCGCGAGCCCCGAGTCGATTGACATGTCCACGCTCGGGAACTCCGCGAAGTTCTCGTGCTGCATCGCCGAGAACGAGGAGGCGAGTCCGTGGGAGCCCTACCACGTGGACCGCGGCCTCGATCGGGAGCGAAGTGCGTTGACGCTCTTCGCAGCCGAGCCTCCTCGCGGCGTCAGCGAGCATACGGCGCGGACCGCGGAAGGCGTCCTGCGGTCGTTGTCGCGCACGCTCTCGACGGTCCGGTCCTACCGCGACTGCCGCGTCGACCGGGTTCTCGTCGTGCTGGGACCGGAGCACGCCCGGACGATCGGAGGAGGAGGCCTGTCGAAGCAGGAAGCGAGGGACTGGCTCTTCGAGAACACGGGTGTGCCGAAGCAGGCCTACGAGGTGAAGGACGGTGGCGAGGGCACGGGGCTCGAGGAGCACTACGAGGAGGTCACGATCGACGGCCTTCCCTGCTACCGGAAGTTCCGCGATCCGGGCGATGTCCACATCGTCGTCGCCGGCGGCACTGCGGGCAAGTTCTCGGCGGTCATGGGAGGCTGGGGTGGGAGCACGGCCGGAAGCGAGCCGGTGACGTACCCGGTCGAGTGAGACGGGCTCCCCGTGTGGGCTACCCGTGTGGGGCCGCTCGTGGCTTCGAGTGCCGTGACTACTTCGGTGCCATCCGCAGCGCGCCGTCGAGGCGGATCGTCTCGCCGTTGAGGTACGGGTTGACGACGATGTGCTCCACGAGCCTCGCGAACTCGTCCGGATGTCCGAGCCTGCGAGGATTCGGAATCGCCGCCGCGAGGGCGTGCTTGATATCTTCCGCCAGTCGACCGAGAAGCGGCGTGTCGAAGGTGCCCGGACAGATCGTGCATATGCGGATGCCCACCGTCGACAGGTCCCGCGCGATCGGCAGTGTCATCCCGACGATGGCTCCCTTCGACGCCGAGTATGCGACCTGCCCGATCTGACCGTCGAAAGCGGCGATCGAGGACGTGTTGACGATGACGCCGCGACAGCCGTTCTCGTCGGGGTCGTTCTTTGCCATCTCGCGAGCAGCCCGGCTCAGCACCGAGAATGTCCCGATCACGTTGACGCCGACGACCTTCTTGAAAGTGTCGAGCGGATACGGGCCGTCGCGTCGAATCGTGCGGCCGCCGGCACCGATGCCCGCACAGTTGACGACGATCTCGATGCGCTGAAATGCGGTGATCGCCCGCTCGATGGTCGCGGCCACCTGCTCCTCGTTCGTGACGTCGCATCGTGTGAAGACGACCCGATCCGGGAACTCCTTTGCGAGCGCTTCCCCGCGCTCCTCGTTGAGATCGGCGACGAGGACCTTCGCTCCCGCGCTCACGAGGCGTCGCGCCGTCGCTTCCCCGAGGCCGGACGCGCCGCCGCTGATCAGGGCCACTCGATTTTCGACGTCCATCGTTCGTCAAGCTCCTCCACCGAGCCTCGCCGCCACCACGAGAGCCGGGCTCGGTCCGGCTCGCTTCAGCGCATTCTCGACCATCGAACGGTCTCCGGTCTGGAGCCGTCGGGCGCCCGAAAGTATACTTCGGGGCACACCTCACACAAGGCGTCGGCCGAGCCCGCCGACCGTTCCTCTACACGCAGCGTCGGAGTCAGCATGAGATCGAGTCGACGGATGGCGACGGATCTGTCCGGATTGCCACTGACGTACCGGACGACGATCCCCGAGGAGTATCTCGACCGCAACGGGCACATGAACGTGGCGTGGTACGGGATGCTGTTCGGCCGCTCCAACAGCTGGGTCTTCCGGATGCTGGGTTTCGATCGCGACTACAGGGAGGTCCATCACGTCGGTTGCTTCTTCCTCGAGTCGCACATGAGGTATCTCGCCGAGGTGCACGCCGGCGAGCACGTGACGCTTCACGCTCGATTCGTCGGTCGGTCGGCAAAGCGAATTCACACGATACACTTCCTCCGCAACGACACCCGGGAGAATATCGCGGCGACCTGCGAGATGATCTCCGGCCACGTCGACATGAAGAGCCGCCGCATGTCGCCGTTTCCCGATGCCGTCGCCGAGAAGTACGACTCGGTGCTCTCGGAGCACGAGGCCCTCGACTGGAAGCCTCCTCTGTGCGGGGCGATGAGGGCGTAGCGCAGGGAGGGTGACATCCAGGGAGGCTCTCGTTGACGGACGACTCGATTCGTCGCTCGCCGCATGCTATATTGAGTCTCTCACCGAGGCTGACGGGAGATCCGACGATGACGACGGTGCTCGTTCACCCGCTCGACGAAGCCAGCAGACCGGACCGCCGGCCGGCGCCGCGACTCGCGACGCTGGAGGGTGCCACTGTTGCTCTTCTCGATATCCGCAAGGGGGGCGGCCGGCCTTTCCTGGACCGGCTCGAGGAGCGGCTGCGGACCGGTTACGGCGTGAAGGAGGTCATCCGGACCGCGAAGCCGACGTTCACGCGCCTCGCGCCGGACGAAGTTCTTGAAGATCTCCTCTCCCGCCCCTGCGACGCGGTCGTCGAGGCGCTCGCGGACTGAGGGTCCTGCACGACGTGCAGTGTGCACGACTCGATTCGGCTGGAGACGGATGGGGTTCCCACCGTGGCGGTCGCCACGACGGAGTTCCGGACCGCCGCGCGCGTGCAGGCGGCTGCGCTGGGGCGTCCTGATTACGAGCCCGTCTTCGTGGCGCACCCCATCCAGGACCAGACCGCTACCGAGATCCGGGAGCGAGCCGACGCGTCGGTCGACGAGATCGTCACGCGTCTCACCGGCAGCCCGGCTCTCGGAGGGACGAACGCGGGCTGAACGGTGGTGCAGGACGCAGTCCCTCGCGAAGCGGTCGCCGGCGTCATCCGGTCGGATGACGGCCGCGTACTGCTGGTCCGTCGCAACCCGCGATTGAAGTTCATGGGGGGGCTGTACGCGTTCCCTGGTGGCTCCGTGGATGCCGACGATCATGCCGGTGTCGTGTCGGGCGGTGTCGATTCGGGCGGTGTCGATTCGGGCGGTGTCGTCTCGGGTGATGCGGTGGCTCTCGCGCGGGAGCTCTTCGAAGAGACCGGCCTGCTGATCGTGAAGGGCTCGTTGCCTTCACCGGACGAACGTCGAGAGGCCCGCAAGGCGCTGCTCGATGGAGAGTTGCTCTTTCAGGATTTTCTGGAGCGTTACAACCTGCGGGTCGATGGGGCGCGACTCCAGCCGGGCGGCGGTTTCGTGGCGCCGGCCACGCGTCCGCGGCGGGTGCCCCCGCGCGTGTATATGATCGATGAGGGGGCCGGGGGGGGTGAGGGTGGTTGGGTCGCGAGTCCAGCGGGCCGGCGTCTTCGTGACGCCGGCAACGAGTCCGCGGAGGTTTCACGCGCGCTTCTATCTGATCGATCAGGTAGCCGTGGGCGACGAGGAGCTCATCACCGGAGAGCTCGTCGCGCTGGAGTGGATGCAGCCGGGTGATGCCCGGAGTCGGTGGCGGCGAAAGGAGCTCGAGCTCGCGCCGCCCGTGGCGCTGGTTCTGGAGCTGCTGGACACGTTCCCGGTGGAGACGGCACTCGAGCGACTCCGGGTGGACGAGCCGCTCACCGCCGGCGACGCGAGCGGCTACGAGGTCCGTCCGGGTATCCACGTGATCCCGCTCCGCACACCCACCTTGCCTCCGGCGCGGCACACGAACTGTCTGTCGCTCGGCGAGGCTCGGTTGTTCGTCGTCGATCCGGCTCCGACGGCTGTCGAGGAACAGCAGCGCCTCACGGAGCAGCTGGAGTACTGGATGTGCGACGGAGCCCGGCTGTCGGCGGTGCTCCTGACTCATGGTCACGCCGACCACATCGGCTCGGCCACTCTGTTGAGGGATCGGTACAGCGCCCCGATCTGGGCGCACGAGGCGACCGCGGAGAAGGTGGACTTCCCGGTCGATCGTCTGCTTCACGACGGCGAGGTGATCTCGATCCAGGGCGATCCCGGATGGCGACTGCGCTGCCTGCACACTCCGGGCCATGATCCCGGCCACCTCTGCTTCCTGGAAGAATCCAGCGCGACGTTGATCTCCGGTGACATGGTCGCGGCGCAGAGCTCCATCGTTATTCCGCACGGTCACGGTGGAGACATGTCGGCCTACCTGGACAGCATGGAACGACTGCTGCGGGTCGACTTCGACCTGATGATCCCGTCGCACGGTTGCGAGATGACGCAACCGAAGCAGGTGATCCAGGCGCAAATCGATCACCGGCTCGCTCGCGAACGCAAGATCCAGGCCGCGCTGGACGCGGGCGTCCGAGGCATGGACGAGCTGCTGGCAGCTTCCTACGACGATGTTCCGCGAGGTCTTTGGGAGCTCGCCGGGCGAACCCTGAAGGCGCATCTGGTGCGCCTGGGCGTGGAGGACTTCGACGAGTAGCGGAGTTCACCCGGCCCTTGCACTCCTG
>CAYMLL010000209.1:9048-14138 GCA_964390645.1 uncultured Planctomycetia bacterium | reverse complement strand
AGGGCGCCTACACGGTGATCTTCACCCAGGATGGTTTCGACGTCCTGAACAGTACGATTCCGATCGAGGTCAACCCCTTCCAGAATGCTCCGTGATCGGCTGTTGAGCTGGTGGCGGCCCCCGGCCGGCCACCAGCGAGACATTTCACCAGGCTTGCCCCGGAAGGTTGTGTAACGCCCTTCGTGCCCTGCGGGGCGCGAAGGGCCTTTCATTCGAGCGGCAGGGACGTTTCGTCGACCGGCTCCTGCCCATCGGTGGCCCGGAGCGATTCGGCGTGATCCCCTGAACGAGGAGATTCGATGGCGAAGCGTCGCTGGCGACTCCCCATGCCCAGTGCGACGGGGGTCGTCTTCAGTGAGGCTAGGTTGATCGGCTGCGTCGTGGGCACCGGTCTCACGGGGCCCGTCGAGCGCCGGCGCTTCGAGCTGCCGATCGACGACGAGGGACCCGGCGGAGCCCTGCGCAAGGCGTTCGAGGAGGGACATATCCAGGGTCGCCTCGGTCTGGGGGTGGGGACCCTGCAGACGCTCTCGGCCATCGTGCCCGTGCTCCCGGAGGACGACTCTTCCGCGAGCAAGCAGGCCGAAGGGCGCTTCCCCGGCCTGGAAGGCGGTCTGGTCGGCCTGCGCGAGTCCGTATCCCTGCCGACGGGACCTCACACGCAGTTAACCGCGTGCCGGCGCCTCCTCGCCCAGGAGCTCCTGGACGCCATCGAGAATCCCAAGACCGCCAAACAGGCCCTGCTGATGCCGGCTCCCCACGCCTTGAGCCGCGTGATCCTGGCCAGGCGCCGGGCTCCGAAGGCGGGCCAGGTGGAGATCCAGATCCTGCCCACCCGGGACGCGGGGCTCGCGGTCCTGTTCCACGGCAAGACTCTCCTGGCGTGGCGCCCCTTCGACTGGCCGGGCCAGGAGGGCATCGAGAACCCGCGCATGGCCGTCCTGAGCCTGCTGGCCTACGGCCGCAGCCAGCTCGGCTTGCCGCCGCCGAAGAGCGTCGTCCTGCGCACGGGGGGTGAGCCCGACGAGGGCAAGCGCTTCGAGGAGGCCTGCGGCGTTCCCACCGAGGTGGCAGGCCTCCTGGAGGCGGGCGAGGAAGCCATGGCCTTCGCCGTCGGATCGGCGACCCTGCGACAACGCCCCGGTCAGACGGAGCTCTTCAGCGACATCCGCCCCCCGCGCGGCCTGGTGGAGAACTTCCCCGTGGTGGCCGTCACGGCCCTGGTGTTGGTCATCTCCGGCATCGGATACCGGGCGTACGACAAGACGGAAGCGAATGCGGAGAAGGTTGCGACGAGTAAAGAAGCCGCGGACCTGGCTGTCAAACCAGACGATCGCGTCACCAAGGCTAAACCGGGGATTGGAAGCATGGCCAAAACAGTGGACGAGGCCAAACTTCGCACGGAACACGCGAGCGGGTCGAAGGAGACCGAACTGGCGCAGTACTTCATCGTGGAACGCACGCTCTGGCGGCCCATCTTGACCGAGTTGCCGCGGCTTCTGCCCGCCTCCATGACCGTCTTCGAGATCCGCGGCCGACGCGGGCTGGTGGGCTTCGGTGCCAATCGCGGTCGCTCGACGGGCGACCTGTTCACTGTCTACGGGCAGGTGCCCTTCGACGACCGTGATGCCACGCCGCCCGAGATGACCGAGCTGACGGATGCTCTGAAATCCTCGGAGGCGTTGACCGGCGAGTTTCCGGTCGTCAAGGGCGCCAACGTGCGCTACGAGAAGCGCGCGAAGGCTGGGGACCTGGCCAAGTTCATCGTCGTTTGCGTACGAGGGCAGGGGTAACGCGACGTGGAAACCGGAATCTCACCCGAGAAAATCGAAGCTGCGAAGCGCTATCTGGCCAACAGCGCCGGTGATCCCATCCAGCTGCGTTTCCTGCTCTCCATCGTGCTGCTCGGTATCGGCCTCTTCGCCGTCGCGAGACCGATGGCGAGTCGCCTGCAGGAGAGTCGGGCCGAGCTCGAAAAGCAGAAGGCGGTTCAGAAGGCAGCGGAGCAGCTGCAACAGATGTACAACCAGACGAAGGAATACGAGGTCTATACACCCAGCGAGGTGGATCAGGTGGTCTGGGGCGACTATCTCGCCGGGCGGCTCGAGGAATCCGGCGCCAAGCTGATCTCGCTGGAGCCCAAGAAGAAGATCCTCAAGGGCAACGTCTTTTCGATCATGATCTCCGAGGTCGTCGCCATGGGCACCTACTCGCAGCTGGTGGACTTCATCGACCTGCTGGAGCGCGGGCCGCGGCTCGTACGTATCGATGCCTTGCAGCTCGAACGGGTCACCGATCCGGATGGCGTGCGCCTCACCTGCGTGGTCAAGGGACTCCTCAAGAACGTAAAACGTATCGACGGCAAGTGGAAGGGGCAGGATGTTTGAGCACATCCAGAACAAGGCGCATCTCCTGGCCATCGCCGTGCTGAGCTACTACGCCTGGGCCCATATCGAAGTCGAGCCGAAGAAGAAGACCCTCACACCCGAGGAGCAGAAGAAGCTGCCCCCGGACAAGGTCCCGAAGATCGAGTCTGATAACATGCCCAGGCGGGCCGCCGACGAGCCGGACCAGAGATTGGCGGACTGCTTCCGCGCCGGCAAGTCTTCCCGGTCCGAGACGGGCCTGGACCCGAACAACGAGCTGGACGAGACGATCGTGCTGACGCTCGATCAGGCGACGAACGCGACCCTGGGCGAGGACAAGGTCCACACCGTCAGGGTCATCGACGACGACGTGCCGCCGGTGATCTCGTTCAGCCTGACCGAGCAGACGGCCGTGGAATCTGCCGGGGCCGTGACCGCGCAGCTGGTCCTCGACGGGCCCGCGGCCCTCGACGTAACGGGCACCTACCAGCTGTCGGGTACCGCGACCGACGGGACGGACTACGGCGGCTTCACCGGCACCTACACCATCCCCGCCGGCGCCACCTCCGTCGTGCTGACGGGCCTGCTGACGGACGACGTGGACGGGGCCGGCGTCGCTGCCGGGGACGGCGGGACCCGAGGTGCCCGGGGGCACCGGGGGCCGGAGTTCTCCCTGACCCTCGAATCGGTGCTCGAGCTGCCGGGCCGGCGTCAGGCGCACATCTCCGGACGCACGGTGCGGGTCGGCGAGGCCCTGATCGGCTTCGATCTCGAGGCGCCGCCGCGGGTCGAGTCCGTGCGGGATGGGGTGGTGCGCGTCTCTCACCGGGGAACCTTCTACGCCCTCGACCTCGAGGACCGTCCCTCGGTCGTCTGTCGCCCGGGCGCCGGGAAGCCCTCCCTGTCTGCCGGGGCAGCGCCCGACAGGACACCTCCGGATCAGGGCGCGTCGGACGCGGCGCCAGCCGGGGACGCGGTCGAGCCCGCGCCGGACGCGGCGCCAGGCGGGGCCGAGGTCGAGGCCGCCCCGTCGCAGGAGCGCGCGCCATGAGCCTGTCCCTGCGATCCGACAGCGACCAGGCGGTGATCGTCCGCATCCTCACGGAGGCGGAGGCGCTCGACGAGAAGGCCCAGGGCGAGTTGAGGGCGGCCATGGCCGAGTCGCCCGACGATCCCCCCGAGATCCTCCTCGCGGCCAATCGATGGGCCTCCGAGGAGGCGATCACCTCTGCCCACGGTGCCCACCTGAGAGTCGGGAGCTACGCCTTCGAGGACCCGGATATCGTCGAGGAGACCCCGACGGAGGAGGCTCCGGAGGCCTTGCGGGTGATCGAGAAGGACGCCGGGGGCGAGACGGTCGAGACGGTGAGCTTCGGGCAGTTCCTCGAGCGTGTGTCCACTCTCTCGCAGCGGGTCTCCGAGACCTTCTGCCGCGACTCCTGGTGCTTCCCCCTGGAGACCGAGGACGCGAAGGTCGAGCTGGTTTGCCTCAACCCGTCGGAGTTCACGGCCTGCGAAGAGGCGGCCATGCGCCTGGGTCGCATGGTACGCCCCCTGGCCTGCACCGAAACGCTGCTGAGGACGGTGCTGAAGCACTGCTTCGGGGAGCGCGACATGGTCAGGGAGATCTCCGACGAGTCGCACGACTCGTCGGACGAGGAGGCCGGGGAGGAGACCGACGCGGACGGGGGCCTGCTCCTGGACCTCGCGCAACCGGTGGCCAAGGGGGAGGAGGGTCAAGTCATCCGGCTGGTCAACCTGCTCCTGCGGGGTGCGGTCGAGCAGGACGCCAGTGACATCCACATCGAGTCCTACGAGGGTTCACAGCGCGTGCGCTATCGCGTCGACGGCTCCCTCGTGGAGGTCTCGTCCCCTCCGCGCGCGCTCTTCATCCCCAGCCTCTCCCGGCTCAAGATCCTCTCGAAGATGGACATCGCCGAGAAGCGCGTGCCCCAGGATGGCGCGATCGCGATGAAGCTGGGGGAGGACCGCATCGACCTGCGGGTCTCGACGGTCCCG
This sequence comes from uncultured Planctomycetia bacterium, assembly GCA_964390645.1. Taxonomy (GTDB): domain Bacteria; phylum Planctomycetota; class UBA8108; order UBA8108; family UBA8108; genus CAYMLL01. Next base: position 9,753 of record CAYMLL010000209.1, on the reverse strand, counting down.
ACCGTCTACGGAGAGAAGATGGTCATCCGGCTGCTCAAGAAGGGCGGCATCCCCAAGCGGCTCGAGGACCTGGGATTCACCGAGAAGCAGGCCAAGGACTTCATGGGCGCGGCCCATTCACCCCACGGCCTGATGTTCGTGACCGGGCCCACCGGATCGGGAAAGAGCACCACGCTCTACTGCTGTCTGACCCAGATCAACGTGCCCGAGGACAACATCGCCACGGTCGAGGATCCGGTGGAGTACAAGTTCACCGGCCTCAACCAGGTCCAGGTCCATCACGCGGTGGGGCTGGATTTTTCCCGGGCGCTGCGCGCCTTCCTGCGCCAGGACCCCGACGTGATCATGGTGGGGGAGGTGCGGGATCAGGAGACCGCCGGTATCGTCCAGCGCGCGGCGATGACCGGTCACCTGGTCCTCTCCACCCTGCACACGAACTCCGCGCTGCAGGTGATCAACCGGCTCTGCGACATGGGCATCGAGCCCTTCCTGCTCGGCCCCGCGCTGCGCATGGTGCAGGCCCAGCGGCTCCTGCGTCGTCTGTGCTCCAATTGCCGGGTCGAGCGCGACTTGCCCGACGACCTGGCCCGTCGGCACGGGCTGGAGCCCGGAACTCGCGGCTTCTCCGGCGGTCAGGATCCCCGCTGTTCCCAGTGCGGTGGCAAGCGCTACAAGGGCCGTCAGGGCATCTACCAGGTGGTACCC
>CAYMLL010000209.1:0-9038 GCA_964390645.1 uncultured Planctomycetia bacterium | reverse complement strand
CCATATCGGAGGCGCTGCAAGAGGCGATCGTCAACGGGAAGAGCATCACCGATCTCGAGACCCTGGCACGCTCCGAAGGGGTGCAGTTTCTGGCCGATTCCGCCCGCGATCGGATGCGCGAGGGCCTGACCAGCTTCGAGGAGGTCGCGGAGTTCATCCGCGTGCGTGATTAGCCATGGCCACCTCCGGGCGCAAGGGCTTTCTCAGGCCGAGGGTCAGCGTCAAGACCCACCCCAAGGTTCTGATGTCCGACTCGCTGGCCTTCTTCCAGCAGCTCAGCACCCTCTTCCAGGCGGGGACGGCGATCTACGAGGCCCTGATCATCTCGGCGGGGCAGAGCGAGAGCGACGGGATGCGTGACGTCATCCTCGACCTGGCTGCACAGGTGGGCGCGGGAACGGCTCTCAACGACGCCATGGCCAGCTACCCGGAGCACTTCATCACCGAGTGGATCGAGATCGTCCGCAGCGGTGAGCTGTCAGGCACTCTCGGGGAGGTGCTCGTGCAGCTCACCTCACAGATCGACCGCGCCCAGGTCCTGCGCGGGAAGATGGTCAGCGCGATGATCTACCCGGCGATCGTCTGTTCGGTGTCGGTGCTCGTGGTCGTCATCCTGATGGTCAAGGTCGTGCCCACCTTCGCAGCCATGTTCGCATCGACCGGCAAGGCGCTGCCCGGTCCGACCCAGTTGGTGATGGATATCTCCCACTTCCTGACGGACAACGGGCTGACCATTTTCGTCGGCCTCGTGGTCGCGGCGTGGGGCTTCCGGCGCTACATCAAGACACCCGAGGGGCGGGAGAACTACCAGCGCACGATGATCGGTCTGCCGCTGATCGGCGATCTGGTGGTGGTCTCGTGCATGCAGAGCTTCGCCAACAACCTCGCCCTGCTGCTGCGGGCGGGGCTGCCCCTGAACCGGGCCATCGAGTCCATGGTGGGCATCTTCGACAAGAACATCGTCTACCAGGTGGCCCTGCGCGACGTGCAGGGGTCGGTGGAGCGCGGCGGACAGCTCGGCGACGCGGCGGAGCGCACCGAGCTGTTCACCACCTTCACCGTCGCCATGCTCAAGATCGGCGAGGAGTCCGGAACCCTCCCCAAGGTGATGGACGAGGTGGAGGTGTTTTACAGCAGGAAGCTCGAGACCGTGGTCGAGCGCATGTCGGGCTCGGTGGAGACCCTCGTGATCCTGTTCATGGGCGTCACCACGGCTGGGATTCTTTCGGCGGTCTACCTGCCGATGTTCTCGATGGCTGGAGGGGTAGGCTGAGATGCGCTTTCTCGCGTTGATTTCGATCGGGGCTCTGGCGGCGGCCGTCGGTGTGGGATCTCCCGCCCAGGATTCGCCGTCCGAGGCTGTCGGCGAGTCCGCCGGGGGGCCGGTGCGACCGCCGCAGACGAGTGCTCGAGGTCCGATCACGGAGGCGCCCGCCGAGAAGCCGGCAGGGAAGCCGGCAGGGAAGCCGGCAGGGAAGCCGGCAGCGCCACCTGCAGAGCAATCCGCCAAGGAGCCCGGGGAGAATCCGCCCGGGAAGCTCGCAGAGCCGCCTGCAAAGCCGACCGCCAAGGACGCCTCAGAGCAGCCTGCGAAGCCGTCTGCCGGGGACCCGCGGGACGACCCCGGGTCCGCCTCGATTCGCGGCGGGTTCAGTCGCGACGGCGAACGTCTGCGCTTCCACGCCCGGAACCTGGACGTCGCCGAGGCGCTGGCGCAGCTGCGCAGCCTCCTGCGCTGCAACATCGTGGTCTCCCCGGGCGTGAGTGCACGTTTCACCGGAGATCTCTACGACGTGACCCTGGAAGAGGCCGTCGCCGCGATCTGCTTGAGCTCGGGGCTCGAGGCGCGCTTCGAGGGGGAGTTCATCTACATCGAGCCCGCCACCATGCGTTCGGTGATCTACACCCTGCGCCGCTCCTCCGCCGCCGAGGTTCTGCCCCTGCTGCAGCCCCTGCTCAGCGCCGAGGGCAAGGTCAGCGTCGCGGGGCAGCGTGCGAGCTCCGAGGAAGACGCCCTCCGGTTCGCGGGCGGGACCGGAGGAACCCCCATCCTGGTCCTGGACTATCCCGCCAATCAGGCGCTGGTCGCGGCCACCCTCTCCGACCTCGAAGGCGCCGCGAGCCGCGAGTCGGAGAATCGAGGCGACCTGATCAACCGCGTCGTCCGCCTCCGGCACCTGGAGGCTGCCCGGGTGGCGCGCATGCTTCGACCCGTGCTGAGTCCCGAAGGCGTGATCACCGTCACTCCCAGAGTGCCCGTCGAGGGCTCCACGAAGGAGGCGAAAGAGGCCCCGGTCTCCGGCGGCGTGCTGTTGATTCGTGACCACCCGAAGAACGTCGAGGCGATCGAGGCGGTGCTCGCTCAGATCGAGAACGGCGATGAGAAGGACGCCCCGGCCGAGTCCCGGACGACCTCGAGGGTCTTCCACCTCAACCACGTGCGGGGCGAGGACGTTCTGCCCCTGCTGCAGCCCCTGCTCAGCTCCAGTGGCAAGATCGCCGCATCGGTGAAGGCGATGCAGGGCATCGCCCCGAGTCAAACCGCCGCCGGCGGGGACGACTTCTCCCAGTTCGACGTGATCGTGGTCTCGGACTTCAAGAAGAACGTCGAGAGCATCGCGAGCTCTCTCGAGCAGCTGGACCGCCGCCCCCGGCAGGTGCTTCTCGAAGCGACCATCGTCGCCGTCACGCTGGGCGAGGGCATGGAATTCGGCGTGGGACTGACCGGCAGGGACGGGATGTCGATGATCGATCCGCTCGACTCCGAGTCCGTCGGCGCGACTGCCGACCTGACCCGGGGCACTATCACGCCGGGAGCCATCACCCCCGAGCAGATCGCCTCGGGGATCGGTCTGGGCAGCGCGGCGGTCGGGAACTGGCTCTCCGACGACGGGCTGAACCTGGCCTTCTTCCGCGGGGACGTCGGCGTGCTCCTTCGCGCTCTGGCCGTCAAGACCGAGATCAGTGTCCTCGCCACCCCCAAGGTGACGACCCTCAACAAGCAGCGTGGCGAGGTGCTCCTGGGCAGCCGGGACGGATTCAAGACCGAGACCACCAGCCAGACTTCCACCTCGCAGCAGATCGAGTACCTGGAGACGGGAACACGCCTGATCTACCGGCCGTTCGTCACCAGCGACGGGTACGTGCGCCTCGAGATACACCCGGAGGATTCCGACTGCGGGCTGACCGCCGACGGGCTGCCCTTCTCGGACACCGCGGAGATCACGACCAACGTGCTGGTCAAGGACGGCGACACGGTCGTCATCGGCGGTCTCTTCCGCGAGCGCCAGTCACTTGAAGTTCGCAAGCTGCCCTTGCTGGGGGACATTCCCTTCCTCGGGAATCTCTTCCGGGGCGAGAAGAAGACCGTCCTGCGCGAGGAGATCATCGTCATGCTCACGCCCCACATCCTCGGCGGCCCGGGCACCGATCAAGCCCCTGCCTCGCCTGTCGCGGGCGAGGCCCCCCGGGACGTTCGGCGGGTGGCGGAGGCCTACGTGCACCGTGCCCGCGAGCTCGCGGCGGCCGGATCGGCGGCCAGCGCGTCCTTCCTGATCGATGCCGTGGATTCGATCGGCCTGCCTCAGGACGCGACCGTGCGCCTGAAGGAGGCGGTGGGGCGAGAGGTCAGCAACCTGAGCGACGGGGGCGTGATCGACGAGGTCCTGCGCCGCAAGACCCTCTCCGCTCTGCGCGCGCAGAAGGGTTCGGCGCGGTCCGAGGAGGACGAATGATGAGAGTCTCGATGGTGGCGTTCTCGCTCTGGATCCTGGGGGCTGCCGGCTGCGCGTCGGCGACGAACCAGCCGTCGACCTCGACCGACCAGTCCGCCGGTCCCGAGTGGCAAGACGCACCCTCCCCACCCATACCGCAAGAGGTCCTGCCTCCCCTGGCCCGGAACGACACCGGGGGAGCTCGCCGCGCTCTGGGGAGCGCTCGTTCCCGCGGTCTGAGCGATGACCACTTCCACGTCCTGAGCGCCCGCCTCGACCTGTCCCTCGGCCACTACCGTCAGGCGGAAGAGCACCTGAGGCAGGCCGCCGCCCTGGCGCCCGAGCTGGCCATCGTGGACGTGCTGCGCGGCCGCCTGCTGGAGGTCAGGGGGCGATGGTCGGATGCACGGGACGCGTTCATGGATGCGCTGCGCAAGGGGCATCCACGCAACGAGTCCGTGCTGGCCGCGGTCCGCACCGCCATCGCCGCGGGCGACGCTTCGTTCGCCGTCCGCTTGCTGCAGAGTGAGCTCGCTTCCGACGGACACGACGCGGAGCTCCTGCGAGCCCTGGGGATGGCCCGGCTCGCGGCTGGCAACCCGGAACTCGCCCTGGCGCCGCTGCGCGAAGCCCACGCCTCGCAGCCCCTGCGTCGCGACACGCTCCTGCAGCTCGCCGGCGCCCTCGCGGCCGCCGGACGCCATGCGGAGCTGGCCGAGGAGCTCGCGCACGTGGGGCTCGGTGAGCTGCCGGTTCATCTGTTGCGGTCCCTGGGTCGCGCACGCCTCCGCCAGGGGGACGCCGAGGCCGCCCTGGCGCCGCTGCAACGTGCCTTCACGGACGCGCCGACCGACCTCGCCGTCGCGGTCGATCTGCTCCGCGCGTACCTGCTCGCCGGCAACTTGCGGGCGGCGCTCGAGGTGGCGCGACGGGCGCAGGAGCTCGCCCCGGACTCGCCCCGCCTGCGAGTCCTCATCGGCCAGGCCTACTGTCTCGCCGGGGACTATGCGAGGGCTCGAGGCAGCTTCGCCCGGGCTCGAATCCTGGGGGCCGACCCCGTCGAGGTGCAACGATTCGTGGACTCGCTGCCTCCCTCCCGTTCTCTGTCCGGTCCCCTTGCGGGCTCGGTTTCGAGCTCTCTTGCGGGCTCGGCTTCGAGCTCTCTTGCGGACTCGGCTTCGAGCTCTCTTGCGGGCTCGGCTTCGAGCTCTCTTGCGGGCTCGGCTTCGAGCTCTCTTGCGGGCTCCGCGGTCGAATCCCTGGAGGCGGAGCGATGAACCGTGGCGGGTGGTCGCAGCTCGAGGTGCTCATCGTCGTTTCCATGGCGGGGGTTCTGATGACGCAGGTCGTGCCCCATTTCATGACGGCCGTCGAGAGCGTGCGTGTGGATTACTGCGCCGCGCAGCTCGACGGGGTCGCCCTCGGCCAGCGCATGTACCGCCTGGAGACGGGTACCTTCGCCACCAGTCTCGCGGAGCTGTCTGCCGCGGGCTTGATCCGCGTGGATGCCCTGGCGGACGAGACTTCCTTCCAGTACACGATCGAGAGCGCCAGCACGGACTCCTACTGCTGCCGTGGCAACCGTGTCGGCAGCAACACCTGGGAAGGCAGCTTCACCGTCGACCAGGGGGGCGCCATCAGCGGGGCGGTGAGCGACACGGGAGGACAGGTCCTTGCGCCAGCTCAGTAGAAACGAGGGCGGCTACCTGCTGCTCGAGAGCACCGTGGCCATGCTGGTCCTGGTCCTGCTGAGCGTCGGCATCGCCAGTGCGCTGGTGGATCAGGAGCGACTGGTCGGGGAGGTCCAGGCCTGGGTGAAGGGCAACCCCACGTACTTCGTCGAGCCCTCCGGTGTGGGCCTGGAACGTCTGCTCGGGGCACCCGCGCAGCTGCTCGACCTGCCGATGCCCCCCGGCGGCGGTGTCGGGGGGGGACCGACGGATCCCAACCGGGTCGACGTCCTTTCCTGGAGCAGCGGCATCGATCCTCTTTGCGCCCGAGCTCTCGTCAAGGTGACCCCGCAGGGCCCATGAGACGACCCACAACGGATCCACGAGCGGGGTTCACCTTCGCGGAGCTTCTCGTCGCGCTGGTCGTGAACACCCTGATCCTGTTCATCGGCGTGTGCTCCTGGCGGGCGTTCGACTCCGGACCGGTCGGCTTCAACCGGCACGTCAGCGGAACCTCGGAGCTGCGCCTGGCGGTGGAGTATCTCCTTCAGGACCTCGGTGGAGCGGAGTCCTTGCAGGTGCTCGCCACAGGCGGCGTGTTGATCAAGCTGGACCCCGAATAATAAATAATAACGGGTGGGTGGACCGCCCTGGGGGACGCCGGTGTGCGCTACGCCTTCGATGGCTCGACCCTGATCCGGACCGACATGGCTTACGGGGTGGACACCTGCGTGGCGCGACTCGGAGCCGTCGAGGTGCAGGAGATCCTCGCCGGGGAGATCCACATCCGGCTGTGCTGTGGCGGCGAGGGCGATTCGGAGACGACCCTGGTCTGGACCCCATGAGAGCGCGAGCTTCAGCGTTGAACATCTGCGGCCGTCAGCGTCGATCCGGTCATGCCCTGACCGTGGTCTCCGTCATGGGCATCCTGGTGATGGGGTGCCTGTGCATGGGATTCCTGCGCACCCACAACGCGGTGCGATTGGAGGCCTGGGCCGATCGCCGCCTCGTCCGCACCACCCAGCTCATCCCGGCCCTGGCCGTGGGGGTGGCCCTGCTGCGCAGTGGATCGCCTCCTTCTGACCCCTACGAGTGTGTCGTGCCGCCCTCCGGGACGGCGCCCGGCGCATCCAGCGTGTTGTACTTCTCGGCCGGCACCGACCCGGACACCTGGCAGGTCACTGCCCGCGTCGCGAGTCAGGTCGAGCTGCAGATGCTCCCGCCCCTTCCGGCTTCCTTCTGACGCTGCCCGCGTCGGTGAGGAAACGCGTCGTCGCGTCTGTCACACGAGACTGAACCGCGACCTGAACGGGCGCCGCACCGGGGGTCCGGCCGCCGGGAGGCGACTTCGTCGCCGTAGCCGACCGAAGCCCGGACGGGGTCCTGAAACAGCCTCTCGGAAAGTCGTGTCGTTCCGGGGGGAGGTCACCTCGCCACGCCACGCCGTGTGACCTCTCGCTTCGACGTCGGTGATGAACCCGGACTAGCGACCGTTCGTGTCGGCGCTGTCCTTCGCCGGACCGGTCACGACACGCCGGATCTGTCCGTCGCGGCCACCCACCACGATACTGCCGTCCGCGGGATGGACGGCCAGCGAGTAGGCCCAGCCGTCGACCGCCGGGATATCCTCGGTGACCTTCGCCTCGGCGGGATCGATCCGGCGAACGCGACCGTCAGCGCAGGCTACAACGACCGTGGAGCCGTCTGGCAGCCAGTCGACATCGAGTGGTCTCGAGCTCAAACGCACAAAACGGACCATGCGGCCGATCGTCGGTTGCCAGAGCCGAACGGTTCGATCGTCGCTGACGGAGGCGAGCATCGGCAGTCCCGGAGCAGCGGGGCGCAGGGCGATGTCATGGACCGGCAGCGTGTGATGATCCAGGCTGTGGATCAGGTCTGACCTGTCCAGGCTCCAGACTCGCAAGCTCCGGTCGAGGCCGCTGCTGACCAGGAGTCTCTTCTGCGCCACGAAACAGAGGGACGAGACGCCGCGTGAATGGCCTTCGAGTCGTTGAGTCGGCGACCCGGTCTCGGTGTCCCACACGATGATGCTGTGATCCAGACTTGCCGACGCGAGGGTCGACTTGCCGAGCCAGGCGATGTCCATGACGCAGTCATGGTGATCGTCGAGAGCCCGCAGAGGCCGGCCGTCTGGCCATGAGAAGATCTCGACCGTTCCTTCCTCGGCGGGCATCTCCCCACCCACGGCCAGTCGTTTGCCCCCGGGCGAGAAGGCGACGTGGTGAAGGTTGGCCGCCGTGGTCTCCAGCTTCTTCCGCGGCTTCAGCTCCGGCCAGCTGTACACGCGCGATCCCGCCTGGGAGCAGGCGACGACCGATTTCCCATCGGGAGCCAGAGCGACGGAAGTGATCGGCGGATCTGCGGCCCTGGCTGCTGGTGCCAGGAAGCAAACGGCAAGACCGAGGGTGATGAGTTCGCTGAGTTTCGAGTTCACGGCCGGGTGCTACTGTGGAGCCTGTCAGCCCGTTTTCGACACGGCGAGGTCGGGCGACTGGCCTCGAGACGACCTCCGGTTCATCCGGACCCGCACGGACCGGGGAGCCGTACCGCTCGGCCTCGGTGCAAGGAGTCCGGGGAACGCCTGGCGGCACGGCCCCGTGGTCGGCTCGGCCCGGATCCCCCCGTCCTCGGTCCTGGTGGTCCCAACCCTGCACCTGGCGGCAGTGCAAGGTCGCTCCGGCTCGGGCCTCGGTTTGTGAGCGCCCCCGCCGTGGCGTATCTCGCGGCTTTCGCGTGGGCATGAATCTCCGGCAGGGGAGTGCTCGAGGGAATCCGGCGCCGATCCCGGGGGTGGAGTAGTCGCGCCCGGGAGGCTATGATTCCTGCCGCGCGAATCCAGGACTCGAGCACCTCGGACCGTTAGCCAGTTGAACCACAGCGCCTGGGGGCATTCTGTGTCGTTCTCGCTATCACGCATACGCCGCTCGCCGACCGTCGCGCACGTCGCGCCGTTCGTGACGTTCCTGCTGTTGCTGCCGCTCACCGACCTCGTCAAGCAGGATCGCCCGGACGCTCCGTGGTGGTTGACGGCCCCCGAGCACTGGATCTATCCGCTTCAGACCGTCGTCTGCCTCGGGTTGCTGGCGTTCTTCTGGAGGAACTACGAGTTTCGGCCGTGTCGTGGTCAGGGCTTCGCCGTCTCGATGGCCCTCGTCGGAATCGCGGTCTGGATTCTCCCGTCTCTCCTCTTCGACTGGCTCGACATCGAGACGTCGGATTATCGGGAGACCTGGGCTCTCGTCGGTGTCAGTGCGCGGGACACGGGCTTCGATCCGACGATCTTCGCCGACCGGCCCTTCTGGTTCGGCGTGGTCGTGGTCGGTCGACTGGTGCGAATGGTCATCGTCGTCGCTCTGATCGAGGAGGTGTTCTGGCGCGGGTTCCTGATGCGCTACTTGATCGATCTGGACCGACCGTTTCACGAGACGCCTTTCGGCACTCCCGGTCGCGTATCCGTCCTCTTGACGGTCGCGCTCTTCACCGCGGAGCACAACCCCGTCGACTGGGTGGGCGCTGTCGTCTTCGGATCCCTCGCGTGGTGGGTCGCGATCCGCACGCGGCGCCTCATCGCCTGCGTGCTGATGCCCGCCCTCGCCCACCTGGTTCTGGGGATCTTCGGGGTGCCGACCGGCCG
>CAYMLL010000208.1:0-14151 GCA_964390645.1 uncultured Planctomycetia bacterium | reverse complement strand
GTCCACCACCGCCGGCTGCAGGTCTGGTGGCAACGCGATGTCGACGACCTCCACCGCGGGATCCGAAAGCAGCTCCTCGTAATCGGTGTAGACCGAATCGATGCCATGGCGTTCAGCAACCTCACGCCCGCGAGACTGCGTGCGGTTCGCGATGGCAACGGGGTTGAAGCCTGCGTCGCGATAGGCGACCAGATGGCAATCAGCCATGATGAAGCCCGCGCCGATGCAGCCGATTCCCGGACTGCGGTCTTCGGGCAGCACGGGGTCGTACGAAAGGTCGATCGGGATCTCGCTCATCTTCCGCTCGGGACGCTCGGGACGCTCGGGACGCTCGGGACGCTCGGGACGCTCTCCCGACAACACGAGGACGCGCCATGATGCCTTGCGTGCCCACGACGGATCAACGACAATCGCCGCCGTGACTGCGCCCACTCGACGGATTCTGCCGCTCTTCTGGGTCCTCCTCGCGCTCCTGCGAACGGCAGGCGTCGCGTCCGACGAGACCTTGCCGACGACGCTCGAGATCCGTGGGCGCTGGATTCTCGACACGGAAGGCAAGCCGGTCGCTCCGGAGTCCTTCCGGCGCGGACTGCAGCCTTCCGGGCTCGTCTGGCGCAACGGCGTGCTGTCGTCGATCGGCGACCAGCGCAGCCAGCTTCCGGGTCGGCTCTTCCGGATCGATCCGAGCTCCGCCCGCCTCGTCGGGACGCCGGGTCCCCTGACCGTCACACCGGCACAGATCGCGTCGTCGCGGCACTTTGCAGGTTTTGCCGGGTTGCCGAACCCCGACTTCGAGGGCATCACCCTTCACCCGGGCCGGTCCGGGACACTCTTCGCGGTCACCGAGGACAAGCTGCCGTGGATCGCCGAGCTTCGATCGACGGAAGGTCGAACCGGGCGACCGCCCCACGCCCTGGCGGTGTCCGTCGTCAACCTCACCGAGCTTCGGTTCCCCGCGGGCCTCACTCCCTGGCGCGACAAGACGAACTTCCGCCTCGAGGGGATCGCGGTCTCCGACGACGCGTCCGACGATACCAGGACGGTCTACCTGGCCTACGAGCGCGCCGCTGACGATCTCCCGAGGATCCTGACGACTTCTCTGGCGGCCACTCTACGCGGCAAGCCGACGCGACTCGAGATCCTGCCTATCGACTTCGCTTCACTGCCAAGGCGATCCGACAAGAAACGTGCGCTGCTGAACATCAACGATATCCAGTTCCTTCGCCACGAGGGCGCCCCGTACCTGATCGCCGTCGCTCGCGACCAGGAGCGACTGCTCCTGATCGACCTCGAGGCGCGCAAGGTCGCTCGCCGGATCGACCTCGAGCTTCGCGACCCGAGGGGCCGCGCCGTGCACTGGGTCTCGCCGGAAGGCCTCGCCTTCGACGAGAAAAGCGACCGCCTGTGGATCGTCAACGACCCCGACTCGGTGCGCGGCAACTACAAGCTGCTGGGAGAGGAGAGCGCCAGCGGACACTTCGCGAGCTACGCTCCGCTGCTCTTCGAGACGAGGCTCTCCACGCTCTTTCCACCGAAGAAGACCCGTCGTGTGCGCTGACGTCTCGCCTTTCCTCAAGGAGCTTCCCGTCCTCGGTGCCGCCCCACCGCCGACCCCGCCACGCGACGCAGCGACCGCACGCCGCCGGCTGTCGAGGACGATGCTGCGCAGTGTCGGTGAGTTCGAGCTCATCGAGGAGGGAGACCGTATCCTCGTCGCGGTCTCCGGCGGCAAGGACAGTTACACGATGCTCGACCTGCTCCAGGGTTCGCAGCGCAAGGCGCCGGTCGACTTCGAGATCGTCGCGGTGCACGTCGATCAGATGCAGCCGGGATACGACGGCCGGCCCCTCGAGGAGTGGCTCGAGCACTTCGGCGCTGCTTTCGAGATCATCCGGGAGAACACCTACTCGATCGTTCTCGACATCGCTGAGAAGGACAGCGCCTCCTACTGCGCGCCCTGCTCACGGCTCAGGCGCGGCATCCTCTACACCGCCGCCGAGCGCATCGGCTGCAACAAGATCGCGCTCGGCCATCACCGCGACGACGCCCTCGAGACGCTTCTGCTCAACCTCTTCTACTCCGGACGTCTACAGGCGATGCCGGCGAAGTACCGCACGAACGACGGACGATTCGAGGTCATCCGCCCGCTGATCGAGTGTGCGGAGAAGGACATCGCCGACCACGCGGCGAACGCGGGTTATCCGATCATCCCCTGCAATCTCTGCGACCTGGAGCGCGTGAAGGTCGCCCGCCTCCTCGCCGATCTGGAGAAGGACCGCCCGGACCTGCGCCAGGTGATGCTGGGTGCGCTGAAGAACGTCCGCGCGACGCATCTTCTCGACCGCGAGCTCACGATGGCCTGGAGCGCGGCGGCGGGGAGCTTCGCGCCGAGACGGTGACGCAGCCCGGCTCCGAATCCCCACGTTGTTTCCGCCAGGCCCCCCCTTGCAAGCGCGGGCCGATGCTCCGAAACTAACGCGCCATGTCGACGTCGAAGGAGTTCAAGAACCGCAAGGCCTACCACGAGTTCCACGTCCTCGAGAAGATCGAGGCGGGAATCGTGCTCATCGGCTCGGAGGTGAAGTCCTTGAGAGACGGGAAGCTGAGCTTCCAGGAAAGCTACGCACGCATCAGCGGCGACGAGGTCTTCCTTGTCGGCTGCCACATCGCCGAGTACAAGAACGCGCGCACCTTCGGGCACGAGCCGACACGACGGCGCAAGCTGCTCCTGCATCGACGCGAGATCCGCAAGCTCCGGAAGTCAGTCGAGATCAAGGGGCAGACGCTCGTGCCGTTGAAGATCTACTTCAACCGACGCGGCATCGCCAAGGTGCAGATCGGCGTCTGCAAGGGCAAGCAGCTGCACGACAAGCGACACGCCGCGCGCAAGCGGGAGACCGAGCGAGATATTCGCAGGGAGATCTCGAAGTACTAGCAGTCCGTCGAGAAAGCGCTTTCGAGCCGAGGTCGACGGATTCTGTTCGAGATCAAGAAGCTGGAACACAAGCGAGGTGTCTCCTCGTCGAGCTTCAGCGCCGCAGAGATCGGGCAGAATCACCGGCACGCGGCCTAAATGGCTCTTTCAACGGGCTGCCAGCCCAGAGACAGGGACGAGCCCATCTCAGGTCAGCATTCCCGCCACGCAGGCGGTCATGAACGCCGCGAGGGTGCCGCCGAGCATGGCCCGCAGGCCGAGACGTGCGAGGTCGCCCCTTCGCTCGGGTGCCAGGGGGCTGATGCCACCGAGCTGGATGCCGATCGAGCTGAAGTTCGCGAAGCCGCAGAGAGCGTAGGTGGCGATCCTCGCCGAGCGCTCACTGATCCGCGTCTCGGATCCTTCCCTCATGAATCCCGCGAGGTCGATGTAGGCGACGAACTCGGTTGACATCATCTTCGTGCCCAGCAGCTGGCCGACGCGGAAGCAGTCGCCCCACTCGACGCCCATCAGCCACGCGAAGGGGCTGAAGACGTAACCGAGCATCACCTTGAAGCTCCACACCTGCTCGAATCGCTCCCCCGGCCCGCCGACAAGCCCCTCGAGGACCGCGATGAGCGCGAGGAACGCGATGAGCATCGCGCCGACGTTCAGGGCCAAGAAGAGCCCCTCGCCGGCGCCACGAGCCGCAGCGTCGATCGCATTGACGGTCTCCCTCTCGATCTTCACCTCGACCCTGCCGAGAGTCTTGGGCACCTCGGTCTCGGGCTGCAGGATCTTCGCAACGACCAGCGCGGCGGGCGCCGAGATCACGGATGCGGTCAGCAGATGCCCTGCGTCGATACCGAATCCGACGTAGGCCGCGAGCACGCCACCGGCGACGGTCGCGAAGCCGCCAACCATCACGGCCATGAGCTCCGAGCTCGTCATCGCCTTCACGTAGGGCCCGACAACGAGCGGCGCCTCGGTCTGCCCGACAAAGATGTTCGCCGCCGCCGAGAGGCTCTCCGCTCCCGACGTCCCCATCGTCCTGTGCATGACGATGGCGATCCACTCGATGATCTTCTGCATGACGCCGAAGTGGTAGAGCACCTTCATGAACGATGCGAAGAAGATGATCGTCGAAAGCACGTAGAACGCGAAGTAAGGGCCCTTGTCGGGAGGCAGCCAGGCTGCGCCGCCCCCCGGCTCCTTCAGTCCGAGCTCCCCGAACATGAAGACCGTGCCGTGCTCTACACACGTCAGCAGCCCATCTACGACGTTCTTCGCCCAGTTGAAGAAGCTCTGCCCCGGAGCTGTCTTCAGGACCACGAGACCGAAGACGAGCTGCAATCCGACGCCGATCGCGATGACACGAACCGGTATCCGGCGCCGATTCGAGCTCATCAGCCACGCGAAACCCATCATCGCGAAGAGCCCGAAGACGCTGATCAGTCGTTCCATGCGGCCACCCGGCCCCCGGCTTTCTCGTCCGCCTTCCCGGCGGCCGTTAACACAAGATCCGTCAGTGTTTCGACCGCCCGAGCGGCAGCGACTACGCGCGGATGCACGAAGACACGGACACGCTTGACGTGATCGTCGAATTGCTCCTTCGCGAGAGTCCGCACCACCGGCGAGACCTCCTCGAGGAGACGATAGCGGCCTTCTTTCGCGTAGTGTACTTCGATGCGGAACTCGACCTCCTTCTCCACCGGAGGCGCGTCGATCAGCACCTCGTGTGTCGCCACGTCCTCGCCACAGGCGGCCGACAGTAGCGCCGCGAGCTCTCGCGCGCAATGCGTGAGCCACTCGTACGGCCGCCCCGCGACCCGGTCATGGACCTCGCGGGATTCGAAGACGCTGAACTGCGCAAGACGCTTGTAGAGCCGACGTCGCGGTCCGAAGAGGCCTTCCAGAAGCTCGCCGGCCGGCCCGGGCGAGCCAACCCGGCGCAGCTCGGCGATTACATCTGCCTCGGCGAGCCCGAAGAGATCCTCGAGAGACAGGCGTTCGTGGAGCAGGAAGAACGCTCGCTGGAGCATCGCCGTCGCGGACCGTACTCCGTGGTGCCAGTAGACCTCCGAGAACATCACGTAGCGTGCGAAGACCATCATCTCCGCTGCCGTCTTTCCCTTCGCGGAAATAGCGAGCCCGTCGCCGGCCTCGTTGAGGCAAAGGCTGCCGATGAGCCGCCCCTGATCGAAGTTGCGGCCGTAGGGCACACCTGCGTGGAGACTGTCGCGACTCAGATAGTCGAGCTTGTCGATATCGATGGGACCCGACAGCAGGCTCGAGAGGATCTTCCTGCCCACGGTGTCCTGCTTCTCGGAAAGCAGCGAGACAAGATCGCTCGGATCGACGCCCCAATCTTGACGCAGACAGTCGGCCACTTCGCCGCTCTGGACGAAGCGGCCGATGAACTCCTCGTGCCGCGGAACGCCGTCGAGACGGACATCCTCGATCGGATGACAGAAAGGCCAGTGACCAAGGTCGTGGAGCAACGCCGCGACGAGGAAGAGCTCCCCGTCTTCTCGACCGACCGCCTCGGCAAAGCGCGCGTCGCCGGCGAGGCGCCGCAGAAAGAGCAGCGCCAGGCGGTAGACGCCGAGAGAGTGCTCGAACCGCGAGTGCGTCGCCGCCGGATAGACGAGTGACACGAGCCCGAGTTGCGGAATACGCGCGAGACGATGAAACTCCGGCGAGTCGACCAGCCGCTTCACGCGTCTGGTCAACGGCACGTCGACCTCGGGCGCCAGACGGACCATTCCTGCCGGTGACTCGAGCCCGGCGACCTCCGGTATGGCGCGAATGTGGGACATGAACACGTGGAGTGCCGGCGAGCGGCTCAGACCTTGAGCCCGATCTCGCGCAGTCGCTCCTCCAGGTACCCGCCAGCCGTGATGGGCTCGAAGCGCGCGGGTCGGTCGGGCGTCACGAACTCGTCCATCACCGTCAGGTCACAGGAAGGAAAGGGGTGGACAAAGAAGGGGAACGAATAGCGGGACCGATTCGCGGAGGACGACGGATTGACAACCCGATGGGTCGTCGCAGGCACGACGGCGTTCGTCAGGCGTGCGAGCATATCACCGGTATCGACGACTATCTGACCGGGTTGCGTCGTGACCCGGAGCCACTCCCCGTCGCGCGACAGCAGCTGCAAGCCCGAGTCGGTCGCCTCACAGAGGAGTGTGATCAGGTTGATGTCCTCATGGGGCGCGGAGCGCAGAGCACCCCCGTCGTCCCCCATCGCCTCGCGACTCAACGGCGGGTAGTGAATCACACGGAGCACGTGGTTGCCGTCTTCGATCATGTCCGCGAAGACGCGCTCCGGCAGATCGAAGAAGAGCGCGAGCGCTTCGAGCAAGGACTCCGCGCATTCCTCGAGCCCACGAAAGAGCGCCCTGGCGTGCTCGGCGAAAGCCGGGACCTCCTCGGGCCAAACGTTCTGCTGGTAGATGCCGTGACAGGGATGTCCCTCGGGGGTCTCACGCCCGACCTGCCAGAACTCCTTGAGGTCCGCCTTGTCGTGGTCCTTCGCGTGCTCTATGCCGAACGGCGTGTAGCCCCGCGCGCCGGCCTCGACGCCCGAGTAGCGACGCTTGACGTCGTCATCGAGTGCGAAGAAGGCCTGGAAAGCCTCGTACCCGCACGAGATCAGTCCCGGGTCGATTCCGTGACCCTCGAGGTTGAAGAAGCCGTACTCCGTGAGTCCCCTGCCCAGCCCGTCGACAAAGCGGCGCCTCACGGTCGAATCGCCGGATCGAAACTGGCGCAGGTCGAGACTCGGAATCGTCTCCGGACAGCTCACGACTGGTTCCCTTCCTGTCGAGCACTTCGCGAAAATAACACGGCAGCCTGGGGAGCCCGATGAATAGATAGCTTGCAAGAAAACGACCGGGGAATCTATCATCATTCGTGGTCGAGTAGAACATCGAGACGACTCAGTCAGCCGACGCTCCCTCCCCTCGAGGTCCCTGGAATGAACACGAGACGACTTGCTCATGTACTGCTAGCTTGCTTGCTGTTCGGGCTCACCGGCTCTGCCCTTCGGGCCGGCGGCGTCTGGGTCATCAACGAGGTTCTCGCCGACCCCGGAGCTGTCAACGACGCGAACGGCGACGGCAACTTCGATCCGGTTGACGACGAGTACATCGAGATCGTCAACCTCAGCGGCGAGGATCAGGACATCTCGCTGTGGACGATTTCGGACTTCGTACGTGTCCGTCACCAGTTCCCGGAGGGGACAATCGTCCCGAACGAGTGCGCCGTGGTCGTCTTCGGCAGCGGACCGATCGGGCGTCCGTTCACCGGCGCTACCTTCCAGATCGCCTCCGACGGCAGCCTCGGCCTGAACAACTCCGGTGACACCATCACCTTCGCGGACGATGTCGGCGAGGTGCTGGCAACGTTTCAGTACGGCAACGACGTCGGAATCAACCCGAACGACGACGCCATGGTTCGAGACCCGGACTTGACCGGTGAGTTCGTCGCTCACTCCACGGCGACGAATTCCGGCGGCGACCGGATCTCCCCGGGAAGGATGACCGGCGACGATCCGTTTCCCGGCTGTCCCGACGAGCCCCCGGACCCCGGGGACACCGGCTGGGTCGTCAACGAGTTTCACTCCATGCCCGAGCCCGGCGTCGGAGACGCCAACCTGGACGGCACAGTCGACGACGCCGATGAGTTCGTCGAGATCGTCAACGCCACCGGAGTCGAGCAGGACATCTCCGGCTGGGTGCTCGCCGACGGCACCGAGGGTCGCCACCAGTTCCTTCCCGGAACGCTCGTCGCGCACAACTGCTCGATCGTGGTCTTTGGCGGCAGCGCCGAGGGTCTGCCGTTCAACGGCGCGTCGGTGCAGGCCGCCTCGTCGGGGGGACTCGATCTCGACGACGGCGGTGATACGATCGGACTCGTGAACACGAACGGCGACACACTCGCACGCCTGGCCTACGGCCCCGAGGGAGGCACCGTGGGCTCTCGAACGCGCGATCCGGACGTCGACGGCGAGTTCGTCGACCACGCAGAATCCCGCGACGATGCATTCTCACCGGGCACCTTCAGCGACGGAACACGGTTCCGAGGCTGCCCGGATGAGCCGGTCGAGCCCGACTCCATCGAGATCTGGGAGATCCAGGGCAGCGGCGACAGCTCGCCCCTGGAAGGTCAGACCGTCCTCACCGCGCAGAACATCGTCACCGCGGCGATCCGACACACTCGAAACGCGAACGGATTTTTCCTGCAGACGCCCGAGGAGCGCTCGGACGACGACGACGAGACCTCGGACGGGATCTTCGTCTACACCGCCAGCAACGATCCGCCCGTGGAGGTCGGCGACATCGTCGATGTCGTCGGCGACGTCCAGGAGTTCTTCGACTGGACGGAGATGACCAACCCGCGTGTCACGGTGCGGAACAGCGGTTCACCTCTTCCTGATCCGATCGTCCTCGACGAGACCCGACCCTCACCGGACCAGCCACAGTCTCCCAACGAGCTCGAACGCTACGAGAACATGCTCGTGGAGTTTCACGACGGCACGGTGACGAGCACCAGCGACGCGTTCGGCAACTTTCTCGCCGTCGCCACACCGGCGCGGGCGTTTCGCGAGCCCGGCATCCGTTATCCCGGTGAAGGCGCGGTCCCGGTCTGGGACGGCAACCCGGAAGTCTTCGAGGTCGATCCGGACGCGCTCGACGGCGACAACGTCTCTCCGGCGGCGGGTGCAGGGATCACCGAATGCCACGGCCCACTCACCTGGCGCTTCGGGCGCTACCGCGTCTACCCCAAGGTGCTGACGCTGGACGACGAGTTCGAGCCACGACCCGTGCGCGAGCGCGCAGATGGGGAGTTCACCGTCGCGACCCAGAACCTCTTTCAGCTGGTCGACGACCAGGATGACCCGTCGACCGGCGAGCGGGTGATCTCAACAGCCGAGTTGCGGGACCGTCTCGCGAAGCACTCTGCTTCGATCCGAGAAGTTCTCCGCTCACCGGACATCCTCTGCGTGCAGGAAGCCGAGAACATCTCGGTCCTTCGTGAGCTCGCGACAAAGATCAACGAAGACGATGCCGGGATCTCGTACGAGGCCTTCCTGCTCGACGGCAGCGATCCCGGCGGCCGCAACAACGGCTTCCTCGTGAGAGACACGGTCGAAGTGGACTCGGTCGACCAGATCGGCGCCGACGCGACCTTCGCGCTCGACGGCCGAGATCGCCAGACCTTCTCACGGCCTCCCCTGCTCCTGCGCGGCTCCTTTCTCGGCGGGGAGGGCCCGTCGCCGATCGTCGTGATCAACGTGCATATGCGCTCGCTGCTGGACATCGAGGAGGACTCCCAGGGCCGATTCGTGCGCGCCAAGCGGCTCGCGCAGGCACAGCTCGTCGCGAACGAGGTGCAACGACTCCAGGTTGACGACCCCGAGATCTCTCTCCTGGTTGCAGGGGACTTCAACGCGTTCGAGTTCACCGACGGCTACGTGGACTCCCTCGGCCTGATCACCGGCGAGTACGACCCGGACGACTCGCTGCTTCCTGGCGACGATCTCGTCGATCCCTCGCTGAGAAACCACGTCCTCGACCTCGACCCCCTCGAGCGCTACTCGACAACGTTCGACGGCAGTGCCCAGGCAGTCGACCACATCCTGTCGTCGTCGGAGCTGACTCCGCGAGTGATCGAGACGGCCTACGGTCGGGCCAACGCGGACGCGCCCGCTTCCTTCGCCGGCGACGGAGCAACGGCACTGCGCTCATCGGATCACGACGGGCTGGTCGTCTTCATCGAGGTCGATGGCCACGGCGACACGTTATTCGTCCGCGGCGACGTGAACGCAGACTCTCGGATCGACCTGTCGGACGGTGCCTTCATCTTCAACTTCCTCTTCCTCGGCGGCGACTCGCCCCCCTGCATGGCCGCCGCGTCCTCCAACGGCAGCGCCCGGATCGAGCTGACGTCCGGCATCTACCTCCTCAACTTTCTCTTCCTGGCGGGGCCCGCGCCGACAGCGCCCTATCCGGACTGCGGCCCCCTCACCAGCGACTCGGACCACGCGCTCGGCTGCGAGAGTTTCGAGTCCTGTCAGATATAGCCCGATGGCCAAGCTCTATTTCCGGCACGGCACGGTCGGCTGCGCGAAGACGCTCAACCTGCTGGCGGTGGCGTACAACTACGAACGTCAGGGAAAGCGCGTTCTCGTCCTCAAGCCGGCGACCGACGTACGCTTCGATCCGCTGAAGGTCGCTTCGCGTGCCGGACTCGAGCGACAGGCGGACCTCCTGCTGGAGGACGACACCCGACTCTGTTTCGACTTCTTCGAGGACTGCCACTGCGTGCTCGTCGACGAGGCGCAGTTCCTGTCGGCGAGCGTCGTCGACGAGCTGCGCGAGCTCACGCTGAGGAAGGAGCTACCGGTCATCTGCTACGGCCTGCGCACCGACTTCCGCAGCGCCCTCTTCGAAGGCAGCCGCAGACTCCTGGAGCTCGCGGACAGCATCGAGGAGATCAAGACGACCTGCGCGTACTGCAACAGCAAGGCGATCCTCAATCTGAAATCACTCGACGGCGAGCCGACCCTCGACGGGCCTTCGACCGAGCTCGGCTGCGAGGAGCTCTACCTGCCGGTCTGCTACCGCCACTACCGCGAGAGGCTCGACGACCCACCTCCAGGCTCCCTTCGAGGCTGCAACCCGTCGTGAGCGAAGGAAGCCGAGGCCGACGCCCGGACCGGCCGCGACCCGGGGCTCGGGTTTCGCGACGACGACGGTGATCGGGCGCAGGGGCGGAAACAGCGGCGACGAATCAACAGTGGCAATTCAGCACCGATTCCGCCCAGAATAGGGCCTCTTTTGACGAGCAACCGACAAGAAGCCTGTCTCGAGGAGGCGCGGACATGAAGTTCGGCATGAACCTGCTGCTGTGGAGCGGAAGCATCGAGGCGGAACACGAGCCGGTCCTCGAGATGCTGAAGAGTCAGGGTTATGACGGTGTCGAGATCCCCCTGTTCGAGTACGACGTCGAGAAGAGCGCGGCCCTCGGAAAGAAGCTCGACTCGATCGGGCTCGAACGTACGGCGGTGACGGTCCGCACTCCCGAGGACAATCCGATCAGCGCCGATGCCACGATCCGCGCTGCCGGAGTCGCGGCGAACAAGAGTGCCATCGACTGCTGCGATGCCATGGGTGCGACGATTCTCGCCGGGCCCTTCCACTCCGCCCTGGGTGAGTTCAGCGGCGGTGGAGCGACCGGGGACGAGTGGGAACGTGGGGTCGAAAGCCTGCGCTCGGTCGCGGAGCACGCGGAGGGGACGAATGTGACGATGGCGGTCGAGTACCTCAATCGCTTCGAATGCTACTTCATCAACACGGCGGCCGACACCGCGCGCCTCGTCGACGAAGTCGGTCACGAGAAGTTCCGCATGATGTACGACACTTTCCACGCCAATCTCGAAGAGAAGGACATCCCGTCCGCAATTCGCTCCTGCAAGGATCAGACGGTTCACGTCCACATCTCGGAGAACGACCGCAGCACGCCCGGAACCGGTCACGTACACTGGGCCGAGACCTTCGACACGCTGAAGGAGACCGGCTACGACGGCTGGTTCATGGTCGAGGCCTTCGGACTGGCGCTTCCGGAGCTCGCCGCTGCGACGAAGATCTGGCGACGGATGTACGAGAGCGAGGAGCAGCTGTCCCGCGACGCGCTGGCATTCATGAAGAGCGAGTGGTCCAGGCGTTCGTGATCCGGGCGCCGCTCTCCCACCGCGACACGGCGGCAAGCACATCGCGGTGCGCGGTCCGCCCGAAGAAGACCCGGGAAGTGAGGTGCGGCGCTCGCGCGCCGTGAGACGATCGATGGACTCCTGTCCTTGCGGCAGCGGCGAACCCTACGAGGTCTGCTGTGCGCCCTGCATCCGCGGTACGACGAAGGCGCCGACCGCCGAGGCCCTGATGCGCTCGCGCTACACGGCGTACGCCAGGTGCGAGATCGCCCATCTCAACGACACGCTGCACCCCAAGAAGCGCAAGGGCCACGACCCCAACAGCTCTCGCGAGTGGGCGGAAGAGTCCGACTGGCTGCGACTGGACATCCTGCGCACGGAGAACGGCGGAGTCGACGACACCACCGGCATCGTCGAGTTCAAGGCACACTATGTCTCCAAGGGCTCCAAGGGCTCCAGGGAAGCGACAACGGGCGAAGAGGTCGAGCACCACGAGATCGCCGAGTTCCGACGCGATAACGGCTCGTGGTACTTCTGGGATGGAAAGCAGATCGGTCCCCCGCCGGTAACGAGAGAAGCGCCGAAGATCGGCCGCAACGACCCCTGCCCGTGCGGCAGCGGCAAGAAGTTCAAGAAGTGCTGCGGCAAGGCCTGATGGCAGGGCGGACGATCCCGCCCTCACGCGTACAGCAAGCTCGCCCTCACCTCCTCCCACCACGACTCCTCGTCGACATCGCAGAGATCGTCGAGGTCCCGCGCTGACGCCCCGTCGTCGATGGCGACACGTAGGTCGTCGCTGCCGGAGAGGATATCGATCGGCATACGCTCCGTCTCGTACTCGTACGGCGGTGGCTGCCACACGAGCTCTCCCGGCCAGAGCCTTCGTGCCTCGTTGATGAGCCCCACCGCCGTACGGTAGGGACGGAACGTCGCAGGATCGGTGACGTGAACCTGAAGTCCCGCGCAGGTCTCGCCGCACCACTTCTGAAAGGTCGGCCGGAACGCGATCTCCCGGAAGATCACTCCGGACAGCCGATGTGCCTCGAGTGACTCTCGCCAGCGCGTCGCGTCGACCCACGGCGCCCCGACGACCTCGAAGGGGGTGCAGGTCCCGCGCCCTTCGGAGAGGCTCGTGCCCTCGACGAGCACGGTTCCCGGGTAGACGTCGACGCCCTCCACGCGCGGCAGGTTTGGCGACGGCGACACCCACACCCTTCCGAGGTCACTCCACCGATTCGCCCTACTCCATCCTTCCATCTCGACGACTTCGATCTCCGCGCCGATGCCGAGAACACGGTCGACGTGACGGGTGAGCTCGGCGATCGTCAGTGCGTGCCGCATCGGAACCGGCGCTCGTCCGACAAAGCTGGCGAAGTTCGTATCGAGGAGCGGCCCCTCGACAGCACGTCCGCCGACCGGATTCGGGCGATCGAGAACAATGACCGGAACGCGATGCTCGGCGCAGGCCTCGAGGCAGAGCGAGATGGTCCAGATGAACGTGTAGACACGGGCACCGACGTCCTGCAGGTCGACGACGAAATCGTCGAGCCCGTCGAGCATCTCCGCCGTCGGCCGTCGCGTGCGCTCGTAGAGGCTGTGAACCGGCACGCGTAGCAGCTCGTCAAAACCGTGCGGCGTCTCGATCATGTTGTCCTGCTCGGTCGAGGCAAATCCGTGCTGCGGCGCAAAGATCGCGCGCAGACCATCGCCGAAGGCACCGGCGAGCAGCTCATGACCGGGACGCAGGCGTCGATCCACCGACGACCGGTTCGCGAGCAATCCGAAATGCCGGCCGCGCAGGCGCGGAAGCCTCGACTCGACGCAGCGCTCCAATCCGATGCGCACCGGCATACCCCCGTTCCCTCCGCGAAGACCGATCCGAGGAGCGCGGGCAATCCTACCACGTGGTCACCGTGGATTGTTCGTGTGTCGCGTCACGTGGGTGCTAAAATCACCCTCGCGTCGGGGCCTGCACCATCCGGATCGGTTCCGCCAGCAGTCGGGCGACCTGACCCAGCGGCGCGCGAACCCATCCTCTTCAGGAGCACGCATGAAGACGATCACGATCACGCCCGCTTCTTGTCTTGCTTCCTGGTCCATCTGCTGCGCTCTCCTGTGCATCAACCCGGCTGACGCCGGCGATCTCGTCATCACCGAGATGATGGCCTCCAACAACACGGACATCAGGGACGTCGACGGGGACTCCAGCGACTGGATCGAAATCGCGAACCTCGGCGCATCGACCTGCAACCTCGGCGGCTATTTTCTCACCGACGACGTCAACGACCTCGAAAAGTGGGAGTTTCCCGACGTCACCCTCGACCCGGGACGGTACCTCGTCGTGTTTGCGTCGGAGAAAGACCGCCGCGAGCCGGATCGGGAGCTGCACACGAACTTTCGGCTCGACAAGGGCGGCGACCTGCTCATTCTCGTCACACCGGACGGCCAGACGCCGATCTCGGGCTTCGCACCGACGTATCCCCCGCAGGTGACGGATGCGTCCTACGGAATCTCGACGGAC
>CAYMLL010000207.1:0-14219 GCA_964390645.1 uncultured Planctomycetia bacterium | reverse complement strand
CACCGGCAACACCGTCACCGGCAACACCGTCACCGGCAACACCGTCACCGGCAACGGAGCCCCACCGTCGCTGACCGGACTTCCCTCCAACCCGGCACTCTCGCAAACAGGATGACGTGGGCCGCCCCACGCCGCACGACCATCACCACGAATCGATCGACTCACCCGCTGCTGGCCGTCGCCTTCGTGCTGTCGACGTCGCCGTTCGACGCCGCCCTCGCCGAGGACAGTGCCTCGACGCGAGGCCCGGCGGAGCGATTCACCGTCGAGTCGCCGAGCCGAGAGCTGGTGATCGAGCTCACCCTGGGAGACGGCGGTCTACCGCGCTACCGGGTCGAGCGCTCGGGCGACACGATCATCACGCCGAGCGGACTCGGCTTCGAGCTCGCGGCAGGAGTCGACTGGACTCGCGGCTTCCGGTCCCTGGAGATCGTCGACCGGCGCGAGCACGACTCGACCTGGTCGCCGGTCTGGGGCGAGCACGCGACGATTCGCGACCGCTACCGCAGCGCGACCGCACGATTCCGACGCCAGGCACCGCCGGGCGAACTGAAGGTGGAGGTGCGGGCCTACGACGAGGGCGTCGCTCTGCGCTACGTGGTCGAGAGAGGCCCCACCGGGGAGGAGATCCGCATCGAGAGCGAACAGACCGAGTTCCGCTTCACGGCCGACCACGACGTCTGGGCGGTCTACTCGGCGCAGGGGAAGTACAGCAAGGTCCCGATGAGCGAGATCAAGCACAGCGTCGAGCGACCCTGCGTACTGGAGCCGGCGGCCGGAGGGGTGATCGCCGTCGCGGAGGCCGCGCTCGTGGACTATCCGCGCATGCGACTGCGACGGTCGAAGGACGCGGCGCACACGCTCGTATCGCGGCTGCACGGACCGGCGGTCTCGAAGCTCCCCCTGCGGACTCCGTGGCGAGTCGTCATGGCCGCGCAGACGGCCGGTGCACTGCTGGAGGGGAACCACCTGATCCTCAACCTCAACGAGCCCTGCGCGATCGAGGACACCAGCTGGATCAAGCCGGGCAAGGTGATCCGCGACGTGACGCTGTCGACGGACGGGAGCAAGGCCTGCATCGACTTCGCCGTCGAGCGCGGCCTTCAGTTCGTCGAGCTCGATGCCGGATGGTACGGCGACCAGGGAGACGAGCGGTCCGATGCTCGCACCGTCTCCCGCCCGAACCTCGACCTCCCCGCGATCATCCGCTACGGGAAGGAGCACGGCATCGGCGTCGTTCTCTACGTCAACCGGCGCCATCTGGAGAGTCAGCTCGACGAGCTTCTGCCCCTCTACCGGTCATGGGGGATCGCGGGGATCAAGTTCGGCTTCGTGCAACACGGCTCACAGCGATGGACGGGTTGGATGCACGACGCCATCCGCAAGGCCGCTGCACACCGGCTGATGGTCGACGTTCACGACGAGTACCGGATGACGGGCTGGCAGCGGACCTACCCGAACTTCATGACCGCCGAGGGCATCGGAGGCGACGAGACGCGACCGTCGAACGAGCAGGCGCTCGCGAACCTCTTCACGCGCATGATCGTCGCGCCGGCCGACCACACGTTCTGCTACTACAACGGCTACGTCGACCAGACGACGTCCCACGCGAGCCAGCTCGCCAAGGCCGTCTGCTTCTTCAGTCCGTGGCAGTTCCTCTTCTGGTACGACCGTCCGGCCAACGCCCGGGGAGAGCCGGAACTCGAGCTCTTCGAGCACCTGACGACGACCTGGGACGAGACCCGGGTCCTGCGCTCGAGGATCGGTCAGTACGCGGTCATCGCACGTCGCAAGGGGACCGAGTGGTTTCTCGGCTGCCTGAACGCGGGCGAGCCACGAACGATGAAGGTGTCGCTCGACTTCCTCCCCGAGGAAGCGAGCTTCGAGGCGCACATCTACCGGGATGATTCGTCGGTCGCGAGCCGCACCAAGGTGGCCATCGAGCGTCGAGACGTCGATTCGCGCACGGCGCTCGCCGCCTCGTTGAGCCGACGCGGCGGACTGGCGGCCCGGTTCGTTCCCCGCCAGGACAGAGGCCGCCCCACGAAACCGTGAACGGTGACGCAGGCAACCCCGGACCTCGATGAAATCGAACCTGATCAGCGCCGGTCTCCTCGTCTTCTCGGCGGTCTCGCTGCGCTCCGAGCCGGTCAGCCCCGCGAGGATCTTCTCCGATCACATGGTCCTGCAGCGTCAGCGCCCGGTACCCGTCTGGGGCAAGGCGGACGCGAGCGTGACCGTGGTCGTCGAGTTCGCCGGACAGTCCGTGAGGGCGACCGCCGATGCCCACGGTCGGTGGAAGCTGGCGCTCCGGCCGATGGAGGCGTCGACGCGCGGCCGTGACCTGTCGATTCGAGGCGCAGGCGATCGTGTGGTCCTTCGCGACGTGCTGGTCGGTGACGTCTGGTTCGCCGGCGGGCAATCCAACATGGCCTACACGACGGGTCAGATGGCCCGACACCTTCCCGAAGGCAGGGCCCTCATCGAGACGGCGGATCTGGGCAGCCTCAGGTTCCGCAAGATCAGCGAGCCGGACTCTCCCGTCGCGCTGGACGACCTGAAGAGACGCGGTGGCTGGCAGGTATGCACACCGCGGACGGCTGCAGGGTGTTCGGCCACGGCGTTCGTCTTCGCGCGCCGCCTTCACGAGGAGCTCGGCGTTCCGATCGGGGTGATCGACTGCTCGTGGGGCGGCACACCGATCGAGCCCTACATTCCCATCGAGGCGTTCGTCGGCCATCCGACACTCGAACGACTCGCCGCGCTGGCGAGGGCCGGTGATCTCGAGGGTGTCAAGGCGCTCGAGGGCGGGACCTTCGCGCGAAGCCGGGCCTGGCTGGCCGGCGCGATCTACAACAGCCGCATCGCGCCGGTGGCTCCCTACGCGATTCGCGGCGCCATCTGGTATCAGGGAGAGTCCAACTGTGGACACGGTGAAGACCCGCGTGATTACGCCCACAAGATGCGAGCGCTCGTCCGGGGTTGGCGCGCCGCGTGGGGCCGCGAGGATCTGCCGCTCTACTTCGTTCAGCTCCCGCAGTGGAGCAGCTACGCGTGGACCTACCTGCGTGAGGAGCAGCGCCGGGCTCTCGATGTCGAGGGGACCGGGATGGTCGTGACGATCGATCTCGACAACGCCGGCGACATCCATCCGCCGAACAAGATCGCCGTCGGCGAGCGCCTGGCTCGCTGGCCGCTCGCGAGGCTCCACTCCCGTGGCGTGACTGTCAGCGGGCCGATCTACCGTGGAATGTCGATTCGCGACGGGACCGTCGTCGCCAGCTTCGACCCCGTGAAAGCCGGGCTGATGGTCGGAAGGGTCGACGGCGTCACGAAGGTGGTCGAGGCCGGCGACAACGCCCTCAACGGCTTCGAGCTGGCGGGAAAGGACGGCATCTGGCGCCGGGCCTCGGCGACCATCGCGGGGAGCACCGTGGTCGTGTCCAGCACCGAGGTCCGGCACCCCGTCGCCGTGCGCTACGCCTGCCACCCGCAGGCGCCCGCGAAGCGACCGTGGAACCTCTACAACAGGGCGGGGCTCCCGGCGTCGCCATTCTGCTCGGACTGGAGCCGGATGCCCTACGACCCCGGCCGCAACCCGATTCCCAGGTGAGGAGCCCGGGTGAGCGCGAGCGGTCGAAGCCGAGCCTGGTGATCGGGGCATCGACGGCTCGCACGGCGGGACTCCTCGATTCGTGATCGTGCCGAGGAGTGCGAGCTAGCGTGCCCGGGCGGTGATCTTGTCGACGTTGGTGACGATCCACCGGTCCCCCTGGCGCTTGAAGGGCCCCGAGAGGGTGGCGACGTGGCCCACGTGATGATCCACACGCCGCGAGTTCAGGTTGCCGAAGGAGGCGTCGATCACCACGTCACTGCCGTCGGAGAGGCGCACGAAGTAGACGTTGGTCTCCTCGAGATCGTTCGTCGGCCGCAGCAGGCCGGTCACGTGCAGCAGCGGGCCTTCTTCCTTCGCGACCCAGGACCCGTCATCGTGGATGCCGAGGTCGTAGTTCATCGAGCGGTCGAGGCCCGTCAGCCGGCCACTGCTCGAGCCGAACCTGTCCGCGTCGACACCGACCGCCTTCGCCAGCGACAGCAGGAGGTTTCCCCAGGGTTGCGGTTCGGGGTACTTGAGCCAGCGCCCCGTCTTGATCCCGGCGTTCTTGCCGCCGGCCAGGACGACCGGCAGGTCACGGCCGGAGTGATAGTCCCCGTGCTTCATGCCCGACCCGAACATCAGGACCGTGTTGTCGAGCAGTCTTCCGTCAGCCTCGGGAATCGCGGCCAGGCGGCGGATCAGGTAAGCGTACTGCTCGAGATGCCACTGCGTGATGCGATTGAAGTGCGTGATGTACCGGGTGCCACTGTTGCGCACGAAGTGCGAGAGGTAGTGGTGCTCCTCGTTGATGCCGAGAAAATCGAAGACGATCCGGCTGCTGGAGTTCGCCATCAGGAACGTGATGACCCGCGTGGTGTCGGTCCAGAATGCGAGCACCATCATGTCCAGAAGCGACTGGACTCGGGCCGGGAAGTCCGCGGCGACCGAGGGCCGGCGGATGTCCCCCTCGCCGGCAGGCTGCCGACGCTGTCGATCGGCGTCCGACGACTCTCGCAGCTGCTTCTCGACGCCGCGCACCGCTTCGAAGTACGCGTCGAGCCGGGACAGGTCGGCCTGGCTCGCCCTGCGGCGCAGGCTCCTCGATTCCGACAGGACGGCATCCAGCACCGACAGGTTCCGCGCCTGGTTCCTGCCCCCTCCGATGCCGCGAAACATACGATCGAAGATGATCTGCGGATCGCTCTCGCGCGGCACGGCGCGCCCCCGGGCATCGTAGGAGATGTAGCTGGTCACCGGCTCCGGCAGAAAGATGCCGTCACTGGTCATCTCCAGTGAAGGCAGCGGCGTTCGATCGCCGATCCTGGCGGCGATCAGCTGGTCGATGGTCAGCGGCTGGCGACGATCCAGCGACTTGCCGACGGCTCCCGTGGCGGCCAGGAAGGCGACGGCCGCGGAGTGATGACTCCAGCCGCCCTTCTGGTGATCGAGATTCGACAGGAACAGGACGTCGTCGCGCTGGGCGGCCAGCGGCTGCAAGAGCGGCGACAGCTCGAAGCGGGTCTCGCCCGTGCCCGTGATGTCCCAGGACGGCGGGTGAACGCCGTTCCCCTTGTAGAGCACGCCGAGACGAATCGGCGGCC
Source organism: uncultured Planctomycetia bacterium (assembly GCA_964390645.1). Taxonomy (GTDB): domain Bacteria; phylum Planctomycetota; class UBA8108; order UBA8108; family UBA8108; genus CAYMLL01. The sequence continues at coordinate 9,020 of CAYMLL010000207.1, read as the reverse complement.
TGGCGTCCCTCGGGCTCGCGCCCACCGCCGGCGACATGATGTCGAGCCACGGCAACGCCAGCGACGCGCCGACGCCGCGCAGAAACGTCCGGCGGGGTATCAGGTAGCTCTCTGTCATGAGGTCGACTCTACCTCTTCTCACCGTCGGCGTCTTCAGCCGGCTTCCGCGTGGATGCACGATACCGGAAAGGAACGCTGCGGATGAGGCCATCGATCAGGACATGCATCCGGTCGTCTCCTTTCTCCAGCCCCTCGATCAGCTGCCGGATCACCGGCTCGTCGTAATAGCGCAGTCGCCTCCCCAGCGCGTACGACAGCATCCTCTCCGTGATGTTCCGGCGAAGCTGTCCCGACAGATCCCGCGCCAGGATCCGCTTGAGCTCGACGGGGGTCGAGAACTCCTGTCCCGTCGGCAGCTTGCCCACCGCATCGATGCCCTGATCGCGGAAGCGACCCGTCGGCCCGAAATTCTCCAGGCCGATGCCGAGGGGATCGATGTGCCGGTGGCACTGGTTGCAGGCGGGCTTCGACGCGTGGAGCTCGAGCTGCTCTCTCGCCGTGAGGTTGCGGCCTCCCGCAGCGACCTTCTCCAGTGCCGGGACCGTCGCCGGAGGATCGGGGACCGGCGTGCCGAGCATCTTGTCGAGCACCCAGACGCCTCGGCGTATCGGACTTGTCCGCTGCGGTGCCGAGGTGATCGCCATCGTGGCGGCCATGGTGAGGTACCCGCCGCGATTCGGATCATCGAGCTCCCAGAGAATCAGGGGGTCAGGCGCATCTTCGCGACCCCGCAGCCGCTTCGGCACCGGCGAGCGAAATCCGCGCACGCCGTAAAGGCCCGCAAGAACCTTGTTGAGATATGTCTTCCTGGAGTCGACGACCTCGAGGACGCTGCGGTTCTCCTTCACCAGGTACTCGAAGTAGAGCAGCGCCTCGTCGTACATGGCCAGGCGCAGCTTGACCGCCTTGTTGTTGCCCCGGCTGATGGTGCCGGGCGCGAGAAGCTCCCGGAATCCGAGCCACTGACCCGCGAAGTTGCGAGCCAGCTCGCGCATCTTCGGGCTCCGGAGCATCCGACGGACCTGGGCCGACAGGACATCCGGCTTCCCCAGGCGCCCCTCCCCCGCGAGACGCAGGAGCTCATCGTCGGGTGTCGTCGACCAGAGAAAGTAGGACAGCCGTGCCGCCAGGTCGAAGTCCGAGACGGGGTACATCTTCGCGCCGTCCGGCGAGCCGGCCTCGATGCGGTAGAGAAAGCTCGACGAGGTGAGCACGGCGATCAGGGCATCCTTGATGGCGCGGTCGAACGACTCGCCGGCGGCCCGGCTGCTCTCGAAGACACGAAGAGGGACCGCGATCTCCCGGTCACTCACCGGCCGACGGAACGCGCGGCGGGCGAACTGCCCCAGAAGCGGCGCCGCCTCGGTCCGTCCGGCGAACACCCGCTCGCGCGCGCCCTTCACCGAGTCGATCTGGTCGACGGCGTACTGGGCGATTCGCAGACACTTGACGAGAGTGACCTGGTTCAGGCTCAGGACCGAGGCGTCATTGCTGAAGCCGGAGCCTCCCGGCGGGTCGGCCGGAAGCAGCTTCTCGACGATCGACGGCGGCGGCTTCATGAACCGGAAACCATCCGTGGCAATCTCCTGTTGCAGACGGATGCCGAGCAGTTCCTCGAGCGAGTTCTGGTACTCGCGCCGCGTCAGCCGCCGCGGCGGCGACGGACCCGGAACCGCCTCCGTGACGGCCTCGAAGGTGGCCCGGTACCAGTCCAGCAGGATCTCCTTCTGCTGGCCCGAAAGGGGCTCGGCCTCCTCCGGCGGCATCTCGCCCTTCTCGACCTTGTCGCGCATCCGGCTCCAGACGTCGTCCGCGGCGACCGCCGCTCGAAGGCCGCGGAAGCGCGAGAAGTCGATCTTCCCCTTCTTCTTCGCGGGGCCATGACACCCGAAGCACCTGGCCTCGAGAACCGACACCACCCGCGAGAAGTCAGCCTCCGCCCGGGGCTCCGGACGGCTCTGCTGCGCGAATGCCGGGACGCAGAGCAGCAGACAGGTCGTCGAAAGAAAGGGCGTCGCGCCGCTGGATTTCATTCTTCGGAGCCGATCATCGAGTCTGACGGGACGTCCGGGACATGCCCCGCGAGGAGCCGGCCCGGAACGTCGGCCTTCTCACCGCCACCGGGAGCCGTCGTGCCGGCCCGCGGGGCCTCCTTCGTGTTGCCGGGATCCCGCGGGCCGGAGGGGAACCCGAGAGTGTCAAGGCGCGGAGCCTCGGAGGCTTCCGCCAATCGCTCGTGCCTCGCGGCGAGTCGGGACACCTCCCGGTGACCTCGGAGCACGACGGTGCACATCGTCGAGGACGACGAGCCCCTCCGCGAGCAGAAAACACCCCGGATCGCCGCTCTCATCTCCGCCCGACGGGCCGGCGTCGCCGTGGAAGCTATCCGCCCTTCGGGCTTTCACGCTGGACGGAGGAGCAGAACGCCCCCTGAAGCCACGCGAGAACCCGTGGCGGACTCGCCCACCGGATCCGCAGAGTCCGGCGCCCGGTCGTCGCCGGGCCTCCCGTGGAGATCGGGTTGCGGACCGCGCAGCACTCGATGACGGCCACCGTACCCGCCGCCCCTTCGCCACTGACGGACACCACCGCCCGGCGGGCTGCCGCGCCGCCTTTCTGCTGGACCGGGGGCGACTCTTGGCGTTCTTCTGGTGCTTCATGGCGGCGCCGATCTCACGGAGCGCTCACCGTTCGTGCACGAACGCGAGCCGTGAGAGCCGCATCTTCTGCTTCGACGGGGCCCGGGGTCGATCTCCTGCGACGACGACCGGGTGTCGGCAAGAACAACGACGAGGAAACCGATGATTCTGAACCACCCTGGATTCATGCTGCCAACGCTGGCCGTCTTCGTCCTCATGACGTCCGTCGCCACGCTGGAAGCGAGGGAGAAGAAGGAGTACGACAGCGACGTCAACTACGACGAGCGCAAGACTCCTCACTACGATCTGCCGCCGCTGCTGGTCTCCGCGGAAGGCGAGCCGATCACGACGCCGCAGCAGTGGCGCGACATACGGCGTCCGCAGATCCTCTCCCTGTTCAGCAACCTCGTCTACGGACGGGTGCCGGTGCCGCCGAGTCCGATCAAGACGTCCTACGAGGTCACGAAGAGCGACAAGGGCTTCATGAAGGGGAAGGCCACGCGAAAGGACGTGCGGATCCGTTTCAGCAACGACAACGGCACCGCGGAGATGAACATCCTGGTGTTCGTCCCCAACGGCGCCGACAAGCCGGCTCCGGCGTTCCTGAAGCACAGCTTCAACAACACCAGGTCGAACGACTTCGACGCCCACCCCGACAGACCCGGCCGGATCAGGAACGGCTGGCCGCTGGGTGAGTTCTTCGACCGTGGCTACGCCTTCGTGGCGGTGTACCAGAAGGACCTGGTCGGGCACAACGAGGTCAGCTTCGATCGCGGCATCCACCGCCTCTTCTTCCCGAAAGGGCAGAGCTTTCCCAAAGCTCGCGAGTGGGGAGTCCTGGCGGCCGTCGCGTGGGGCGGCAGCCGCGCCCTGGACTATCTCGGCACGGACGACGATGTCGATCAGACTCGCGTGGCCGTCATGGGGCACTCCAAGATGGGCAAGGCCACGCTCTGGACGGCGGCGCAGGACGAGCGCTTCGCCATGGCGATCTCGGCGCAGTCGGGCTGCGCCGGAGCCGCTCTCTGGCGTCGGCGCTCCGGGGAGACGCTCAAGAAGATGGTCACCCGCTTTCCTTACTGGCTCTGCCGCAACGCCTGGAAGTTCGTCGAGCAGGAGGACGACCTGCCCGTCGACCAGCACATGCTCCTGGCGCTGATGGCGCCACGTCCGGTCTACGTCGCGAGCGGGATCGAGGACACCTGGGCCGATCCGCGCGGCGAGTACGCTTCGGCGTATCACGCGACCGAGGTCTACCGCCTGCTCGGCAAGAAGGGGCTGAGCTCCGGGAAGCTGCCAGCGCTGGGAGAGGCGATCAACGACGGTCACGTCGGGTATCACATCCGTGAAGGCGGACACTCGGTCGAGCTGTACGACTGGCAGCGCTTCATGGACTTCGCGGACCGTCACCTGAAGGGCAAGTGATCTCGTCAGGTCGAAGACCCCGAACGGCAGCGGATCGCGGGCGCCACGGCGCCGATCGACGTCGATCGAAGCGCAGGATACGGTCGGGTGCTGCCCCACCCGCACGGAGCGGGGGTCCACCGAGACCCGCCTCGCGTCCCCGGCTCGGGTCGAGTACCGTATGAGCGTGCAGTCTCATCAAGGCATCCAGCGCGCGGGCCGCATGCGTTTCTCCGGCGCGACGCTCCTCATCCTGGTCGGGAGCCTCCCCGTCCTCGGCGCCCCATCCGACTCGACCTACGAGCAAGTCGTGCTTCCGGTCCTCGAGACGTTCTGCGTCGACTGTCATGGCCCGAAGCGACAGAAGGCGAAGCTGAGGCTGGACACGCTCCCGAACGACTTCAGGAACACGGCCGTGGTCGAGACATGGCACGACGTCCTCGACAAGCTGAATGCCGCCGAGATGCCGCCCGAAGACGAGAAGCAGCCGGACGCGACCCAGCTGGCCTCGCTCGTCGACTGGCTGACCCACGAGATCCGCCAGGTGAAGGTCCGACAGCGCAGCAACGGCGGTCGAACGGTGCTGCGACGGATGACCCGCTACGAGTACGCGAACACCCTCCGCGACCTCCTCGGCATCGACGCGGCCTTCGGCGCAGATCTGCCCCCCGAGCCGACCTCACCCGACGGCTTCAAGAACAACGGCGCGGTGCTCGGGATGTCGCCGATCCAGCTGGAATACTATCTGTCGACGGCCCGTACGGCCCTCGGTCGTTCGATCGCCAGCGGCCCGAAGCCGCGAGTCTTCGCTCACTTCAGCGACAAGAGCGAAAAGCCGCGGCGCAAGAGATCACCCACCGGGAACCGTCTCGAGCCGGGCGGCCGCTTTCTCACACGCGCCCCGGAGTTCCCCCGCGAAGGAGAGGTGCGAGTCCGGGTGCGCGCGCGCGCGGCGATCCCCGACGGTGCTCCGCTTCCGCGCATGCGGGTCACTCTCGGAGTTCGCTCCGACGTGAAGTCCTTCGCCGGATTGCTCGGAGAGGTCGACATCCTCGAGTCGAGTGACGAGCCGACGACATTCGAGTTTCGCGGCAGAATCGAGGACTTCCCGCTGCCGGGACACAATCCGAAGTTCCCCGGACTCCTGATCAACGTCTGGCACGTCGACGACGAGTCGGAGGCCGAGAACCCGGGAGCCAGGAAGAAGAAGAAGAAGAAGAAGAAAGCGAAGAAGAGCAAGGCGAAGGGCAGGAGCGAGAACGAGCAGGAAGCCGCCGAGGAGACTCCGGCTCGGCCGCTGATTCTCGTCGAGTCGGTTCACTTCGAGGGGCCTGTCTTCGACGCGTGGCCGCCGAGCCACCACCGACGCATCCTGGTCGAGTCGCCCTCGAGAGACGACGAGGGCGCCTACGCCCGCGAGGTTCTCGGGAAGTTCTGCCGACGGGCCTATCGGCGACCGCCCGACACGTCCGAGATCGGCTCTCTGCTGTCGTTCTTCGAGGAGGTGCGGCCGCGCTTCGACTCCTTCGAAGAGGCGATTCGAGAGACCCTGGCGGTGGCCCTGATCTCGCCCGCGTTCCTGTATCTGATCGAGCCTCGAAGGGACGACGAGCAGCGCCGGCGCTCGAGCGACGACGAGCTCGCGACGCGTCTCTCGTACTTCCTGTGGAGCACGATGCCCGACGCCGAGCTCTTCGCCATGGCCGATCGCGGCGAGCTACGAGATCCGGCGAAGCTCGAGCGGAAAGTGCGCTCGATGATCCGGAGCCCGCGATCGCGGCAGCTTGTCGAGCACTTCACGTCGCAGTGGCTCGATCTCTCCGGTCTGGAGCGGGTTGCCGTCAACCCCGAGTACTACCCGGAGTTCGACAACCGGCTGAAAGCCGACATGCGCGCCGAGACCCTCGGCTTCTTCGCCGAGATTCTCCAGCGAGATCTCAGCGCGCTCCAGCTGATCGACTCCGACTTCACGATCGTCAACCGTCGACTCGCCCGGCACTACGGCATCGAGGTGCCCCGGGGCAATGGCTTCGCACGCGTCGCCTTGAAGCCAGACGATCGACGCGGAGGCATCCTGACTCACGGGAGCGTCCTGCTGATCAACTCGAACGGAGAGGACTCCCACCCGATCAAACGCGGCGTCTGGCTGCTCGATCGTCTTCTCGACGATCCACCGCCACCTCCGCCGCCCGATGCTCCGGCCCTGGACTCCGAGGAGCCGGACCTCGCCAGGTTGCCGCTGCAGGAGCAGCTGAGGCTCCACCGACAGAAGCCTGCCTGCAACGCTTGCCACCGGCGAATCGATCCCTGGGGGGTCCCGTTCGAGAACTACGACGCGGTGGGCAGGTGGCGAACCGAAGTCCGACGGGTGGTCAAGAAGCGCCGCAAGCAGATGGTCCCCGTCACGGCTACGAGCACCCTCCCCGACGGCAGCGAGCTCGCCGGCATGAGCGCGCTGAAGGGTCGCTTGCTCGGCACCGAGCGCCCGCGCTTCGTGCGATCGCTGGTCAGGAAGCTCCTGACGTACGCGCTGGCACGCTCCCTCGAGATCGGAGACGATGCCGTGGTCGACTCCTTGACCGCGAGCTTCGAGTCGAGTGGTCACAAGCTGAGCGATCTCATCGTCCGGATCGTGCAGAGCGAGCCGTTCCGGACGAGGTAAGAGAGCAGACACATGCAGAGATCCCGAGACATCCCCCGTCGCACCTTCCTCCGCGGTGTCGGCGTGTCGCTGGGCTTGCCGCTTCTCGAGGTCATGGCCCCGCGCGCGAACGCCGCACCGCAGGAGCCCCTCCCGAGACGCATCTGCGCAGTCTACTTTCCGTTCGGCGTCAGCCTGCCGCCACCGGGCCATGAGCACGGCGACTGGAGCTGGTTCCCGCGGGTCGAGGGGAGGAGCTTCGAGCTCACCAGGACGCTGAGCTCTCTCGAGGAGCTGCGGAGTCAGATCACGATTATCGGCGGTCTCTCGCACCCTGCCTGCCGCAGGCTCGGCGGACACGACACCGGCGACACCTTCCTCACGGCCTCCGACCTCAACGGGGCGCAGTACAAGAACTCGATATCCATCGATCAGCTCGCGGCGCAGCACATCGGGAAGGCCACCCGGCTACCGTCACTCACTCTCTCGAGCGACGGAGGCGTCGGCGAGCCGACACGGACCACGACCCTCTCCTTTTCACGAGAAGGGCGCCCGATACCGGCGCTCGCGAATCCGAGGCAGATCTTCAATCGACTCTTCGGCAAGGAGGAAGGAGTCGCCGCGAAGGCCGAGCGACGCGAGCTGGAGAACACGGGGAGCATCCTGGACCGGATCCTCGAGCACTCTCGCTCCATCGAGCGTCGGCTCGGGAGTCACGACCGACGCAAGCTCGAGGAGTACCTCGACTCCGTGAGGTCCGTCGAGAAGCGCGTCGAGCGCTCGCAGCGGTGGCTCAGTGTCCCCAAGCCGAACGTCGATCCGGGCTCGGTGGATCTCGAAGCGTCGGCGCAGGGGCCGAGAGAGTACATCCGGGCCATGTACGATCTCATCTACCTGGCCTTCCAGACCGACACGACACGTGTGGCCACCTACATGCTCGGACAGGTGGCGGGAGCGACGACGATCGCCAACTCGTTCCCCGCCTGCATCGGCCTGAAGGGCAACTGGCACGGCCTCGCGCACGGGGCGGGAAAGAAGGGCGGCTTCGAGAACCTCGGACGCTTCGACCAGTTCCTCGCCGAGCAGCTCGGCTACTTCCTGAAGCGGCTCGCCGGCACGCCCGAGGGCGACGGCACGCTGCTCGACCGCACGATCCTTCTCTACGGCAGCAGCAACAGCCGGACCCACAACAACAGGAACTACCCGCTCATCCTGGCAGGCGGCAGGAAGCTCGGTATCCGGCACGGCAGGTTCCTGAAGCTCGATGAGAGCACCCCGCTCTCGAACGTGTTCGTGACGATGCTGGATCGCGTCGGCGTACCTCTGGAGTCGTTCGCCGACAGCACCGGAGAGCTGTCCGAGCTCTCGAGTTCCTGAAGGGCCCGCGATCGGCGCGATCAGCAGCCGGTCGTCGGCAAGGCACCGCGACAAGGCCCTCGATCGAGTGACGGGTCCCGCCCGCCGCCGCCCGGGGACCCGTCAGATCGCCGCCGCGCCGGAGGGAGCCGCTCACCTGCCCCTCGCGGATCCCGGCAGTTCGTGGACAGGTCGCCCGGGTCCACCCTCGCAGGCCCTCCCCGGAGTCGACGCCCGGAGTGCATATCGGTGCTCGGGACGTCGTCGAGCGCACCGTGGTCGCCTTCGGCCGCCTGCTCGAGCCGCCTCGTCCCGGCACGCTCACCCGAGAAGCGCCCGGAGATTCTCGGAAATCATGTCGCTCCGTCGGCACTTTCCGTGCTGGGACGGTTGAAGGCGCAGCAGACTGCGCCACCCGACTCTCGGGCAGACACGGACAGGGGTCGATCACGCCGTCTCGCCCACTTTCACAGGAATCTGCTCGCCGTCTTCTTTCTCCTGACCCCGGCGCTCTCGATCCCGGCGGTGCCGGTCCTGACGAGGCTCCCCGGAGCCCTTCGATGTTCTGACCGCAGTGCTGCGGATCCCCGGGAGGGACGGTTACGCCGACGTTACCGCTGACCTCGAGGCAGAAAACGCCCATCGAGTCATATCTCAAGTACTGGTTCCAAACACAGCCGCACTTGATTCAAGGAGTGTGATATTCCGCCATGCAGAGCCACGAGAACAGAGTCCCCATCGATCGACGGATGCGCTCTCCAGAGACCGCGGCAGCCGCCGCCCCCATGCCCCCCGAGCGAGATTCGGTGCTCGGACGTCGTCCGCTGCTGCACGCGCTGCTGGCCACCGGAGCCGCCGGCGTGGCCTTCCTGAAGAGTCCCTCCACCGCGGAAGCGGAGCGGCCGAGGGCCCGGCTGACG
>CAYMLL010000206.1:0-14278 GCA_964390645.1 uncultured Planctomycetia bacterium | reverse complement strand
CGAGCACGGACCTGTTCCACTGGAGGCACCATCCGACTGGACTCGTCGCCGGCATGTTCAGCGGCAACTGCTTCGTCAACAAGGACGGCCGTCCGACGATGTGCTACCACCAGGTCGGCCAGGGCAACGCGATGGCGGTCGCCGTCGACGACGAGCTGAACGAGTGGAAGAAGCTCGAGTCGAACCCGATCACCCCCAAGACCCGTCCGGGCGATCCGCATCACGGCAAGTACAGCTCGTGGGATCCTTTCGGCTGGATCGAGGGTGACAGGTACTACGCGATCTTCGGCGGCAAGCGTGCCGGGATCGTCCGGGCGGACCGCCTGGCCGGCCCCTGGAACTACGTCGGCGATCTCCTCGCGAACACGGTCGACGGCGTGGCGATCAACGAGGACGTCTCCTGCGCCGATCTCTTCGAGCTCGGCGACACGCACATGCTCCTGTGCATCAGCCCCCGGCTCGGCTGCCGCTACTACCTCGGTGACTGGAAGGACGAGGCGTTTCACCCGAAGAGCCACGCGCAGATGAGCTGGGTCGACAACTCGTTCTTCGCTCCCGAGAGCCTGCAGGACGACCGCGGCCGCCGCATCATGTGGGCGTGGATCTTCGACAGGCCTGGTTTCAAGACCCGCATGGACTTCGGTTGGTCCGGCACGATGAGCCTTCCGCGCGTACTCTCGCTCGGCGAGGACGGCAAGCTGCGCATGAACGTTCCGCGGGAGATCGAGAGGCTTCGCTACGGTGGCAAGAGGAAGGAGAGCATCACGGTCGACGCTGACTCCGAGCTCACCCTCGCGGACATCGGCGGAGACAGCATCGAGCTCGCCGTCGAGATCGAAAGCCGGGGAGCGACGCGGTTCGGGATCGAGGTCCGCTGCTCGCCGAACGGCGAAGAGCAGACTCCCATCTTCTACGACGTGGCCGCGAAGAAGCTGAGCGTTGACACTCGAAAGTCGAGTCTGACGGACGGGCCGAGGAGCGTCGAGTCCGGGCCCTTCGAGCTCGAGGACGGCGAGCCGTTGAAGCTCCGCGTCTTCGTCGACAAGTCCGTCGTCGAAGTGTTCGCCAACGACCGTCAGGCGGTGATGCGGCGAGTCTATCCGTCGCGGCCGGACAGTGTCGGAGTCACGCTGTTCTCGATCGACGGTCCGATTCGGGTGTCGAAGCTCGAGGCGTGGCAGATGATGCCGTCGAACCCCTACTAGTCCAAATGGCAGGGAGTTTAGGCCGGTAAAAGAAAACCCTCTCGAGTGCCGATAAGTCAGTGGCAACCAAACCACCGGCACGGAGAGGGAATTCGCCATGGATCTTATCGGCAACTCGCTCACTGTTCTTCAGCGTTCTCGGAAGGAATTCGTCGTCGAGGCCCCTTCGGCGGCTCTCCCACCTGCTTGGGTGGACGAAGTCTTGGCACGTCACGGTCGCGAGTCTTCTCGTCGTCGCAAGCTCCCGGCGCCGTTCGTTGTCTGGTTCGTCATCCTGATGGGCTGTTCCGGCGAACCTCCTACACCAATCTCGTGGAGAAGCTCCGCGAGGGCTGGTGGGCGGAGGAGAGCTGGGGCCCGGGTACTCCATCGTCTTCGGCGATCACGAAGGCCAGGGATCGTCTTGGCGTCGAGCCGCTGCGTGATCTCTACGAACACAGCGCGGCACAGTGGGCTGCCGGGAGCACAGGCTTGGTCGTACACGGTATGCGCGTCTTCGCGGTCGATGGGTCGACTTTCAAGATTCCGGACTCCACCGAGAATCGGGAGCACTTCGGGAAACCCGGAACGTCGAGAGGAGAGGCGTCGTACCCTCAACTGCGTCGAGTGGGCCTGATGGATGGGCGATGGAACCTGGCATCGGTTGCGGTGATCGCTCGCCGGATCGTGTGCCGGTGTTCTGCCGAACGTCGATCGGCCACTACTTCCTCCATGGCGGCGTCGCGTCCTTCGACATCTGGTTTCGCAGCGAGGGCTTCGCGGACGCGCTCGTGCGATTGGCCCGGCGCGATCGCTTCGACGGCATCCTCGTCAATCTGCCGGGAGGGCCTCCGGACATCGACCGCGTTGTCGACCGAGATGCTGAGCGGAAGCGTCGAGGATGTGCGACGGGACGCACGACAGAGGATCGAGATCGGCAAGCCCGGAGGCGGGTACATCCTCAGCACCGCATGCTCCGTCGCCCCGGCGACGCCGCCGGAAAACCTCGAGGCGCTGGTCGAAGTGACGGAGGAGAGTTGGCGGGTCTCCGAACGCGCTCGTCCTCAGGCCCGGCGGTGATCGTCTCCGTGCCGGTGATTCTCGTGGTCGCATCCTCGCATCCTCGCATCCTCGCATTTCGGGAAGCTCGAGGTCCTCGAGGGGTGAAACGGCTGTCGTGATCGTGGTCACAGACAACCGGAGACGTTCGGAGCGAGGACGGGTATCCTGTAGATGTCTATGCGTTCGCGGCGCTCGGCGAACCGCCAGAGCTTCGACCCGTCAGAAGACCCGCCATGATTCGTCACGCAGCGATCGTCGTCCTTCTCGCCTCGCCGGTCATCGCCTCGACACTTCCGGAGAAGGTGAGCTTCAGCGCTCAGATTCGCCCGCTCCTCAAGAAGAGGTGCATGGCCTGTCACGGAGGGGTCAAGAAAGCGAGCGGCGTCTCGTTCATCTCGCGCCAGGAGGCGATGGGAAAGGGCAAATCGGGCCGGCTCACGGTCGTGCCGGGCGACACGGACGCATCGGAGCTCTTCCGTCGAGTCACCTCCGAAGATCCGGACGAGCGCATGCCGCCGGCGGACAAGCTCCCGGAAGGCTTGAGCTTCGCGGAGATCGAGCTGCTCGAGAAGTGGATTGAAGAGGGCGCGAGCTGGACGGAGCACTGGTCCCTCGAGAAGCCGCGGCAGGGCGAGTTCCCGCGGGTCGCGGATGAGGCCTGGCCGCGTACGGGCGTCGATCACTTCATCCTGGCGCGGCTCGAGGCGCAGGATCTGCGCCCTTCTCGAGAAGCGGACCGCGCGCAGTGGTTGCGTCGAGCGAGCTTCGATCTCATCGGTCTTCCGCCCTCGCCGGAGGGTCTCTCGCGGCTCCTCGCGGACACGGCGCCCGGCGCGCACGCGAGGGAGGTCGACCGACTTCTCGAGTCGCCGGCGTTCGGCGAGCGTTGGGCCTCGATGTGGCTCGATCTCGCGCGCTACGCAGACTCGCAAGGCTACGAGAAAGACGGGCACCGGGATGCGTGGGCGTACCGGGACTGGTTGATTCGGTCGTTCAATGCGGACATGCCGTTCGACGAGTTCACCGTGAAGCAGCTCGCGGGCGACCTGATCCAGGGCGGTGGCCTCGAGGACTCGATCGCCACCGCGTTCCACCGCAACACGCAAACGAACACGGAGGGCGGCACGGACGACGAGGAGTTTCGCGTCTCGGCCGTCATCGATCGTGTCAACACCACGTGGCTCGTCTGGCAAGCGACGACGTTTCGGTGTACGCAGTGTCACTCGCATCCTTACGACTCGTTCCGGAACGAGGATTTCTACCGCTTCTACGCATTCTTCAACAACTCGGCGGACGCGGACCTGGGAGATGACTTCCCGACGCTGCGCGTTCCGAAGGACCCGGAGCGATTCGCCGAGGCTCGGGCGCTCGATCAGGAGATCCGCGCCATTCGTGAGCGGCTCAACGCTGTCGGGATCGAGCCGGCGGCGGGGGCCTGGGAGCCGATCGCCGTTTCGAGCGTCGCCGGGCCGGAGTCCGCGTCCTTTCGCTTCGAAGAGAACGAGGTCGAGGTCTCCGGCACCGTGCCGCACGGGTCGACCTATCACGCGATGGGTCAGGTCGCCGGGGGCCGCGCCGACGGCCGCGTCACCGCGGTACGCCTCGATGTTCTTCCTCGCGAGCGTGACCCGAGAAAGCTCCCCGAGCATGGCTCGGTCGTGTCTCAGCTCCGCGTCGAGATCGAGTCCGCCGACGGAGAACGCCGAGCGGTGAAGCTCGCCGAGGTCTTCGCTCCGTCGCTCGCGGGCCCTTACGACCCGTGGGACAGTCTCGCCAAGGGAGCCTCGGGCGGAGGGAGCTACCCGAAGCTCGATGGTCCGACATGGCTCGTCTTCGCTCTCGAGGAGCCCCTCGACGTCGTCGCGGGTGCCGAGCTCCACGCGCATCTGAGCTGCCGGGTGAGCAATGCGGAGACGAAAGGTGCGGTCGTCCGTCGCTTCCGGCTCTCTTCTTCGAGCAGCGATGTCTGGGGAGAGCTCGTTCGGTCGCCACGACGCAAAGCGGACAGGGATCGGCTCGAGGAGCTTTCGAAGACGCGAACGTCGATTCCGTCGACCTCGGTTCCGGTGATGGCCGAGCGGCCGAAAGCGGCACGACGTGTGACGCGGAGGTTTCATCGCGGCAATTTCCTCGACAAGGGCGACGAGGTCTCGCCGGGCGTCCCTTCCGTGATGCATCCGCTGCCTGATGACGCGAAGCCCGACCGACTCGCGATGGCTCGGTGGCTCGTCAGCCCTGAGAATCCGTTGACGGCTCGAGTCTTCGTCAACCGCATCTGGGCGGAGCTCTTCGGCATCGGCATCGTCGAGACGCTCGAGGACTTCGGCGCCGCCGGGGAATCGCCTTCTCATCCCGAGATGCTCGACCACCTCGCGCTGCGTTTTCGAACGGAGCATCGCTGGCGATTCAAGCCGCTGCTGCGCGAGCTGGTGCTCTCCGCGACGTATCGACAGGACAACCGGGCGACGCCCGAGGCGCTCGCTCGGGATGCGAAGAACCGTCTCGTGTCGCGCGGGCCGCGAACGCGCCTGACGGCTGAGATGGTGCGAGATCAGGCGCTCGCCGTCGCCGGCGTGCTGTCGACCAGGATGTACGGCCCTTCGGTCATGCCGCCGCAACCCGACGGCGTGTGGTCTGTCGTCTACAGCGGCGCGTCGTGGAAAGTGGCGAAGGGCGCCGACCGCCATCGCCGTGCGCTGTACACGTATCTCCGGCGCACGAGCCCGTACCCGAGCTTCTTGACCTTCGACGCACCGAGTCGAGAGATCTGCGTCGCCCGGCGCATTCCGACGAACACGCCGCTCCAGGCGCTCGTGACGCTCAACGATCCCGTCTACGTCGAGTGCGCGCAGGCGTTGGCGAAGCGGATGCGCGCCGCCGGCTCGGCTCTTGCGTCGCAGCTCGACGCCGGACATCGGCTGGCGACACAGCGTGCGCCGACGCAGCGAACGCTCGATCGTCTCGAGCGTCTCCACGCGGCCGTCACGGACGAGTACGCCGCCGCGCCCGAGGAGGCGAAAGCGCTCGCCGAGTCTCCCGGGGACGCCGCACTCGTGATCGTCGCGAGCACGCTGCTGAACCTCGACCGGGCGCTGACGAAGTAGGTCGACGATGATGACACGACTCTCGGACATCCAGCTCCGCACCCGACGCCACTTCCTTCACGACTGCTCCGTCCGACTCGGCGCGCTGTGGCTCGCATCGACCTCCTCGGGAGCCTTCGCGAACGGCCAGTCGCGAGATCTCTCCCGGCCGATGGCGCCGCTCGAGCCGCACTTCACGCCGCGCGCAAAGCGAGTCATCTACCTGCACATGGCCGGGTCGCCGAGCCAGCTGGAGCTCTTCGACCACAAGCCCGATTTGAGGAAGCTGGACGGTCGAGACTGTCCAGCCAGCTTCCTCGAGGGGAAGCGCTTCGCGTTCATCCAGGGCGTCCCGAAGATGCTCGGACCGCAGTACCCCTTCCGCCGCGCGGGAGAGAGCGGACAGTGGGTCTCCGATCGACTGCCGCACCTCGCGGAGGTCGCCGACGAGCTCTGCATCATCCGTTCGATGCACACGGACCAGTTCAACCACGCGCCGGCTCAGCTGCTCCTGCACAGCGGTAACCCGAATCTCGGCTACCCGTCGATCGGCTCGTGGGTGACGTACGGGCTAGGCACGGAGAACGAGAACCTGCCGGGGTTCATCGTGCTCGTCTCCGGTGGGAAGACGCCCTCGGCCGGCAAGTCGGTTTGGGGGGCCGGTTTTCTTCCGAGCGTCTACCAGGGCGTGCAGTGTCGCGCGAAGGGCGAACCCGTTCTCTATCTGTCGAATCCGCGCGGCGTCACCCGGTCGTTGCGGCGGCACATGCTCGACGCGCTGAGCGACATCAACGAGGAGACCTACCGGGAGTCGGGCGACCCGGAGACGTTGACCCGCATCTCGCAGTACGAGATGGCTTACCGGATGCAGATCCACGCCAGCGAGGCGTTCGACCTTTCGCGTGAGCCGAAGCGAGTCCACGAGCTCTACGGCACGCTGCCCGGTAAGGAGTCCTTCGCGAACAACTGCCTCCTCGCGCGCCGGCTCGCCGAGCAGGGCGTGCGGTACATCCAGCTCTTTCACTGGGGATGGGACTCGCACGGGGCGAGCGAGAACGAGGCTCTCAACGGCGGCTTCGTCCGTCGCTGCCGGGAGGTCGACCGGCCGATCGCCGCTCTTCTGAGCGACCTGAAGCGACGGGGGATGCTGGACGAGACACTCGTCATCTGGGGCGGCGAGTTCGGCCGCACGCCGATGCGCGAGAACCGCGGCGGCAACAAGATGAAGTTCGTCGGCCGTGACCACAACCCTGGAGCGTTCACGATCTGGATGGCCGGCGGCGGCATTCGACCCGGGATGTCGTTCGGCGAGACCGATGAGATCGGCTACAGCGCGGTGGTCGACCCGGTGGCGTCGCAGGACTTCCAGGCGACGATCCTCCACCAGCTCGGATTCGACCACGACCGTTTGAACTATCCGTTCCAGGGGCTCGATCAGCGACTTACGGGCGTTACGAAGCCCTCGCGTGTTCTCAGCGAGATCGTCTCCTGACGATGGTGTCGTCGTCCTGTGCGTACGCGCGCGGTTCACGGCCGGCCACGCGTCGGTCTTTGTGACACAGGTTACGGAGACCGCGTTTCGCACCGTGTCCGATGGAGCCAACAGGAGCTGTCGGCTGGAACGGAGCGTCCCGATGGAAACGGTCACGTCGATTCCGACGCGCAAGTCGGCGATTTGGAGCGCCCTTCAGGTGCTCGCCTGGGCATTCGGAACCTTCACTTGGGGCGCCCTGATCTTCGCGCCGGAGCTCGGGCTGCACCTGCTCTGGAGCGTGCTGATTCCGCTCGCGCCCGCGCTGCTGGTCGTCGCGCCCGGGGTCTGGAGCAACGTCTGTCCGCTCGGCTCCATGTCTCTCGTGCCGGATCGTCTGGGACTCTTCCGGGGCAAGGCGCTGTCGCCGCTCTGGAGAGCTCGACTCTTTCTCGCGGGGTTCGTGCTGCTCGTGGTGATCGTGCCGCTGCGCAAGGCACTGCTCGACACGAACGGGCCGATCCTCGCGGCCGTCCTCGCTGTCGTCGGCCTGCCGGCGATCGGGATGGGACGGTCTTCGCTCGCAAGAGCGGCTGGTGCTCAAGCCTCTGTGCTGTCCACCCGGTCGAGCTGTTCTACGGCTCATGACCCTTGATGTCGGCGCCGAACGCGCACTGTTCGACGTGCTCGCGCTGCGTCGCTCCGTGCTCCGAGTCCACCGCGATCCTGACAGCGAGGACGGTCGTCAACACGAAGCTCGGTCGCGTCGTTGGTATCACGATGACGGGGTGCTTCCCCGGCTTTGTCCGGGGCTGGCACAAAGTGCCGACTTACGACGGTTGGAAGGGCCTCCGGCACCTGAGCGGGGTGTACGCGATCCCCTGTGGCGCGGGAACCTCGACTCTCGTTCTCTACCTCGCGCCACGATGGGCGAGGCCGGCGTTGGAAGTCCTGATCTCGAGCTCGTTCTTGGCGGGGGCGGTCGTCACGTACTACTGGTTCCGTCTGCCGCCGGTCTTCGGCATCGGCCGACCCCGACGTCGCGATGATTGTCGACGTCTCGCCGTGGCTGCCGACCTGGTCGGCGACGGCCTTGTGCGCGCTGACGGTGACGGCGTTCACCTGGCTGCTCGTGAGATCCAGAGCCCGGCGACGTGCGTGGGAGAGGCCGCCGCCGAATCTCGAGACGCTCTCGACTCGTCCGAGGGCTTGATGCTCGTCTTCGGCGAGCCGCGCCGCATCCGGAACGCCTCCGTCTTCCTCTGACGTTGTAGAATGGGCTCAGGGGTCCGTCAGCGTCGGAGAGCGAGCGGCCGCCGGGGCGTTCCGTCGATCCGTGGGGGCTCGCACGCGCGGAGAATTTTCCGCGTTGATGGGAGTTTCGTCGCGCAGTTACGACCGTGTCGCGGCGACAAAGACCGCGACCTGGGGCGGGGTCGTCGCCGTGGTGCATTTGGCCACGGGTTTGCATGATTCGCAGGTGGCCGACGGATAATCTTCACGCGGAGCTTGTCGGAAGCTACCTTCCGTCGCGAAGCGGTGGAGGCGATCGGGAGCCAAGGCGCCCTTCCTCGTGTTCGGCGCGGTATCGTCGCGTGACCAGGGTCACGGAATCCAGAGCGGGCGTCGGGGTAAGAAGTGCATACACGTCGTCCGGCCAACGTCTACTTGCCCCTCAACGCGGTACGCAACGATGTTCACCTGCGCTCAGATCGTCCGGCGATCTCCGCTCCTCTCCGGAGTCCTCTCGCTCCTCGTGGCCTGCCTTTCTGGCTCTTGCCACCGATCGGATCCGAGCTCGACGTCCGAGGAGCCGTCGGGCAAGACGACGGCCGCCTCGAAGGCAGCGGAGTCCGTACCGCGTGACGGTGAGCCCGGCCACGGCGACGAAGTGTTCTCGATCCCGGAGAAGCCGGTGACCGTGCCAGCTCTCGAGGCTCGCGGAAAGACGCTCTACGCGAAGCACTGCTCCACCTGCCACGGCACGACGGGTCGGGGCGACGGCCGGGCGGCCTACCTTCTTTTCCCGAAGCCGCGCGACTTTGGTCGTGGCGGCTATCGGCTCGTCTCGACAGCGAACAGCCAGCCGAGCGACGCCGATCTCTACCGCACCGTCTCACGCGGCATGCCTGGGTCGGCGATGCCCCCGTGGGAGCACTTGACACCGGACGACCGCTGGGCACTGGTCAGCGAGGTCCGTCGCCTGACGCGGGCAGGGTTCATCGCGGACGAGCTCCGCGACGTGGAGAAGGCGGAGCTCGTGGAGGCGAGGGCGGAGGCTGAGGAGATCGCCGACGAGATCCTGACTCCGGGTGACGCGGTGGCGGTGCCGGCGAAGCTGGGGCCTACCCTTGAGCGTTTGGCCCGCGGGCGAGTCCTCTATATCCAGAACTGCGCGCCCTGCCACGACGACGACGGCCGCGGGCGGACGCGACGGGACCTCAAGGACAACGACGGCCGGCCGATCTTCGCCCGGGACTTCACGCTCGGGATCTTCAAGGGCTCCGCCGATGGCGAGCAAATCGCGTATCGGATCCTCGCCGGGATGCCGGGGACGCCGATGCCGTCCTACAACAACATCTTCGCGGACTCGCCGGAAGACCTGTGGTCGATCGTCCACCACGTCCGCTCGCTCGTTCCCTCGGCGGCGCAGGAGCGCGTGTCGCAGCGTAAGCGGAGGATCCGCGTGCTCCGTAGCTCCACGGCCTTGACGGATGACCTCGAGAGCGCGGCGTGGACGGACGCCCCCGCGATGTACGTTGCGTTGATGCCGCTCTGGTGGCGCGACGAGCGCGTCGAGGGGGTGCTCGTTCGGGCGCTCCACGACGGCGAGAACATCGCCTTTCACCTCGAGTGGGTCGATCCGACGGAGGACCGCCTCGCGCTGCGCACTCGCGGCTTCTCCGACAGCGCGGCGATCCAGCTCTCGAGCTCGAGCGACCCGCCGCTCTTCGCGATGGGCGACAAGGAGGGGCAGGTCTCGATCTGGCACTGGAAAGCGCACTGGGAGTCCGACCTCAACGGGCACGAGGACGTCGAGAGCGTCTACCCGTTGGCCGCCGTCGACCACTACCCGTCGGCGAATCCGCCTCGCTACGGCGAGCAGGTGACGGTGAAGGACTACCCGATCGCAACGGTCGTGCCCGAGTTCTTGACCGCGTTCGGCGTCGGGAATCCGGCGGCGGATCCGAAGCGCCCGACGGCGGTCGAGAACCTCGCGTCGAGCGGCTTCGGCACGCTGACGAGCCGCGCACCGGCTCTTCAGAAGGTCGCCGGGAAGTCGCGTTGGGACCGGGGCAAGTGGGAGCTGGTGATCCTGCGTCCGCTCTCGGTCGGCGGCGAGGACGTCGTCCTGGCCCCGGGCGGCGAGCTCAGCGTCGCGTTCGGCATCTGGGACGGTGCGGCGGGCGACCGCGACGGACAGAAGTCCGTCAGCATCTGGCACGCCCTCCGGATCGAGAACTAGGCGTGAGGGAGGAAAGACGAGACATGGCGGTTTCGAGACGGCGTTTCCTGAAGACCTGCCTCGCCGCGGGCGGCGGCGCGTTCCTCGCGTCGGGCCCGAGCGGCTGGGCCTTCGATCCTGTGAGCGTCGAGAACCCTCTCGGCGCGTATCCCGCACGCGACTGGGAGAAGGTCTACCTCGACCAGTACCGCTACGACGACACGTTCACGTGGATCTGCGCGCCGAACGACACGCACATGTGCCGCCTGCGTGCGTTCGTGCGCAACGGAGTCATGATCCGCAGCGAGCAGAACTACGACCACGACCGCTGCGGCGACCTCTACGGCAACCGCGCGACCAAGGCGTGGAATCCGCGGGGATGTCCCAAGGGCTTCACGATGCAGCGGCGTGTCTACGGGCCGTACCGCGCCAAGGGCCCGGTTCTGAGGAAGGGCTGGAAGGAGTGGGCGGACGCCGGCTTCCCGTCGCTCTCCGACAAGCCGGAGCTGCGCACGCAGTTCAAGTTCGACGATCGCGGAAACGACTCGTTCGTGCGCATGAGCTGGGAGGAGGTCTCCGGCTACGTCGCCCGGGGACTCGAGGCCGTCGCGCGCACCTACAGCGGCGAGGACGGCGTCGCGCGCCTGCGCAAGGACGGCTACGAGGAGCGAATGATCGAGAAGGTCGAGGGCGCGGGCACGCGCACGATCAAGATCGGCTCGAACCTGCCGCTTCACGGGGTCATCGGGAAGTTCGGCATCTACCGCCTCGCGAACACGCTCGGGCTCCTCGACCACCACGTGCGCGGTGTGCCCCCGGAAAAGGCGCGGGGAGCACGTGACTGGAACGAGTACACGTGGCGGGGCGATCAGGCTCCGGGACATCCCTTCGTCCACGGGCTGCAGACGTCGGACATGGACTTCAACGACATGCGGTTCTCGAAGCTGGTCATCCAGATCGGCAAGAACCTGATCGAGAACAAGATGCCCGAGTCGCACTGGCTCAACGAGGTGATGGAGCGCGGCGGCAAGCTCGTCGACATCGCTCCGGAGTACAACTGCCCCGGCACTAAGGCGGACTACTGGATCTCGGTGCGGCCCGGCCTCTCCGATACCGCCGTGCTCCTCGGCGTCACGAAGATCCTCATCGACCGCGGCTGGTACAAGGAGGGCTTCTGCCGCCGCTTCACCGACTTCCCGCTGCTCGTGCGCACGGACAACCTCCGGCGACTGCGGCCGCAGGACGTCGACGCGGCCTACCGGACGAAGGACATCCGCGGCGGCGCCTCGTACCGTGTCCAAGGCTTGACCGACGAGCAGCGCGAGCGCATTGGCGACTTCTGCGTCTGGGACGAGGACGGCGGCAAGGTCGCGTTTATCAGCCGCGACGAGGTCGGCGAGAAGATGACTGTCAGGGCCGCGCTCGAGGGTACTCACACAGTGAAGCTCGCCGACGGCAAGTCCGCCGAGGTGATGACGGTCTTCGAGATGTACCGCCGCCACCTCGCGGACTACGACGTCAAGACCGTCGAGGAGATCTCCGGCGCGCCCGCCCACCTCGTCGAGCGCCTCGCCGCGGACATCTGGAACACGACCGAGGCCGGGGGCCCTGTCGCGATCCACATCGGCGAGGGCGTCAACCACTACTTCCACGCGACGCTCCACAACCGTGCGACCTACCTGCCGCTGATGCTCACCGGCAACATCGGCAAGCACGGAGCGGGGAGCTGTACCTGGGCCGGAAACTACAAGGGCGCGCTGTTCCAGGCGTCGTCCTGGAGCGGCCCGGGCGTCGGTAGCTACACGCACGAGGACCCGTTCAACCCCGTCCTCGACGAGAAAGCCCGTATCGGCAAGGCGAACCTGCGCCACACGAGCGACGTCGAGGATCCGTCGTACTGGGCCTGCGGCGAGCGCACGCTGACCGTGAAGCTGCCGCGTGGCGGCGAGAGGACCTTCACCGGCAAGACGCACATGCCGTCGCCGACGAAGGTGATCTGGTACAACAACGCCAACTTCCTCAATCAGGCGAAGTGGATCTACAACATCATCGTCAACGTGCTGCCGCGCGTCGACATGATCGTCGACCAGCAGATCGAGTGGACCGGCAGCGCCGAGTACGCCGACGTCGTGCTGCCGGTCAACTCCTGGGTCGAGAACGAGGACGTCGAGTGCGGCGGCTCGTGCTCGAACCCCTTCCTCCAAGTCTGGAAGGGCGGGATCCGGCCGGTGCACGACACGGTGGACGACGCGGAGGTCTTCGCGGGCGTCGCGCGCGCTCTGTCGAAGACGACGGGCGACCGACGCTTCGCCGACTGCTTCAAGTTCATCACCGAGAAGAAAGCGAAGGTCTACCTGCAGCGGGTCTTCGACAACTCGACGACGACGCGCGGCACCGACGGACCCTACGACGTCGACAAGATGCTCGCCGGCGAGTACGGCGGTGAGCCCGGGGCCGCTCTGATGCTGTTCCGGAGCTACCCGCGCGTGCCGTTCTGGGAGCAGCTGCACGACTCGATCCCGTTCTATACGGACAGCGGTCGTCTCTCGGGCTACTGCGACCTCGACGAGGCGATCGAGTACGGCGAGAACCTCTGCGTGCACCGCGAGTCCGTCGAGGCGACGCCCTACCTGCCGAACGTCATCGTGTCGACGAGCCGGTTCGTGCGTCCGGTCGACTACGGCATCCCGCTCGATACCGTCGACCCGGACCTGCGACAGGTGCGCAACGTCAAGATGCCTTGGAGTAGCGTCAAGGCGTCGGCCAATCCGCTCTGGCGCCAGGGATACAGCTTCTTCTGCTGTACGCCGAAGAGTCGGCACTCGACGCACTCGTCCTGGTCGACCGTCGACTGGCACTGGATCTGGAGCGACAACTTCGGTGACCCGCACCGGGTCGACAAGCGAGCACCGGGGGTCGGCGACAGGCAGATCCAGCTGAACCCGCACGCCGCGAAGGACCTGGACCTGAACGACGGCGACTACGTCTGGGTCGATGCGAACGAGGTCGATCGTCCCTACATCGGCTGGCGCGAGGATGACGGGCCGCGGCACAAGGCCTTCCGCTGCCTCGTGCGGGTCAAGTACAACCCCGGCCTGCCGTACAACTTCACGATCATGAAGCACACCGGCTGGATCGCGTCGGAGCGCACCGTCCGTGCGCACGAGACCCGCAAGGACGGCCGCGCGCTGGCCGCCGAGACCGGCTACCAGGCGAGCTATCGCTACGGATCGCACCAGAGTATCACGCGCAACTGGATGATGCCGATGCACCAGACCGACACGCTGTTCCACAAGAAGACCGGAGCGATGGCCTTCACGTTCGGCTTCGACGTCGACAACCACGCGATCAACACGGTGCCCAAGGAGACGCTGGTGCGGATCACCAAGGCCGAGGACGGGGACGTCGGGGGCAAAGGCGTGTGGAAGCCGGCGTGCTCCGGATTCAGCCCGGGCGAGAGAACGCCGGAGCAGGAGGCGTACCTCGCCGGGAACTTCACGAAGGTGTCGAGGCGATAACGCGCATCGACAGGGAGAAAGTGATGGACGACAGAACGACAATCGACGACGACGCGACGCCGAAGACCGACCCCAGGGTACGGGAAATGCTCCTCGACGACCCGTTGAGCCTGACCGGAGTCGAGGTGCCCGGCGACCCCGACCTGATGCTGCGCCTGCTCGTCGAGGAGTACGCGCGAATGGGCTGTGACGTCGGGGGCATCCTCGCGCTGGCGGAGGACCCGTTCTACCAGGCCTTCCACGGCCTCCTGCTCTCCTACGGGAAGGAAGAGCTGCGCCGGCGGATCGCCGAGGTCCTCGCTCGCGTCGGTGTCGTGAAAGTCGCCGTCGTCGAGACCAGCCCGCCACCCGAACATCTCGTCCAGGTCGAGCGGCTTGCGCCGCCAGAGCTTCAGCCCGTGGAGGATTCGCCATGCCGCGCGTGAAGAACTGGCAGCTCGGCCGCGAGATGAGCTACCCCCACGAGGAGCGCCATCCGAGATGGCAGTTCGCGTTCGTGTTCAACGCCAACCGCT
>CAYMLL010000205.1:0-14405 GCA_964390645.1 uncultured Planctomycetia bacterium | reverse complement strand
GGCCGACCCGCTGCGAGGACACCGGAACCGCTCTCGCGGGAATGTGCGCCGGCCGACCACAGGTTCGTGTGTCAGACGAGACGTCACCCCGTTCCGGACATCAGGGATCGATCCATGAAACGCCCACGCATCCCGGCGATCTGCTGCGTTCTGTTCGTCGTATCGGGGTCGGTGGCGAGCTGTGGGAAGTCATCTCCGACGAAGGAGCCCGCGGCCACGCCCGGGAAGCGTCGAGCGAAAGAGCCCGCCGGCACGTCCAGGGTCGGGGAGGCCGCCGCCGGGACGACGGAGCCCACGGCGGCAGCCGAGAAGCCTCGCGCGAACGAGACCGCCGATACGCAGGAGACCATCGAGGTCACCGTCAAGAGCACCGAGGAATACGAATACAGGACCGGCATGGGTGGCGACGAGCAGGGGGCCTCCATCAGCACCCAGGCCCGCCACTTCCAGAAGAGCGAGATGGTGCGGGGCCCCGCCACCGGCTTCGAGCCCGTCTACAGGTACAGGGCGAAGAAGGACTACGTCGGGGAGGACTCCGTCGAGATCGAGCTCAGTGACCACAGGATCGGCAGCGGGCCGGACGACCCGGGAACGACGACGAAGAGTCGCGTGGTCATCCAGTTCACGGTCGTGAAGTAGTCGGGTCTCGCCGAGAGCCCGGGGGACTCGCCGGGAGGTCGCGCCTTCTGCGCCGCGTTTTCTCTTCGCGAAGGTGGTCGTCTTCCCCGACGATGTTCCTCGGCAACAGTCCTCGTAGTGCTGACAGCTCGTCGAGAAGGTCCGCTCCGTGCGAGAGCGGTCGCCGGACGGGTTCGGCCGCACGCGCCCGCTAGACTCGACGGCGGAGGCACCCGCTCCCGCGCCACTCGTCATGGACACGATCATGAATCACTGCCGGATCCTCGCCGTTTGTTGCTGCACGCTGTCAGCGACCTCGTCGGAGCCGCTTCACGCCGGGGACGACCCGAAGACCACCCTGGTCCATTACATGCCGTGGTACTCGTCCAGAGCTGTCAGCGGACGCTGGGGCTGGCACTGGACGATGAACCACTTCGATCCCGAGAAGATGTCGCAGGACGGCCGTCGAGAGGTGGCCTCGCACTACCGCCCGCTCATCGGGCCCTATGACTCCAACGATCCGGACGCCCTGGAGTGTCACGTCCTGCTGATGAAGCTCGCGGGCATCGACGGCGTCATCGTCGACTGGTACGGCACCAGGGACTTTCGCGACTACGCCACAATTCACCGCAACACACGGCACCTCGTGCGGCACATCAAGAAGGCCGGGCTCCGTTTCGCGGTCTGCTACGAGGATCAGACCGTCGAGCACATGGTGAAGGGCAAGATCCTGAAGACGACCGAAGACGTCGCTCACGGGACAGAGGTGATGGAGTGGCTTCACGAGAACTGGTTCGGTGATGACGCCTACCTGAAGATCGACCGGAGGCCCGTCATGCTCGTCTTCGGGCCGCAATACTTCGTGAAGGCGCAGTGGGCGCGGATCACGTCGGGCATCCCCGAACGCCCGCTGCTCTTCGCGCTGCCGCACCTCTGCGAGAAGGCCGGTGCTGATGGCGCGTTCGGATGGGTCCCGGTGCACGGTGGAAGGAAGATCAAGCCGGCCGTCTGGCGACAGTACCTGCACGACCTGTACTCCAGGGGCGGGAAAGGCGAGTCGATCATCGCGCCGGTCTTCGGACGGTTTCACGACATCTACAGGGAGGCCGGCGTGCACGCCAGCCATGGCTACCTGGATGCCCGCGAGGGGAAGACCTTCGAGGAGACCCTCGACCTCGCCTGGAAGAGCAGCTCCCGGCTGATCCAGATCGTCACCTGGAACGACTATGGCGAGGGTACGATCGTCGAGCCCACCAGAACCGACGGCTATCACTATCTCGAGGCGATCCAGAAGCGTGTGAAGACGCAGCCCGGGAAGACGCTTCCCTTCGGCCCGACGGATCTCCGTCTGCCCGTCAAGCTGTACCGGCTCCGCAAGCTCAGAACCGGCGACCCGGAAGCGATCGAGAGCCTCGATCGAGCGTCCGACTTGCTGTTCGCCGCCAGGTGTGAGGCGGCGAGGGTATTGCTCGACAAGCACAGCGAAGAAGACGGCGAACCCGACGACGACGACGGGAACTAGTCCGGATTCCTCACCGATTTCGCAGCAGGAAGCGGTGAGACATGCGGGCCAGCCGCCCGTGGAAGAGGTCAACTCGGCGCGAGAGAGGACGTTTCGCCCGAGCCCCCGGGTCGCCAGGACCCGTGTCGCCAGAACTCGACAAGGCACCACGGCACCAGTGTTCTGGCGTCTCCATCCCGGAGCAGACGACTCGCTGTCGCATCCGAAGCCCTTCCTCAACAAGCTTCCGGGTGAACTCCGCCGGGCCTCGTCCGCCCGGGCTCGTCGTCGCTCTCTCACTCACACGAGAGGAACTCGCCGCAGTCGAGCGTGTCGGAGTCGCCGTCCGGGTCGGGACCGCACGCCACCGGTCCGGGGTCGACCGGGGCGGCCGACCCCTGGAAGAGGAACCCGAGGATGCGCACCGCGTCGGTCAGCTGCACCTGATCGTTGTTGTCCGCGTCCGCGGCTTCCATGCAGGTCGGGATCGCGGTCCCCTGGAAGAGGAATCCGAGGATGTTGATCGCGTCGGTCAGCTGGACCTGGCCGTTGTCGTCAGCATCGCCGCGACGGAAGCCGCCTCCTCCGACAACGATGACCGTCCGGCAGACGCTGTCCTCGGCCGCGTCGTCACAGCGCCTTGAATCGTCCGCCTCGGCCGTGACCCGGTACGAGCCGTCGACCGTGAGCGTGAGCTCGAAACGCCCCGAGGTCTGCGGTCCGTAGACCTCGGGATCGCCGTCACCACTGTCGACCGTGACGGTGAAGAGCACGTCGTCGCCGCTCTCGTCCTCGCCGGTGACCGTCACGCGATGGGAAGCTCCGAAGGGGCTGCCGGTCGTCTCCACCTCCACTGCGGTGCAGTGAGTGTCTGCGAAGTCGGCGTCCCCCTCCGCGGGGCACGGCGGCGGCCCTTCTCCGTCGAGCCACGCCACTCCGTCGTCCATGACGGCCAGGATGTCATCCTCGCTCAGCACCTCGTCCCAGAGCCCTACATCGTCGATCTCACCAACCCAGCGGTACTGGTCTCCCATGTCACCACCAGCACCGATATGGAGCGCCCGGTCGACGTTGATGACCGGCGCGTAGCCCTGATCGACCGTGGTGGCCTCCAGAAAGCCGTCCACGTAGAGGTTCTTTGTCGAGGTCTCCTCGTCGAAGGAGATGGCCAGGTGCTGCCACGCGCCCGTCGTGACCGGAGGGCCCGGGAGCACGTCCCAGATATCCAGAACGCTCTCGCCATCGCCGGTCCAGAACTGCCAGCTGTTCCCCGGCTCGCTGTAGAGGATGAACCCGTCCAGGTTGCCGCCGCCGAAGACGATCCCGTCGTAGCGGCTGGTGATGGGCGAGCGGTGGCTCCCACCACCCGTCGACCTGACCCAAAGCGTGACCGTGAAGCTCCCGGGATTGAGGTCCGGGGAGAACGCCACATCGATGGATCCGTCGAGGAAGTCCGCCGCGGTGCCGGTGTTCTCGTTGGCTCCCTCGACGCCGAAGGTGACGCCGCCGATCTCGAGGCCCTCGAAGCCACCGACGACGTCCTCGCCGGAAGCATCAAGCGGCCAGTGCGCGACCAGATCCGACGACGCCGGCGTGCAGATCGTCAACACCGCGGGCAACGTGACGACGAGCAGCAACTCTCGCATACAACTTGCCTCATTCGACCCGGGGAGAGTGGTCCGAACCCTTCTACCCCAGCATACAGACCGTCCCCTGCAGACCATCACCGGAAAAGAGCGAGCTGCCCTCGAACGCTCTGCGCCGGCACCGTCGGCAGGAAGCGTTCACTGTCGGCTCTGCTGCCGGGAAGACACCGATGAGGTCGACGGGCCAGCCGACACGGCAGCGCCCGGACAGGGAGTGGGCGCAGCCGACACCGGCGGCGGGAACGGGGCGAACCACCGCAACGATGGCGTCTCTGACCCGCAGGTGTCGCCTACCGGCGAACGACGATTCCCTTCGGCCGTGACTTGTTGTCGAGGATATCGCGGCACTCGACCCGCACGAACAGATCGCCCCGGGGAGGCTTCTCGGCGAGCGTCAGCTCCACCTGTCGAGCGTGAGGCGCTGCGGCCCGGGATCGGGCCAGGGGCTTGTCTCTGGCGGCTCGGTCGGCGTGAACGGTGACCGTGCAGTCGAACTGCGGCAGGGTGGCTGCCTCGTTCTCCCAGGTCACGAGCAGCTTCCCGGCAGGCGTGAAGCTCGCCCTGGCTGACCGGATCCGGATGGCCTCGTGAGCCGGCCGCTTCTCGGTGCGCTCGATACCGTGGCGCGACGGATTGGCAACCGTGGGACGGGTCTCCTTGCCTCCGGCGGTCATGAAGTAGAACTCGCCAGTGCGATCCCTGGCGACACCTCCGTTCCAGCTGCTGCGGAAGTTGAACGAACGCTTGCCCGCCGCGAGGTCCCAGGAGTTCACCGAGTAGCGACCCGTGCCGAAGGCGTGCCACCGACGGTCGCGCCTTCGCTTCCACCCGCCGCGCAGATTCGTCGTACGCGCCTTGACGCCGGTCTCGAGCCAGTCCTCGATAAACGCATCGGTCCCGCCCTTGAAGTAGGCGTCCTTCGCGGCGACGTCCATCGTGACCAGGTGGGTCCACCGCTTCGTTTCTCCCGAACGCGCCCAGAAGCCGTAGTAGGTGTGATCCCCGACCGGCCAGCAGCGAGACACGAGCGTGTACCAGACTCCCGTCTTCCAGCCCAGCGTGAAGTTCCACGACTTCAGCCCGGTGCCTTCACCACCGAACTTCTCCGTCAAGGTGCCCGGTCCACGGTGCACGGCCCGTATGGGCGCGGTGTGCTTCTTGTGGTCCCAGATGGAGAAGATGTAGTTGTGCGCCCTCGGGTGGGCCTGAATTCCGCCGTACCCCGCCGCCCCGCCACGCCAGCCGAGCGCCTCGTAGTACGTGTACATCGCCTCGCCGTCTTCCGGCACGCGCACCTCGTTGATGATTATGTCACCCTCGAAGTTGTCGTCGAAGACCAGGTGCGACGATGGCGCAGCGTTCTGCCCACCCCACGCGGCGACGCACAGCAACTGAAGACAGATAACGGCGGTGTGCTTCATCAGGGCTGACCCTATCCTCGGACCCGACCTCTTCCTCGAGACAGGCGACGTCGACCGGACCCACTCCGGCACGAGCTTGCAGAGTCGGCTCGTGAGCGCACGAGCGACCGCCGCTCGATCCGGAGCAGCCCGGTGTCGGCAGAGTCGACGGACGTGCGGGTAAAGTCAAGCTGCCAATCCAGACCGGCCATCTTCGACCGCCGCACGGCGTCCGTCGAGCTCCTCCGGCTGCTGCCCGCCGCGGTCCCCGCACTCCACGACGAGAGCACGGGCACCCTGTTTCGACCGGGCCCGCCACCCCGCGGAGCCAGAATGTCCTGGAGCCACCCGGCGGGCGTGATTAGTCTTCTCGGACCGAGGCCCTCCGTTCTCCCCCTCCGACCGGAGGCGGCCGGGGACTCCGCGTTCTTGTGGCGGAATCCGAAGAGTGGCCGACCCTCGAGCGGCGCCCCGGCCACCGGACGCCGGAGCCCTTGTCCTTCACAGGAGTTTCGCGAATGTCCCGTCTTCCGTCATCACGTTGCCGGTCGGCGCTCTCCGTGGCGCTGGTCGCAGGCACATTCTCCGGGCATCCCTGTCACGCTCAACCCGCCGCAGCCAGCAGCGACGAGGAGGCGACCGCGAGATACTACGACTCGATCATCGGCGCCGCAGAGCCGAAGGCCCGGCCCGATGTCGCGGCGTTGAATCAGTTCTTCACGTTGATGCCCAAGGGCGGCGACATCCACCACCATTATTCTGGGGCCATCTACGCCGAGACGTTCCTGGACTGGATCGACAAGGACGGCTACTGGATCAACAGCCAGAGCTTGAAGATGGAGAAGACCAGGTCCGCGAAGAGCTTGACGATCGATCAGCTGCGAAGCAACCAGGCTCTGTATCGCCGTCTTCTGAGCACGTGGTCGGACAAGGACTTCGACAATCACCACCACGACGAGCCTCCCCCTGACGTGCAGTTCTTCACCACCTTCAGCTACTTCGGATGGCTGGCGTGGCGGCACACTTCCGACGGATTACGGAAGCTGAAGGCGCGGGCTCTGCAACAGAACGTCCAGTACCTGGAGACGATGCTGTCGGCGGTCTACTACTCCCGCAGCGATCCCGATCTGGACAAGAAGCTGTGGGACCTGCAAACGGAAAAGAACGAGAGCCGGACGCTGGCGGTGTTGGCGAAGCACGCCCGGTCGTTCGATGCGGACCCGGAGCTCGCGAAGACCGTCACGCGGTTCGTCGACGACCTCGCGAAGAACCACGACGGCATCGACGATGACCGGTTCACGATGCGGTATCAGACCTACGTCTTTCGCGGACGTTCTCCATCGGTCGTCTTCGCCGGGCTGTACGCCGGCTTCCTTGCCGCCGGCCGAAGCGACCTGCTGGTCGGCGTCAACATCGTCGGCCCCGAAAACGGCTTCGTCGCGATTCGCGACTACTGGCTCCACATGGAGATGTTCAGGTGGCTGCGGACCAAATTCCCCGATGTCCACGTCGCGATGCACGCCGGCGAATTGACCCTGGGGATGGTGCGACCGGAGGACCTGACCTCTCACATCAGCGACGCGGTACGGATCGCCGGGGCCGAGCGGATCGGCCACGGCGTCGATATCGTGTACGAAAGCGACTCGCCGGCCCTCTTGCGAGAGATGGTCGACCGGCAGATCGCGGTCGAGATCAACTTGACCAGCAACGAGTTCATCCTCGGCGTTTCCGGCGCGGAGCACCCGTTGACCGTCTACTTGCGGCACGACGTCCCGGTGGTCATCTCCAGCGACGATCCAGGCGTCTCTCGAAACGACCTGGCCAGCCAGTACACGTTGCTCGCGACGCGCTACGGAGTCTCCTATGCCGACATCAAGAAGCTCGTGGCCAACAGCATCCGCTACTCCTTCCTCCCGATCGACGACCGCAAGCGGATCTCGGCCCTCGTGAAGGAGCGATTCCGTCGCTTCGAGGCCAGGATCGCCAGGCTGAGCGGCCACTGAGCCGGTGAGCCTGCCGCCTCGACCCGCCCCGGACGGGCGCCGCAGATCGATTCCGCGGCGGCCCCACCCACCCAGCCGGGGCTCACGAGGTCAGCGGCGGAGGACTGTTGCACGGCGACCGGATCGATGCACGATACGCGATCATGATCATCGACGCTTCCGACCGCCGTGGAGAGAACGGGTCGCTGTCACGCCCGGCCTGCAAGCGCGGTCCACGCGACTCCGCCCGTGGCTCTTTCACCGTGGCCCGGGTGACACCAGACCGATAGGATGAGCCGGTCGACGGGAACCGATGAACGGATGACCTCCTCGAGCTCCACTTCACCCACCGCGAGTCGCCGGGACTTCTTCAAGATGGGCGGCCTGGCGATCGGCGCCATCTCCCCGCTGGGGCTCTCGCTCTGCGAAGTCCTGGCGAGCGAGGCTCGGAGTGACGTCAAGAAGCGGATCAACGTGATCTTCATGTTCCTGCAAGGCGGCGCGAGCCACCTCGACATGTACGACATGAAGCCGGACATGCCGCGTGAAGTCCGCGGGAAGTACTCACCGGCTCCGACCAGAATTCCGGGCTTGCAGCTGAGCGAACGGCTGCCGAAGCTCCGCGACTGCGCCGACAAGTTCTCGCTGATTCGATCGATGCACTCGTACTCCTCCAAGCATGGTGAAGGCGACGTCCACATCATGTGCGGAAGTCCCGTCGACAGGGACTTGCAGGCGCCCGGAATCGGTGCGGTCCTCAGTCTGCAACAGCGGCAGCAGGCCCTCGTCCCGCCGTTCGTGCACATGGGAGACATGAAGCACCCGGCCTACAGCGCCCCCGGTCATGGAGGGTTTCTCGGGAGCACCCACAACCCGTTCCTGATCAAGCAGGATCCGAGCTCTCCGAGCTTCTCCGTCAGGACATTCGATACGGCGGAGGGCATCGACATCAGCCGTCGAGCCGGTCGCCGCAAGCTGCTCCGATCACTCGACCGCTACCAGGCCGAGCGCGAGAGCCAGCTCGAGTTCTCCCGTGTGCATGACACGTTCACGGCGCAGGCCCTCGAGCTGTCGACCTCCGGGAAAGCCAGGGAGGCGTTCGATCTGTCGAAGGAGCCGGCGAAGCTCCGTGACGCCTATGGACGCAACCGGGTCGGGCAGGGGATGCTCATGGCGCGACGTCTGGTCGAGGCAGGCGTGCGATTCGTGACCGTCCAGGGCTACGTGGACACGGGGATCTACGCCTGGGACCACCACTGGGGAATCTTCCCTCACCTC
The DNA here is from genome assembly GCA_964390645.1 of uncultured Planctomycetia bacterium. GTDB lineage: Bacteria > Planctomycetota > UBA8108 > UBA8108 > UBA8108 > CAYMLL01. Next base: position 5,980 of record CAYMLL010000205.1, on the reverse strand, counting down.
GACGTGCAGCTGCCGATCTACGACAGCAGCTACTCCGCGCTCCTGAACGATCTCGACGACCGCGGCCTGCTGGAGAGCACGCTCGTCATCACGGCGGGCGAGTTCGGACGAACGCCCAGGATCAGCAAGGAGAAGCGAGGGCCGGGGCGCGACCACTGGGGACGCTGCTTCAGCCTCACCCTGGGCGGAGGCGGCGTCAAGACCGGCCGGGTGGTCGGCGCCAGCGACAACTACGGCGCCGTCCCCACGGATCGCCCGGTGTCCGTGGCCGATTTCGTGGCCACCGTCTACCACGCCCTGGGGCTCGACCCCAAGGCGGAGGTCATCGCTCAGGGACGCCGGATGCCGATGCTCCCGGAGGGCTCCGTGGTCAAGGAGCTCGTTTAGCTCCTTCACGCACGGCCAGCGAGCGCGGCGCGCCACGCTTCCGTCCGGGCGGAGCGAGCTCTCGTCGGACATCGAGGCTCTCCACCCCGGCGCCCGACAGGGCTCCACCCCGGGGACTCGAGGGGCCCCGACCACGGCCCCTGGCAACGCCCGCGTCTCGAGCGCGAGCGCCGGGCGACGTCGTACCCCACCTCGTCGCAGAGGCCGAGACAGCTACCCGTCAAGAAGGCTGATACGGCGCGAAGGCGGCCATCCGCGCCGGAATCGACACGGGAATGACGACGTGATCCGGGAGGTGAGGCGGGGAGGAGCCAGGACGAACTCGCCTCGAGTCGACTCAGCGGGTCTTGAAACAGCCCCCCGGTGGACCCCGGCATTCCGCTCTCTCACGAGAGAGAGCCGGAGTGCGAGTACCGGCGGGCTTCATCCGGGTCGGACTCGAACCACTCGCTACTTCTCGGGCGCGCTCGGCCGCCGTTGCTCGAACATCCATTTCCATAGCTCGCGGCTCTGGTAGGCCTTCATCCAGCTGTTGTGCTTCACCCCGGGGTACTCGGTGTACTTCGGTCTTGCGCCGGCGACTTTCAGCGCCTTGACCATCCTCTGCGAGCTGGAGACCGGAACGACCTTGTCATCCGCGCCGTGAAAAATCCAGAACGGCACCCTGGCCATCGCCTTCGCCTCGCCGGGGGCCCAGCCGCCACAGATCGGAACGGCAGCCGCAAACAGCTCCGGTCGCGCCGCGACCGCACCGAAGGATCCGAACCCGCCCATCGATTGTCCGGTCACGTAGATCCGATCCGCGTCGACGGCGACCTCCTCTTGCAGCGCCTCGAGAGCTTGAATGACGGCGGGCATCTTGAGCGAACGCGTCTTCCCGCCCCTGGCAGACCCCCTGGGTGATGCCCAGCTGAACGGTCTCGGTGACACGGGAGCGAGGACGAAACAGGGATACATCTCGCGGAACTCGTCGCGGCCCAGGATGTCAGCAGCCGTCGAGTTTCCACCACGGCCGTGCAGTGCCAGGACCAACGCGTACTTGCGCTTGGCGTCGTAGCGTCTCGGCGTCATGAGGTAGTAGACCAGCTTCGATCCGTCCTTCGCCTCGAATTCCTTGCGGGCGTAGTGGCTGTTTCGTGTCGGTGGTCGGGCTTTCTTGCCACCTCCGGTCTGCGCGCTGACGACCCCGTCAGCAGTGGCCATGAAAGCGATGAGAGAGAATGCGAGAACGAGTGTTGTTCGAGGCACGACAGTCTCCCGGTTCAGAACAGAGTCCTCTGGCGGGCCCAGCATATCACTTCAAGAAGCCATGACAAACCGCCCGCAGCAGACGCCGCAAGGCGCGATCAGATCGTTCCCGCCCGTACGGTCCCTTTCACCTCGTGGCCTCACTCGCGCGTCGGTCACCTCGATCTCGCCGTCGTCGTCCGTATCGGCTGCGTCGGGAAGGCTCTTCGAGTCGACCTTGCGGCGGGGTCCGGCACCGCAGGACCGGCGGGCAGGGACAGGACAGCGCTCCATCGACCGGACAGAATGCTCGGACCTTCAAGACGCCCGACCGCGGGCGGAAGCCGGGCTTCCCCGATCCCCCCCGCGAGCGAGAACGAGCGGCGCTCGCCGGGGCGACCCGGACTCCGCGAGTCGACCGCTCCCGCCACGGCTGGATGCCGCGACCGACGCCCCGACGCCCGTCAGCCTCCGAGACGTGCTCGTCCCGGCGACCCGGCGAGCGCCGGTGCCGCTATCCTCCACCCGGCCAGACATCCATCGTCCACGGGAGAAGCTGTGTTCTCGTAGGGAATTGCGTTACTCTTCAGGGGATGAGGTCGGTGCGTCCGCGGCCGCGGTGCGCGCTTCCCTCGTGCCTGGCGGCCTCCGGACGTCAACACCGCAAAGCAGGAGAATCGCAGATGCGCAGAATGAATCGTAGGAGCTTCCTCAAGGGAACCCTCGGGACCGCTGCAGCGGCGACGACCGTCGGTCTGCCGGCGATCGCGGTCGACGGCGCCGTCCTCGGCTCGAGCGACCGGCTCCGCATGGCGGTCGCCGGACTGAACGGTCGCGGCGGCAGCCACATCGGAGGCTTTGGCGGCATCAAGGGCGTCGACCTCGCCTACCTCATCGAGCCCGACTCCAGGGTCCTCGGCCGCCGGGTGCAGAGCCAGCAGAAGAAGGCGGGGAAACGCTACAAGGTGCAGGGTGAGAGCGACATCCGCAGAGCCCTCGACGACAAGAAGATCGACGCGATCTCCGTCGCCACGCCGAACCACTGGCACTCCCTGATGACGATCTGGGCCGCCCAGGCCAAGAAGCACTGCTACGTCGAGAAGCCGGCCAGCCACGACATCCACGAGGGCCGCGTCGCCATGGAGGCGTGGAAGAAGTACGGCGTGGTCATCCAGCACGGCACGCAGCAGCGCAGCAGCAGCGGAGTCGCCGGGCTTCACGAGGCCATCAAGGCCGGCAAGTGGGGAAAGCTGAAGATCGCCTACGGCTATTGCTGCAAGCCGCGAGGAGGCATCGGCCGGAAGAAACCGTCCGATCCGCCGTCGACCCTCGACTGGAATCTCTGGCGCGGCCCGGCCAAGGTGAAGGAGTACCACGGCAACTACGTGCACTACAACTGGCACTGGTTCTGGGACACGGGCAACGGCGACCTCAACAACCAGGGCACGCACCAGCTGGACGTCGCGCAGTGGGCGATCGACGACGATCAGCTGCACCCGAAGCGCGCCTTCGCGCTCGGTGGTCGCTTCAAGTGGAACGACCAGGGCGAGACGCCCAACTCGATGTTCGGCGCTGCGGAGTACCCCAACGGTCAGTGGGTCTTCTTCAACGTGCGCAACGTCAACTACAAGGGCTACCAGAGGCAGGTCGAGAACGAGTACTACTTCGAGGATGGCGGCAAGATCATCCGCGGGAACTACTACGCCAAGGGTAGCAGCAAGGGTGAGCGCGTCTCGGTACCCGGTGGCAAGGTGACGCCCGGCGGCAACTGGGGCAGCTTCATCGCCGCCTGCCGCGCCGGTGATCCGATGATGGCCAACGGCAACATGCGCGAGGCGCACTACAGCTGCGTGGTCGGTCACCTCATGAACAACTCGTACCGTCTCGGCACGGAGGTCCCCTTCAACGAGAAGGCGGGAAGCTTCGGCGACAACAAGGCCGCCTACGAGCACTTCATGAAGCTGCACTCGATTCTGAAGGACGGCTGCCAGGTTCCCGAGAACGAGGCGAAGTACACCGTCGGCCCGATGCTGACCTTCGATCCGAAGACCGAGAAGCACAGCGGTGACCACGCCGCGGCGGCCAACGCGCTGCTGCGCGATCCCAACCGCGCCGGCTTCGAGATCCCGGAGGTCGAGAAGGTCTGAACCGGCTCTGCGAGACCGGCCGTGGGAGCGTGCATGCCGGCGTCTTCCACGGCCGTTTTTCGTCCTCGAAATCTCTCCATGCAGAGGACGCGGAGCCTCGAAGACAGGAGGGTCGAGGCGCCGGTCTCCTGAAGGTATCTCCGCGACCGAACTCCGAACGTCACGACGGGCCTCCCGACCCGGTGATCGGATCGTGCCCCGTTCTCCAGGATCTTTGACGGGTCCGTCGCAGCTGCGCGAAGAAGATTCATGAAAAGCACATCGAGACGACTCACGCTGTTCTTTCTGGCTCTGGTCGGTCCCGCGACGGCAGTCGAGCTCGCACCCGGGGCCGAAGACGGCTCGAGGAGCCCCGCGTTTCCCGAAGGGATCGGCGCACAGTACCTGACGCTGTCTACCGCGATCCGCACGAAGACGATGCCGACCTTCATGAAGATCTTCCACTTCAACTACATCTTCGAGGCGACGGACTCGAGCAGCCTGGATCGAGGTCCGTGGCGGCGTCTCTGGCTGGAGCGGTTCGAGGAGACGAGCTACGACAAGGTGACGTTCGAGCTCACCCGCATCGTGGAGAAGAGCGACGAGGAGGTCGTCCTCCGGGTCCGCCTGGTCGTGGTGAAGCGGGAAGAAGGAAGCGCCGCACGTCAACTGCGGGAGGTCGTCCTCGAGGACACGTGGGTCAGAGAAGACACGGCGAGCTGGACTCTCCAGTTCCGCAAGGAGATCGAGGTTCGAACCGACGGAGCGCTCGCAAGGGCAGGAGGCGTCGAGATCCGGAGCCCGCGGATTGACAGGCTCGCGAAGGACCTGCGCCTCGGAAGGAGGGCGAGCCTGCCCGCGTTCTGGGCCGAGATCGCGAAGGATGGCGGCCCGCTCGTGGAGTCCGTTCCCGACGCCAGGCACGACCTCGTCACGTTCCTGTGGCGCGGCCGCGGCGGGGAGACCCGCGTTCGACTTCAGGGTGGGCGGCCTGCGAAGGGGAGGCTCAAGGCGCTGAAGCGTCTCGGAGACAGCGACCTCTGGTACCGCACCGAGGGGCTGCCGAGAGAAGCACGGTTCACGTACGGGTTCCACGTGGAGAAGAAGGTCAGCGTCCCCGCCTTCGGCAAGGAAGCCGCCGGGGCGATGCTCGTCGTGTCGACCAGCACCGATCCCTTCAATCGCAAGACCGTTGACGGCCTTTCGCTCCTCGAGGCGGCAGGCGCCCCGCCGCTGAAGGCGCTCGAGCCAGTCGACGACAGACCCAGCGGCGACATCGAGCGTCGGCGGCTCCGGAGCGAGGCGCTCGGCGAGACCCGATTCGTGTCCGTCTACACGCCGCCCGACTACGACGACGAGGGCGCGCCCGGCAAGGCCGTGTTCCTCCTCGACCGAGGGGACTACGACAGTCGCCGCGCGACCCGCGTCGTCCTCGACAACCTCATCGCCGAGAAGAGAATCCCGCCGCTCGTCGTCTTCCTGGTCCACGGCGAGGGATCGAAGAGCAAGGAGCTCGAGCTCTCCGACGAGCTGCTGCGCTTCGTCGGCAAGGAGCTCGTCGCGTGGGCGCGCGAGAACTACATGGTCAGCGAGGAGCCCGGTGACAACGTCGTCGGCGGCAACGGCATCGGCGCGACGCTGGCGGCGTTCGCAGCGTCGAGGCACAGCGAGGTCTTCGGGAAGGTGCTCGCGGAGAGCGGCGACTTCTCCGCCTTGCTTCCGGCGAAGGGGAAGGGTGGCGGGTCCATCGCCCGACGCCTCGGCACGACGCCGCCGCGGCCCCTGCGCTTCCACCTGGCCGTCGCCGAGCTGGAGGGAAGCCCCGTCGTCAGCTCGAACCGCCACCTGCGCGATGTCCTCGAGGCGAAGGGCTACGAGGTGACGTACACCCGCCTCGCCGCGAACCACAACTCGCGAACGTGGAACGGAGCGCTCGCCCACGGACTCGAGGCGCTGCTCGGCCGTTGAGCGGCGCTCGTCGCGACGAGGTCCGAAGGCCGCGCAACGGACCGACCTCCCGGAGCCTGCCGGATCGGAGCCCGGTCCACCAGCGGCGACCGGCCCGAGCACGAGATCATCGTCTTCATGCACGACCGAACTCGAGAGGTCGGCGCCGCCCCGGCGCCGCCGGGCACGAGCATCAGTGGGGCGCAGCTGATCGCTCGGCTCGTCACGCTCTGCGGTGTGGGGCTTCTCCCGCCGGGCCTTTTTTGCGCGCACTTCGCCCCGCAATGTCCTTC
>CAYMLL010000204.1:0-14414 GCA_964390645.1 uncultured Planctomycetia bacterium | reverse complement strand
TCGTCGAGAACGACAACGCGGGAATCGACTTGTACGCGACGCAGATGTTGAACATCCCCCCACCGCAGGAAATCCCGATCCCGGTGAAGTCGTCCGCGGCCAGCTCCGCGAAAACGACCGCATGCCCTTCGACGAGCGGCTTCGGCTCGTACCCGAGCTTCTTCAGCAGCCCCCCGAACACGCCCTGGTGATAGATCACGTTGAAGTCCGCGTCGATCGGAGACGCCGGCACGGAGAAGTAGCAGTTCTCCCCCTCGTAGTTCGGGGCGCCGAGGAGATTCTCCAGAAGCATCTTCTCGATCGGCATCGCGTCCTGCTCACTCGGACTGATCACGCCGTCCTTCATCGGACGCCGAGTCTCCCGATTGAAGATGTTCGCCAGCTCGAACGCCGGATCCCCCACGACGACCATGCGACCGTCGACCACGACGTACTGCACGTTGAGCCGAGTCAACATGCTGCGGGTGTAGTCGTCGGCCTCGATGTCGATGAAGGCGTTTCGCTGGATCTTGATCGTGACGTTCCCGTCAACGTCCTGAATCGCGCTCGCGAGGTTCGCCGTTCCGACGTCCAGCCCGCGGCCCGACTCGAACCGGCAGTGCTGACCGCTTGCCGTCTCCGACTGCGAAGCCGTCTCCGACTGCGAAGCCATCTCCGACTGCGAATCGGTGCTCTGCTCCTCGGCAACCGCCGCGCCGCCCGGGATCTCGGGGCTACTATCCGTCATTCTGGGCTCCTCCTTGCAGCTCCTTCAACTTGGCGAGCGCGCTCTTCAACCCGCCAGCCTTCGCTCTCTTGACTTCTACTTTCTCGATGTTCGACTCGACACCGGAATCGTCGGTGTCTCTCTCGGCGAACTTGACCATCGCGTCCACGTCGCTCGCCTCGATTCTCCGGACAGCACCGCCGCTCGAGGAGATCCCGGCCAGGCTCCGCTGGATGCCCTCGAGGGACTCTCTGAGCTCCCCGACACCCGGCGCCGAGCCACCCATCGCCTCGAGACGCTCGAGCTCCGCGTTCTTCGCTTCGAGCTGGCCCTTGTACTCTGCGACCGCGTTCTCGGAAGCTGCGAGACGCTCGCGCAACGACTCCGTCGCTCTCTCCAGACTCTCCTGCTGACGCAGGGCCTGATCGCGCTCCGCCTGCGCCTCCATCGAGCCACCGAGCCGACCCCGAAGGAGCTCGGTCTCGGCGCGCAGCGACTCGTTCTCGGCCGCGAGCTTGGCAGACTCGACCCGCTCCTGCGTGCACTCCTTCGCGAGCGCGTTGAATTCCGTCTTCGACCTGTCGATCACCTTTCGGCGCTCGGACGCGCCGATCTCGTCACGACGACTGTCGATGACGCGATCCACTGCCTCGACGATCAGGCGCTGGATCGTCGCATGGTTGAGCACCTTGACGTGCTTGAATCCCTTGCGCGTGAGGTCCTTCAGAGAGACCTCGGAGGTGCTCTCCAGAATGACGTCCTGGATGTCGAAAGACTGGGCCATGTGCGGTCCCCGGCGGATGAAACCCGACCTCGTTGATCGACCGTGGAAACACAGGTCGGCGTCCCTCTCGACCGCCGGCCCGGACTTGCCCCGTGGGAAAGGTCGTAGAAGCGTAGCACCGGTGTCCGAAAGCGTCAAACCACGCACGGTGCACGGGTCAACCGGCACGCTTTCCGAGAACCGGCATGCATAGACGCCGGAAGAATCCCCGGAACAGAAGGCAGGAAAGAAGGCGGGAGCGAGGCTCGATCCCTCAGCCTCCGAGTTCCTCTCGCACTTGCCGGCGCAGCATGCGGTCGTACTGCGTCCGCGCCCAGCCGCGCCATTTCTCGACACGCTTCTGCTCCGCGGCCACGAGACGCGTGTTTTTCTCGTAGAGGTCGAGATACTCGAGGGCGACCTTGTACCGCTCGAGACGTGAAGAACACTCGAAGCCACGCCAGTAGACCCGAACATCGATCGGGCCCGGACTGCGCAGGTGGAGATTGAACTGCGTGAGCGCCTTCTGATAAAGACCCGTGGCCTTCTTCTCGTTCGCGGCGGCCAGGTCCTCCAGCTGCCGGCTCTCGGCAGAGCCGGGCTGCCGGCTCGACTCCTGATTCTGCTTGATACTCAGCGTCCGGTAATAGACCGCCAGCATGCGAAGCCCCTCGCCGTAGCGCGCAAAGCAGCTGGGACACTCCATCGGCGATGGAAAGAGCTCCGTCGTTCGCTTGTGATTACGAACGTAGCACTCCAGATCGGAGACATCCGCACCCACGGACGGGTCCTCCGCCTTCTGCTGGAAGCGCGTCAAGCACGCCTTCGCCTCGTCGCGAAGACGCCGCACCTCCTTGGCGATCCAGGCTGCATCCCGGGTGTCTTCCGTCGTGCCGCACCCCGACAGGACGACGCTGGCACCACAGGACAGGGCCACGAGACACCGAGCGACAAAGGGAACTCTCATGATGGCGGGCGCTCCGGTAAGGTCAGAACTCAAGCGAGAAGGCCACCTTGGCGTCGAATTGACGCTGCCAGCGAACGGCCGTCTCATGGCTCGACGGACTGCAAATAGAGGATGGCGTCAGAGCCAGCAAGCTCTCTCTTCTCCCGGCCCCTCAAGGCTATCACCTCCCGGAGCGGGAATCAATTCCACCTCCGCCTCGGCGAAGACGCCGGATAACCTCCTCCTCGAGCTTGATTCGCAAGGACTTGTGACTCGCGAGGAGGACCGCCCCCGGTCGGGAGCCCTTCGGCTTGTGCACGTGTTTCACCTGTGTGTAGTCCACGTCGGCGGTCGCGCCCGCCGCAAGGGCCCCCGCCGTTCGAGCCGGCAGGCTGTGGTATACGGCGAGCTGAGCGGCTTCGAGCAGCGTCGGTTGCGGCACCGACTTGCCGGAGCGAGCACGGACGATGACGTGCGCTCCCGGACGACCGCTGACGTGAAGGAAGACGTCGTTGCCGTGAGCGATCTTCAACGTCAGCTCGTCGTTCTGTCGCGAGTTGCGTCCAACGAGGATATCCCACCCATCCGTCGACACGAAGCGCCGCGGTCCCTGCGCCTTCGTGTCACCGTCCTTCGCCCGCCGCGAACGGTCGCCACGCGCCCCGCGGCCCCGTCGCAGGAGGGGCCGGAGCCGCGCTTCGATCTCGTGAAGACGGCCTGAATCTTCGCACTCCCGGACCTCGGTCTCGAGCCTGGCGAGCACGGCGTCCTCCTCATCCATCTGGACGAGCCGAGACTCGAGAATCGGCACACCACGCTTCGCCTTGCCGTAGCGTTTGAAGTAGCGATCGACGTTCTCCCGCGGATCGAGACGCGGATCGAGTGGCACGACGCGGGTGGACATCTCCGAGCTGAAGTAGTCGACGACCTCGATCTCCCGCATGCCACGGCGCATTTGGCCGAATACGCCCTTCAGTAGCTCGCCGAACTCACGATCGCTCTGACGCGAACGCGCGCCCTCCAGATCCGTGGCGACCTTCTCACGCGTCCGCGAGCGGCGCTTGCGCTCGCGAGTGATCGCGCGCAACGCACTGTCTCGCCCGTCCACGAGCGCTCTTTCCGACTCCTCTACCGCAAAACGCGCCGCGAGCAGGCGCTGAAACGCCAGCTCTTCGTCGCCGTCCACGGACATCGCGTCCGCACCAGCGACCGCCATCGACGCCTCGTCCACGCGCCGGGGAGACGAGTACTCCTGCCCGATCGTGTGGCGACTCGCGTCGCCGGACGACTCGAGCGACGACGCGACAACTCGACGTCCGTGATCGAGCACGAGCAAGTCCGGAAGCGCACCGAAGAGATGCAAGACGAGCACGCAGCGGCGAGGATCACCCACATCGGCGCTCACCGACCCACCGGGGCGAGTGAAGCCGAGCTCGACGAGACGATCTCCGCCGATCTGCGTCAGATCCTCCAGCCGCGCGCCCTTGAATCGAGCGCGCAGGACCTGGCAGAAGGGGCCTGGCTTTGGAGACGCCGGACCGCGACCATCGACGAGATGCAGACGTGCGAAACGCCGGTGCCCGCTCAGGAGCAGCAGGTAGCTCCGGCCGGGCGACCCGGGCGTACGGAACTTCATCACCCACCTGCGATCACCGTCGTCCCAGACGTTCTGCACCCACGCTCCCGCGAGCGCGAGGCGAAGTTCGCGAAGCCCACGGCAGATGTCGGAGGCGGTGAAGGACGTCGGCACCGCGTCACCCCCCTCTCGTCAATGCATGCGCACGAAGGAGGCTCCTACTGCGCCACCCACTTCTCGTCCGGTAGCTCGTAGCTGAGAAGCTCATCCGGCTCGAACCAGATCGCCAGCTCCCGCTCCGCCGACTCCGGAGAGTCCGATCCGTGCACGAGGTTGAACTGGCCCGAGAGCCCGAGATCGCCGCGAATCGTGCCGGGATCCGACTCGAACGCCCTGGTCTTCCCCATCAGTCGACGGCAGACCCCGATCGCATGGTTGCCCTCGAGCACCATCACGCAGGTCGGGCCGCCACACATGAAGCCGACGACATCCCCGAAGAACGGCTTCTCTCTGTGCTCCTCGTAGTGCTTCTGGACGGTATCGCGTGACGCTATTCCGAGCTTCATGCCGACAACCTTCAGCCCCTTGCGTTCGAAGCGACCGATGATCTCGCCCATCAGACGTCGCTCCACGGCGTCCGGCTTGAGAATGATCAGCGTACGTTCCATACCATTGCTTCCTTCCGAGGTGGTGTTCACTCGTACCTGACTGTTATCGGCTGCGGCGACGGATCGCCGGAGCATAACCAGAAACTTCTCCGAATCCACGAGCAGGAGAAGCCACCGTTCCCGTGACGGCCCGTCGAGAAAGTGCTTCGGTCGCAATAGCGAGCCTTGCGGTCCGGGAGCGTGACGCGAGAAAGCGGGCACATATCGTCGAGTTCTGGGGCTGACCGGTCCTGATGAGAAGGGGCCCCGGCAAGACTACCGTCTCGGGCCGGATCGCCCGGTCAACCGGCTGGTAACGGTCTGACCGGCATGCCGTGGTCAGGATGCTATACTTCCGCGTGGTCATGCCGAGGAAAGCGGGCCTCAGGAGAGCGTAATGGAAGTTTCGCACACGGAACGATGCGATCCGTGCGAGCTGGTGCGGAGGGTATGGCAAACGGCCGAGCCTCCGCCGCCGACGAACACATTCTTGAGTCACGCGCTGCTAGCGACGTCCTGCTTCTCCGATCATGAACCCTGCCGGGCCGACAAGACGCTTTACCACGAATCGCTGCTGCACGAGATGCTGGGCCTTTTCAAGGCCGAGCGCGCGTTCCTCTTCGACGTTCATACCGATTCGGAGGGAGCGATCGAGATCGACGAGTGCAGCGCATCTCTCGATCTCGACGGCGAGAAAGTATCCAATGTCGCGAAGAAGGCCCCGCACGAGCTGATCCTGGCGTCCGCACACGAACGCAGAGCATTCTGCTCGACGCTGGGGAAGAGCCAGGCCAACGAGCCCCAGGAGCGATCCCTGCTCGTGCTGCCCGCTTGCTCACGCGAGGTGACGCTCTGCGTCATCGTCCTGGAGAATCGCTTCACGGATCTCACGGTGACTCTCGAGTCGCTTTCAACCGCCCTGATCTACTGCCGCTCCCTCGCGAGCTTCCGGGATCTCGAGACGGTGGTCGCCCATAACGGGTCACTGTGGAAGGATCTGACGCGTCTGCGCAACGAGGCCGAGACGACGATCGGAGCCTCCGCAACGCCGCTCCCGCGGTCCGTCAAGCCGCCGAAACGGGAAGGGCTCGAAGGCGACTACTCGATGATCGTCGGCTCGAGCCCGAAGATGCTCGACGTCCTGCAGATCATCGATCGCATCTCCGACTCGGCCGCTCCCGTCCTGATCAACGGCGAGAGCGGCACCGGCAAGGAGCTCGCCGCCCTCGCCGTTCACAGCAACAGTCGGCGACGCGACAAGACGTTCGTGTCGGAGAACTGCGGCGCGATCACCGAAACGCTCCTCGAGAGCGAGCTCTTCGGATACGTACGCGGTGCGTTCACCGGAGCGAACAAGGACCACAAGGGGCTTTTCGAACTCGCGAACGGAGGCACGCTCTTCCTCGATGAGGTCGGCGACATGAGCCGTTCGATGCAGAAGAAACTGCTGCGTGTGCTGCAGGAAGGCGTCATCCGACGCGTCGGCGCGAAGGAGTTCACGCCGGTCGACGTGCGCGTCATCTCGGCCACGAACAAGAACCTCCTCGAGGAGTGTCGATCCGGCAGCTTCCGCGAAGATCTCTACTACCGCCTCAATGTCATCAACCTGGTGCTACCACCTCTGCGAGAACGTCGCGAGGACGTCCGGGAGCTGGTGCATTTCTTCCTGCACGACGTGGCGGGAGAAACCGGCGCGATCAAGTCCATGGACCCCGCCGCGCTGCAGCTGATGACGCAGTATCCGTGGCCCGGGAACATCCGCGAACTGCAGAACGAGGTGCGCAAGGTCGCCACGCTCTGTGATGGCGACGCCATCGGGCCGCACGACCTGTCCGACTCGCTGCGCGACGGTGATTCCGGCCCCCTCGCGGACACGGACTGGACCTCCCGGTTCACACACATGACGCTGAAGGACGCCACCGAGCGGCTCGAGAAGGTGATGATCCAGCACGCTCTCGACACCTCGGGAGGCAACAAGGCACTGGTCGCGAAGACCCTCCAGATCCCCAAGACCAGCCTTTACAATAAGATACACAAGTACGACTTGTGACCGATCGAGCCGGAGCCGACACCAGCTGTCACAAAAACATGACAATCGTGGTGGAAACCGGTCACCCCGGCTCCTATCCTCACCTGCCCGGCACTCTCGCCCGATCGTCCCGCGGACGTCCCGGTCATGGTCACGGTCTCCCCGAAGCCGCTACTCCTCGGTCGCTGGCGCCTGCTACGCCGGCTGACGAAGCACGCGGACGGTTGCGTCCTGCTCGTCAGCGACGGGCGCCACGATGATCGCCGTTGTGTGCTGAAGGCCTTCCGCTCGCCGGACGGCGAGATGCTCGACACCGCGCGACGGGAGTTCCTGACCCTTCGCCGGCTGCGCCATCCGAATATCGCGCAGGTGCAGGACATCGGCACCCTCGACCTGAGCGCCGCCGAACACGACGACCTGGCCTCGACGGCCGACGGCGTCGAGTTCCTCGACACGCTGCCGCGCGACGCGAACGGACGTACCGAGAGCTCCATCGCGTTCATCACCTTCGAACACTTCGACGGAGTCGATCTCGCCGACTTCTACCGCAGCATCTTTCCCGCCGCAGACCGCGCCGATACCCAACGCCTTCACGGCACGGCACTCGAGGATCTTGCCCCTTCAGACCGCTGGCGCCTCTTCCTCGAGTCGATCGCGAAAATCTGCGAAGGCCTCGACCACGTCCACTCTCACGGGCTGGTCCACTACGATATCAAGCCGCAGAACATCCTCCTGACGCCTCCCGGCTCGCTGGACTGCAACACGAGCCCCCCGTCGGGTCTCGACGCGCGCCTGATCGACTTCGGCCTCTGCGAACCCGAGACGACCCCGCTCGGCACACGTGCGCGCGGAACTGTACCGTTCATCGCACCCGAGATACTCCACGACGGTACAGCCGATCGGCGCAGTGATCTCTTCTCGCTCGGCGTGGCCATCGCCTGGTCCATCCTCGATCACAGCCCCTTCGAGGGTCGAGACCCGGGCGAGTGGATGCGTGCCGCACGCGACGGACGGATCGTCGACATGAACCGCCTGCCAAACTCGCCACCGGCCGATCTTGCCGTGCTCCTGACCCGACTGCTCTCACCGGATCCGGACGGGCGCCCCGCGACCGCACGCGACGTGATCACCGAGCTGGAGCTCATCGGCGGGTTTCAGCACCTCCGCGGCGAGACGGCGAGCCTTCAAGACGTTCCGACGATCGGCTGGGAGCGTGAGCTCCACCTCGTTCACGACGAGATCGAGCTGCTGCATCGGGACGACTCGACCACCGCCGTGTTCCTCCTCGAGACCGGGCACGGTCAGTTCACCGAGCGCTTCGTCTCCGAAATCGAGGCGATGGTCCGCGCCGGAAACGGTGACTTCGTCTGCGGGAACTGCCCACAGCCTCGTCACGCCGTGTGTCATCCCTTCTGGGAGATCCTGCGCGAGCTCTGCTGCTGGATCGACCTCTCGGCCCCGAGATGGGAGCCCTACCACGACGTTCTGAGCCTGTTCCTTCCCGATCTCCCCGGCGCCGGCCCTCTGCAGGCGACCGGTTCGCTCAACGAGTCGATGTTCACCGATCGGCTGACCGAGCTCTTCCTGGAGGCCGGGCGCGGCCACCCTCTCGTACTCTGCATCCGCGATCTCCACCGGGCCGATCCCTCGGCGATACGGGTCTTCCAGTCGATCGCACGCAACCTCGCGCTGGAGCGACAGCAGCATGAATCACGCGAGACGCTGACCAGGTCCCGACCCAGCCGGCTGCTTCTGGTGGCGACCTTCGAGGAGCCCGACCTCCAGACCGATGACATCGAGTCGCGCTCACAGCTCGAGGAGATCAAGACGCTGGCGGAGTCGACGTACACGCGCCGACTTCGACTGCGCGACCTGTCGTTGGATCGGCTCCACGAGTGGATCGACGCGCGCGCGCCGCAGCTCCACGTCTCGTCCCGTCTCCTCCACAAGCTCTTCCAGCGCAGCGCCGGCGTCCCACGCCTCCTCGACGAGCTCGTGCGCCGTCTCTCCCCGGACCCTGCGGACGAGACTCTGCGCATGCCGCAGAACGTCGTCGAGGCGATGCTGGACCGACTCCACGATCTACCACTTCCGGATCGTCGACTGCTCGAGCTCATCGCCGTCGCCGGCCGCCAACCTCTCAGCATCGACGTGATCCACCACTGCGACGAGCGGCGGGCACCCGCCGGGAAATCGCCCGGATCACAAGCTCGGGATAAAGCGAACGCCGGAGCCATCGAGAGGCTCGATGCACAGCTGAGACGACTCGAAGAGCAAGGTTGGATCGAGCGGCGACACGAAGGCGAGGCGACGAGCGTGACGTGGAGCTGCGGCCCGGCTCGACAACAGCTCTACACCCAGCTCCCGCCGGATCGTCGTCGCGCCTGCCACGGCGCGATCTGCGAGGCGTTGCGAGCCGACCACGACGACCACGACGATCACGTGCCTGCGTGCCGGACGCTCGAGGACGTCAGCCACCACGCGTTTCACGGCGGGCTCAGTCAGATCTTCGTCGACTCCGGGGTGCAAGCCGCCGATCGTATGCTCCACCTGCACGACCTGCGCGGAGCGACCAGACTCTACGAGACCGTTCTCGACGAGGTCTCCGGGAACGCCTCGACATCGACGTCATCCCGCAACGCCCACACCGACGGCGGCCACCAGGACATCGATGATGGCAACCACAGCGCCCTGCTCCTGAAGCTCAATCAGAAGCTCGTTCGAGCCTATCGGGCCCAGCACGAGCTCTCGCGAGCGATCGAGAAGCTGACCGTACTCCTCTCGCTCCAGCCCACGGACCGGGCCTCGCTGGAGCTCGGACGCATCTATCGTCAGATGGGCGAAATCTACGACGAGTCCGGCGAGACGACGAACGCCACACCCTTCTTCGAAAAGAGCCTCAAGACGGTTCGCTCCTTCACGAGCGCGAGCCAGGACGAGACATCACCGCTACCAGGAGAGCGACTCGAAGAGCTCTGCCGTACGCTGCTGGCGTTCGGCAAGCACCTGCTGGGACGCAACGAGATCTCGCATGCGGCCGAGAAGCTGGAGGAGTGCCGCGAGCTGGCCGCGGCCGGCGGAGGCCTCCACCTCGAGCTCTCCGCCGTCAACCTTCTCCTCGCACAGATCGACGCGCAGAGAAACGACCATGTCCGAGCACTCGCTTTGACGAGGGATGCCCTCGCCATCGCGGAGCGCAGCGGATCGTCGACGTCGATCGCGAGGGCCATCCGCGCGTTGTGCGACTCCCACGTCGCACGTGGCGACCACGAGCGTGCGATCGAGTGCATCCGCCGCGGCATCGAGCTCGCCGCAGAGCACGGCGACAAGGCGGAAGTCGCAGACTGCTACAACAGCCTCGGTACCGTGCAGTACAACTCCGGCGACTACCTTCACGCGCAGGAGTCGTACGAGCGCTGCCTTCTCCTCAGCCGGCAGCTCGGCGCAGACGCGAGGATCGCGAAGAGCTACAACAACCTGGGCAACATCTGTCGCTTTCGCGAGCAGACCGAGAAGGCGAGCGAATACTACAAGCTCGCCATCGACATCTTCTCGCGCCTGAACCTGAAGTCGAATCAGGCGACGTGCATGAACAACCTCGCCGGCGTGCTCGAACGCGAAGCGCGATTCCGCGAGGCACTCGACTACGCATTCCGCGGGCTCGAGCGACGCAGGCAGACAAACGCGACCCGAGGCATCGCGTTCTCGTACTACCGCATCGGCATGACGTACCAGGCGAAGGGAGAGCTGGCCAAGGCCGCCGGATACGCCCAGCGTAGCCTTCGCCTGCGAAACGACCTTCGAGCCAAGGTCGACATCGCGTACTCCGAGCTGCAACTCGCCGAGCTACAGCTCAGCCTCGGATCGCTGGCGCCCGCCTTCCGGCACTGCGAGAAGAGCCTGGGCAATTTCGAGGGGCTCGAGAACTCCAACGGCGAGCTCATGGCGCGCGAAGTTCGCGCGCGCCTGCTCGTCCAGGCCGGGTGCCTGGAGGAAGCCGAGAGGACGCTCGAAGATTGCGTCAGGAAAGCGCGCGAAAACGAGCTCCAGTTCGTCGTCGGGTGCAGTGTCCTGCAACTCGCCCTTCTCAAGCTCGAGCGCGGTCAGCTTGCGGACTCCGAACGGCGGCTCGAGGAAGCCGAGAAGCTCTTTCGCAGGACGCGCCACCAGCGCAAGCTCGTGGAGAGCCTTCTTGCCATGGCGACACTCCACCTCGAGATGGGGCACCTCGAGCGTGCCGACGGCCAGCTCGAGGAGGCGTACTCATTGCTCGAGAAGCTCGGCATTCGCGACCTTGTTCCCGCCTACTTCCTGCTCCGTAGCCGCCTCACGAGTGAAACTCCGGGCAGCGACCTCGACGTCATCGACAAGTTCCTGCAACGAGGCCTGGTCGAGGCCCGCGAGTCGGGTCTCAAGGACCTCCGGTGGCGACTTCACGCGGCTCTCGGACAGCTCGAGCAACGTCGCGGCGACTTCCTCGTCGCCCGCATCCACTTCCGGGAAGCGTGCGGCGTTCTCGACGAGATGCGCCAGGACCTTCCCTCGGAGCTCGATCGCAGCTTCTTCAGGCTCCGCGACCGTGCGATCGTGCTGAAGCTGAGCGCCGAGCCGCCGGAGTCGGCGGGCGTCGCCCGAATCGACCGGCGAGCCGGCGGTGCAGGCTCGGCGACGTCGGAAGAACCGCGAGCCCTGCCCGTGGAGGATCCGGCCATTCACGCCTCGGTGAACCACGCGCTCTTGCGGCTGCACGAGATCGTCACGGCTCGTGGCACCGAGAGCAGCCTCGAGCTTCTGCTCGAGCGCATCATGGACGCCGTGATCGACCTCTCGAAGGCAGAACGCGGCTTTCTCATCCTTCAGGACGACCGATCGCGTGGCGGCAACACCGTCGTGGCGAGAAACTTCGACCGGGAAGCGATCGACGATGCGAAGGAGAAGTACAGCGCGTCCATCACCGAACAGGTGATCCGCAGCGGCGAACCCGTCATCGCGGGCGATGCGATCAGCGAGGAGCCGTTCGGCTTCTCGAGAAGCGTGCGTGACCTACGACTGCGTTCGGTGCTCTGCGTACCGCTGTCGTTCAACGGGGAGGTGCTCGGCGCGATCTACATCGACAATCGACTGCGCCGACATGCGTTTCAACAGTCGGAGCTGAAGACGCTGCAGACATTCAGCGACCAGGCCGCCATCGCCATCGCGACCGCGCGCATTATCGAGGCGACGGAGAACAGCAACATCAAGCTGCGCAATCAGATCCACAAGAAAAACGTGCAGCTCGTCGTCGCGCAAGAGGGGCTCGCCTCTCGCCAGACAATGCTCGAGTCACGGTACCGTCTCGACGATCTCATCGGCAGGTCACCGGTGATGCAGAAGGTTTTCCACCTCGTGCGACGCGTGGCAAGGTCGGACTTGCCCGTCTTGATCGAGGGAGACAGCGGCACCGGGAAAGATCTCACCGCGAGAGCGGTCCATTTCAACAGCAGGCGCCGCAAGGGTCCCCTCGTCTCCGAGAGCTGCGGCGCGCTGAGCGAAGGGCTCCTCGACAGCGAGCTCTTCGGTCACGTGAGTGGCGCCTTCAGCGGCGCGACGCGCGCGCGCCAGGGACTCATCGAACGCGCGAGCGGCGGCACGCTCTTTCTCGATGAGGTAGCCTCGATGAGCCTGGCGATGCAGCAGAAACTGCTGCGTGTTCTCCAGGAGGGAGAGATCCGCCCCGTCGGTAGCAATCAGAAGATCGACGTCGATGTCCGCATCGTCGCTGCATGCGGCCGCAACCTCCACAGGTTGGTAGAGCGCGGTGAGTTTCGCGAAGACCTCTTCTATCGCCTCAACGTGGTCAACATCCGGATGCCGTCCCTGTCGGACCGCGCCGAGGACATTCCGGACCTCGCCAGGCACTTCGCGGCACGAGTCGCGGAGCGCCAGGGCGTCAAGGCGCCGCGATTCTCCGCCGGCGCGATGCAGCGACTGATGGCTCACAACTGGCCCGGCAACGTGCGAGAGCTCCGTCACATGATCGAACGCACGCTGCTCATCGCCGGGTCCTCGCGGATCCGCGAGGAGGACCTCACCTTCGACCCGCCGCCGAGCACGGAGCCACACACCGCCGACACCAGGTCAAGGTACCGTCTCGACGCGGAGGCGGAGCTGCCGGCTTTCCGCGAGGCCCGCGACACCTTCGAGGCTCACTACGTCGAGACAGCGATCGAGCGCAACGGGGGCAACGTGGCCGCTGCAGCCAGAATGGCCGGTCTGTCGAGGGAGTCGCTCTACCGCTTGATGAAGAAGCACGAAATCGAGCGCGACCGATAGCTGAAGCGCCGAACCGGAACCCGGTGCCCACCACGCCGGGAAAAAATTGCATGCTCCGTAAAAACCCTTAACATCGATCCTCGAATGAATGTGTCGTCTCCCGGCCGAGGGATCTCCAATCGCGAGTTCCCGGCTGCGCAACGATCCGACAGCTCGATCGTGGCGAATGACGGCGCTGACCGAAGGCAAGCCGGCCTCGGGGCCCGCTGCGACAAGCCCAGCACGGCGAACCGCATGAAGAGCCAGCGAAGACCCGACCCGAAGAGTCCACGCACGCGCCGCGAGCCGGCCGTCTGGGCATTTCGCCTCGGTCGCGTCGTATGCGGCGGTGCGCTGCTCGCGCCATGGGTCGTCATCGCGCTTCTCGCCGGCGGACTGATGCTCGAGAGTCGCGCCTACGACCGAGGCGAGAGTCCGGCGGATGGGCGCCGCCAGGGCGATCCACCGGAACGGCGGCCCCCTGCGGCGGAGGATCCGCAAGACCCTGCGGCGGAGATCGTGCTGCGAGTTGTCGGCCCCGGCGACGACGAGCCGCTGGGGCCCGGCGACGACGAGCCGCTGGGACCCGGCGACGACGAGCCGCTGACGCCGGCTTGCGGCTCCGAGGAAAGCTCGCTGCGCATGAATCTGCTGACAAACTACGCCGGCCGGGCCACCGTGCTGGTCACCTCCGACGGCTCGTACATAACCTCGCGACCGCTCCATTCGGACGGGGCTTCCCGGACACCCATCGACCAGAAAACCAGCCTCTACAGCCTGCCGATCTCGCTCGATCTCGAATGGCTGCAGTCGGCCCTGGGAAGAAGCGGCCTCTCGACCCCGTACGGCGGTGTTCTGCACCTGGATCTGACACTGTATTCCTTTCCGGATGGCCGGCTGATCAGCTCGCGCTCCTTTCGCTCGAACGTACGGGGACGGCCTTGGCTGGAATTCGAGGATCCGCTGGCGCCTCGCGCGCCCGGCGATCACCACGGTCACCGCCGGGGCCTCGAGGGCGGTGAGATCGACGAAATCCCGGCTGGAGTCGACGTCGTTCTCCACATCCCCGCCCGCGCGGGCTATTTTCTCCTGCTGGGGGCGTTCGACCCCGGCCTCCTCGACGCGTCGCCGCAAAATCCGGCGAACCTCTCGCAAGTCGAGGTCCTCAGCGGCGGCAGCATGCCTTCGAACCAGCGCTCCGAAGTTGTACGAACCGTGGACAGCCCGCTCTTGAATCGGAACGCTCCGCCCTACCTGGCCGTGTGGATTTACAACGACGCCGATGGCTGGTGCCGATCAGCCGTAAGTCTCGTTCCCTGAACGGCCTCCCGCCGCCCCCGGCCTCCGGCAAGAGGCAGCCCCGGTATCCGGTTCCCGCCCGCCGCGCCCTCCGCCCCGCCCCCCAGCCCCGACGGGGGCCGCGGGGCACCGCCCCCGAGGCGGCGGTACCCCCCCC
>CAYMLL010000203.1:0-14421 GCA_964390645.1 uncultured Planctomycetia bacterium | reverse complement strand
CCCACCCCCACCCACCCCGACACGGCCCTCGACTTCCGCGCCCCCTTCTGGGACCCCGACGACGACTCGGACTTCGTCTTCGACGACGGCGACAACTGCCCGGTCGATTCGAACCCGACGCAGGACGACAACGACAATGACAACATCGGCGACGTCTGTGACGACGACGACGACAACGACGGCGCCACCGACGACGTCGACAACTGCCCGATCGACCCCAACGCCGACCAGGCGGATTCGGACAATGACGGACTCGGGGACGTCTGCGAGCCTCCCTTGAGGCCATTTGTGCGCGGCGACGTCAACCAGATCGTCACCCCGCGACCCCCGGTCGACCTGTCGGATGCGATCTTCCTCCTGAACTACCTTTTCCGCGCCGGACCCGTTCCCCCCTGCATGGACGCCGCGGACACGAACGACGACGGTCTCGTCAACATCGCCGACGTCGTCCGCAGTGTTCTGTACCAGTTCCAGGGTGGCGAGCCGTTCCCGGCCCCGTTCCCGACAGCGGGTGAGGATCCGACGCCGGACGATCTGCCGGACTGCATCGCGACCGACGAGTAGGAGGGGCCGTCTTTCCTCCGGAAGTCGATCGACTTCCGGCAGAGGCGGCTGTCGGTGCCCCGAGCAGACGATGGAGTCGGTCCTCCGGCGCTCCGCAGAACGGGACTCTGCTTCGCGGGTGAGTCCACCGACCCGACCTCGCGCGACCACAAGCCGCACGGACCCCGAGCGCCGTCGACAGCGAGCCCTGCGAACGGTGGCGGACAGGCAGCCAGAAGGCGACCGGCGAGCGCGGTGAGAGCTCCCGGAGCGCGCACTCCTCCGTTGCACTGCGGCGTGGCGCGTCGGACAGGGGGGACACCTCACTCTCCCGGACGTCATCCCGAACAGCCGAGTCCGTCCCCCTTCCAGTCCCTTCCAGCCGCAGGATAAGGATTCGCCGGCGACGGCCCGCCGAGGAAAAGAAAGTTCAGCAGCCGGATCGCGTCGTTGATGTTGACGTCGCCGTCGTCGTCGATGTCCGCCGCATCCTCGCATTCGAGCAGGTCACCGCCGAGGAAGAGGAAGCCGAGAATCCTCACCGCGTCGCTGAGGTTGATCGTCGCGTCCACCTCGACGTCACCCCGGATGAACGGGCCGCCCGGCTCGCCGTCGCAGAGCGCTCCCGAGCTCGTCCGATCGTCGAGCGTCGCGACGACCCGGTAGAACCCGTTCCACGCCGGCCCGACGTCCACCCAGACCGTGGCACCACCGTCGAGCATCGCGGCAAGCTGCCGACCTCGAAAGACGGAGATCGACTCGTACGCCCGTGCATTGATCCACCGCAGCTCCAGACCTTCCGCCTTCGGCTCACATGTCAGCTCGCTCGGAGGGGCGAGATCGCTGAACGCGCGAATCACGTCGACCTCCCACGGGCTCGGCTGTCCCCCCGCGACGACGAAGGAGCGTCGATCGTCGCGCAGGTCGAAACCCCACACGCGCTCGTGGCCGCGCACGTCGAGCGCTATCTCGACGCCGGTGAGGTCCCCGTGCCGGGTCATCTCGACCAGCCGCGTGATTCCGTGATCTCCCGGACTGGCGGTCGAAAGGAAGAGCGCACCCCTCGCACCGTCGGCCGCCACACCGTAGTTGTGCACGCCGTCCTGAAAGATCGGCGCCGGATGGTCGAAGCTCGCGAAGACTCGACCCTCGGGAGTGAGTCCGTAAACCTTGCGCGCGTTGCGCTCCAGCAGCCAGAACCCGTCGATCGACTCGTCCCATGTCAGCCCGCTCGGGAAGGTGACAAACACCGTCGGCGGCGTCGGCAGCACGAAGCTCAGCGTGCGCAGAAGGGAGCCGTCGGAGGCGAGCACACGCACCGGAAACACGGACTGCCCCGGCTCGGCGCCGGCGATCCAGCCGAGACAGTAAATCTCGGACCCGATCTCGAGCCGGCGAATCGCCTGCGCCGCGATCTGCACAGGCGGTCTGAACCCCGTCTCGATCTCTCCGACGTGCACGAGCGAGCTGTCGTAGACCTGAATCATACGCGAGCGCGATCCTGCGATGGTCGACGCGAGGTAGCGGTCCCCGACCGCGTCGTGGTCGAGATCCTGAACGAGAGCCACGGGCCAGGAGTAGTGGCGCTCGACGATGGACCCTGCCCCGACCAGCAGAGCGCACCCGCGCTCATCGCTCGCCCTCTCATCGCGAATGGCGACGAGCGTGTACTCGTGAGTCCCCTCCGGAGCGGACTCGTCGACGTGCTCCGTCGACCCCGAGGCGAGAGTCGCGATGAGCTCACCATCTCGACGAACCTCGAGACCGTCGACGCCGTCCGGAGCCTGAAAGGTCAGCCGCACGTCACGGGTCTCGGTCTCCTGTACGCACGAGATATCGGCAACATGAGGCACCACCGGGTCGCTCGCGTCTAGCTCGACGATCCAGGAGTCGGTCCGCCGCGAGATGATCGCGAAGATAGCCTCTTCCTCGAGCCGCGTGCGCAGCAACCCGACGGAGTAGGGTGTCGCGATCGCGGCAAGCCCCCCCAGCGAAATCTCGGCGCCGGTCGGCTCACAACTGCGCGTACGGAGCTCGAGGATGCGCGTCGACCGGCCGTCGCGAATCCGTCCTCCGGTAACCTCGAGGACGTCGAAGCCACGCCCGGGAACCCTCGTCATCCCCCACATGTAGACGCCGATCCCGCTGCCGCGTGGAACCGTCTCGCCACGACGGTCGGGATGGACGCAGCGCCGCAGCAGCAGACCCTCGCGCGTACGCTCCTGGAGCTCCTGTGTCGCGACGTCGAGATACCAGAACGAGCCCTCGTCGCCGTTGCCGGCAGGATCGAAGAGCATCGCGGACACCCTCGCCTCCCGACGCTGCCCGTTGCCGTCGACGCCGCTCGGAAACCTCACTCCGGTCCACTCGCCGACGATGTCGACCTCGGCGACCTCGTGCGTCGCCGTGTTGTAGACGTAGAACGAGTCGGTCAGCTCGTTGTAGGCGATACCGCTCAGCAGATCCCCCTCGGCCGTGAAGGGACCGGGTAGCTCGTCGACGAGCTCGAGCTCCCTGGACCACACCTGGATGCGATTGTCCGCAAGCGCCAGCCACAGGAAGCCGTCCGTGTCCTCCGCGAGGTCGACAGCGAAGCCGCCCTCGATGAGGGCACTCGCACGAACCGATCCGGGTCCGACGAGCACCTCGCAGCGCAAGCTCTCGGAGCAGTCGCCGGCGACCGCTCGCACCTCGTAAGCCAGCAGTCCCTCGGGCGGTCCGAAGTCCGTGAAGGTCTGCGCGCTGCCCGACATGGATGCGATGAGCTCGCCGTCGCGAAGGATCTCCGTCGCATCGTAACGCTGCGAGCGCTGCCAGCGCAGCTCGACCGACACGAGCGCTGCCTGGCGAACGTCGCAAGTGAGGTCGAGCGGCGGCAGGATCCGTGGCTCCCGAATCTCGAGGACGTGGAGCTCGGCGCTCGACTCGACCACGACGAGCAGCACGTCGACCGGCTCGCCGGTCTGCGGGTCGATCCAGATCGTGCGAAGAAACCCGGCCGGCCGGCCACCGACACGGTCGAGGTCGTACGAGAGCCCGGTGCGGGAGCCGTCGGGCTCGACACGCAAGATCCGGTCACGGCGCCTCTGACCACCCGTGATGTCGAGGAAGAACGCGCCGTCCTCGGCAACATGGGCCTCGATGTCGCTGCTTTGAGAGGCGACTCCCTCCCCCGGACAGCCATCGCGGTCGTTCGGATGGCAGAAGCTGGAGAGGATCGTCCCGTCGTCGCGCAGCTCGTAGACGGCGGTCATGATCGCCTCTACAAGCCAGATGCTGCCGTGCGGGCCGATCGTCAGCCCCTTCGGGAAAGGAGAGCCGTCGATCGTCGGCGGGGCCGGCAAGTCCAGAGCGATCACGCGCCCCGTCGGGTGCCCCTCCCGATCCACCTCCCAGATCTCCCGCGACATCGGCCGCACGACGAGCAGCGCGTCGGTGCCGGGATCGTACGTGATTCCCGTCAGCCCGTCGAAGAGCAGACCCTCCACCGCCGGAAGCTCGCTCGGCACGACCTCGACCTCCTCGAGATCCGGCGACAGATGCAGAAGATCGAGAGAGAGACCGAGCGTCACCCAGAAGCTGCCGTCGGATGGATCGTAGGCGATGCCCTGAGGGCCAGCGCGGCCGAGAGGGATCGGTTCGCGCGCCGGCACCAGCCGCGAACCGCAGTCCTGCGCCGATAAGGACGAAGGAACGTCGGAGACGATCGAAAGAACGATGGCGAGAAACGCTCCGCGACCCGTCATGGCTTGTCCTCGAGCTGCTCGGGGAGTGTCCGTTGACGCGGGAGTATCGACCTTCGCGATCGAGCCATCACGAGGAGGCAAAGCCCCCGGAAAGAAGAAGGCGGCGAGCCCTCAGGGGAATTCCCCGTCGACCTCCTCTACGAGCCGCCGCGGCGCGGTCCTGTGCCAGGCCGCGCTCAGGGCCTTCTCGACGGTCGACTCGTCCACCGCGGCGAGCCAGACCCGGGTGCAGCCTTGCCTTCCCCATGAGCCGCCGAAGGCCTCGAAGACCCCGGGCGCTTCGGCTTCCAGACTCCCCTGCAGATCGAGCGGAAGCTTCACCATCCCCCAGTCCCCCTCGGGCCCGAGAGTCGCGAAGATCTTGCCGCCGACCCGGAAGTCCGGGTGACTCATGTGCTCGCCCTCGGTCGCTCCGGGGAAGGCGAGAGCGAGACCCCGGAACTCCTCAGCGGTCATTCACGCTACTGCGCCTGCCTCAACCGGGACAGATACTCCACGACATCCACCAGATCCTGCGCCGACATGAGCTTCTGCAGATCCGCCGGCATCAATGACGTCTGCTCCTTGCGAGAAAGTACGATACTCGACTTCGCGTACTTCCGCGAGATCGCGTCGGCGCCTCGCAGCGTCAGCGAGTCCTTGTCCTCGCTCACGAGGATGCCGGTGCTCGTCTCTCCGCTCTTCAGGACGATGACATGAGTTTCGTAGTTGTGGCTGATGCCCGCGGCCGGAAAGAGGACCGACTCGAAGAACGCTTCCCGGGTGAGCTTCGAACCGATGTCGCTGAGGTTCGGTCCCACCTCCTTGCCTTCCTTGCCGACCACATGGCAGTTCGCGCAGGTGCCGGCCTTTCGGAAAACCTCGGCGCCCCGATCGCCATCTCCTGACATCCCGATGAGCCTGGCGATCGATGGCAGCGGCTTCGCGTCCTTACCAGCCGGAAGCGGGAAGATCGCCGCTGCCTGCTCCCGCACATCGCTCCATCGGGATCGGTGGAGATCAACAGCGGCCGCAAACCGGACGTCGTCTCCGAGCTCGTCTCGCCTGACGAGCTCGATCAGTCGACGCGAGCCGATCTGCGATCTCGTCAACGACTTCGCGGCCTGACGACGCAGATCGATCGCATGGTCGTCGGCCTGGAGCACCGGGACGAGGAGGCGAACGGCGTTGTTGCCGTCGCCGGAGCTCCCGAGCGCCGTGACAATGCCGATCCCGACCTTCGTATCCTCGACGTCAAGAGCCTTGCGGATCTGATCCGCGCCGCCCCTGGCGAGAAGCGTGCGGATCGCGTCGACACCGGCCTGCTCCGTCGGCTTCGCCGCGGCGATCGCCACGAGATCGGGAAAGCGCCTCTTGAAGCCGAAGCGCCCGACCAGCTCCACGAACTCCGAGCTGCCCACGAGGCTGTCGAGGAGCGTGTCGAGCACGTCGGCGTAGTCGTCGTTCGTGTTCGGATCGAACCCCCGCAGACGCTGAAGGCTCTCGCTGCCGATGATGCCGACTCGCGTATCGTCGAGCCCCGTCTTCGGCGTGAACGCGAGCTTGACGAGCGCATCGTCCTTCTCCTTCGACGGCTGGAAGTCGAAGGATCGAAAGTACCGCAGCACCTCGTCCGCCGGCGTCTTCGGGTCGGAGATCAAGGCCGCGAGGTAGGACGGTGTCTTCTGCGCGCGCGATCTCCAGATTATGTCGCGCCAGGCCTTCGACCCGCGGCCCTTGCCGACGCGCCTCTGCCATGCGGCGAGGCACTCATCCCAGCGCTTCTCCGCGCCGATGCCGAGGGCCTCGAGGTACCATCGGTCCTCTCCGTCATGCTTCAGCGCCAGCTCAGCCCAGAGCTCCGGCGCCTCATCCGACTTCAGGAAGCGCAACGCGATCGCGCACTCCCGTCGAACCTGCGGACTCGCGTCGACCACGAGTTCGCGAAGCACCGGAACGACGTCCAGCTTCAGCTGTCGAGCCAGACGCAGACCGACGATACGAATATCGCTGTCGGCGTCCCGCACGGCGCGATGGACCCAGTGCGCGCCGCGTCCCTCGGTCTTGCCGAGCAGCCAGAGCGCGCGCGCGCGATGGACAGGGTCCTGCGACGCGTAGAGCCTCTCGAGCGCCGGCTCCGCCTCGCGTCCCTTCTCGTGCAGCGCCGTCCACGCGAGATAGCGCACCGCGTAGCTGGGGCTCCGGAGGGCTGCGACCGCGCCGGCGATCGTCGTCACGTCGACCTCCGGTACGGTGTACTTGCTGCCCTTCGGAGCGATGCGGAAGATTCGACCACGGTCGAGGTCACGCATGTTGTGACCACCGACACCCGGATCGTACCAGTCGGTGACGAATAGCGAGCCGTCCGGGGCGACGCAGACATCCGCCGGGCGAAACCACCGGTCACGCTTCCCGTGGAGGATGTCGAGAATCTCCGCCTTGTAGCCGGCGCCGTCGTTCTCTCGCGGGTAAGCGCGAACGATGTTCGGCCCGGCGTCGCAGTGGATGACCTCGTCGCGAAACACGCTCGGCAGGAGGTCCCCCTCGTACACCGTGATGCCGGTAGGCGAGCCCTGGAACGTCTGCACGAGGTTCGGAACGACCCCCGGGTCCCGGAGGTGCCAGTGTCTCCAGGGCTTCTCCTCGTTGGGGATCGGCCAGGTGATCCCCGTGCGCTTCGAGTTCCAGCCGCGGCCAGTGCCCTCCTCGCGGTAGCCGAAGTTGCCGTGCTCCATCACGTAGTTGATGCGCACCCCCCGGTTGCCATCGTCGTCGTTGTCCGACTGCCAGATCGTGCCGAAGGAGTCGACCGTGACCTCGTAGTTGTTGCGGAAGTTGTGCGCCAGTACCTCGAACTCGCCTCCGTCCATGTTGCAGCGAAAGACCATGCCGCCGTAATACGGCCGGCCGTTGTCGCGCACCTCCTGGCCCGTCACGTCGACGACGATCTTGCCGTCGCGGTCGTGAACGTGACGGCCAGTATTGCCGAAATTCCAGTAGAGCTTACCGTCCGGCCCGAAGAGGAAGGAGTGAGCCGAGTGGTCGTGCTGAGGCTGCCCGGTCTTCGTGAAGAGGACCTCCTTGCGATCCGGCTGGTCGTCACCATCGTCATCGTGAAATACGAAGATGTTCGGCGTGGCCGAGACGATCACCTTGTTGCCAAGGACGCAGATGCCCATCGCCGAGTCGATGTCGCGACCCTGGTAGTAGACCTTGCGAAGGTCCGACTTGCCGTCACCGTCGGTGTCCTCGAGAATGAGGATGCGGTCTCCTTCCTTGCGCTTGCCGTTGTGCCGGCGGTAGTTGACGACCTCGCAAACCCAGACGCGACCGCGAGCATCGATGTCGAGGTTCGTCGGGCTCAGAAGCGTCGGCTCCGAGGCAAAGAGGGTGGCCCCGACTTCCTCGTAGACGTCGAGCCCGTCAAGGGCATTGTGCGGGCTGCGGTCGTCGCTGCTCGCTCCCCCGGCCGATGATCTGACGACCCGGGCGGGTGGCTTCGATGTGAAGACGAGGAAGCTCACCGACGTGCTCGTGCCGCAAGCCCCCTGACCGGTGCCCCCGGTGTCGAGCGCGCCGCGCGCCTTGAAGCGCTCGTAACCCGCCGGCAGCCGGTACCCGATCGCGGACACGGCGTGGGTGCCGATTCCGTATGCGACGGGCTTGCCGGCGACGGAAAGAGGCTGACCGTTGCAGTTCCTGTTCACCTGGACGCTGCCGAAGCCGGCCTGCGCGGAAGTCCACTTCAGGTCGGTGAGCTTCTTCTCCCCCGAGGGGCCGACGAGCCGTGGCTCGATCCAGTCCGCCCAGTCGCATCCGAAGCCGTTGCCGCCGTCCGTGACCACGAGCCAGAGCTCCCTGGCACCCCGGATGTCGACGTCGATGTCCACCGCGTGGCCCGGAGTCGCCGGTGTCACGACCTTGCTCGAGAAGCGCGCCTTCTTCGGGTCGAAAGCCTTCCCGCCGCCACGCTTCTTCTGAGGCCGTCCGATGGCCGACGTCAGCGTCGCTCGATCGAACGGCTTCGACACGACGCCGTCTCCGGGAACCTCGACCTTCGCTGTCCACGCGATCGCGTTCAGAACGAGCTTGCGGAAGTTGTCGTCGCCCCAGTTCCAGTGCACGTGGCCACCGGTGAAGCCGAAACCACGCCCACCGTCCGGACGCTCGCGCGCCCACGCAACATGCTCCGGCATGCCGAGTCGCGCGCGCACCGCAGGATTCCCGCTGTGGGCGCCGAATCGACGCTTGCGGGTCTCGTCCGGCGGGATTGCGGTGAGTATCGGAGTGACTCCCTTCATGCCCTCTCGAAAGCGCATGTGGTAGTACCACTCATCGTTGATCTCGAAGGGCTTCACGCCCCGCGTGATCGGGTGCTCGGGGAGCTTCTCGAACTTCGCGGTCCAGTGCGGGTTGACCGACCAGTGCGTCTCGAAGTAGCCGCCGATCCAGTCGAGGAAGAGCTTGCCGGCGGGCTCCTTCGGCACCTCCACAGCGTAGTGGATGCACGCCAGACCGATGCCCTTCTTCATCGCCCGACCCACCGCCTCGAGGTGACGATTGACCGGGTGCCCGCCGCCGCCGTCCATGTAGAGCACGATCGCATCGGCCTGCTCGAACAGACGCTCATCCTTCGGCCATCCGCCGGTCGCCAGAACCGTCGTCACTCCGGGGACGCTTTGCTCGAGAGACTTCGCGAGGACACGACAGCCGCCGGAGTGCTCGTGCGACCCGAACCCGTGGCTGTCACGGCCGGCGACGAAGAGGATCGTCTTCTTCCCGACCTGCTCGGCCGGCAAGGAGGAGCCCGAAGAGCCGGCGAGGATCGCGGTGATACCGACAAGCACGATGCGCTCAAGCGTGGTTCGAGACATGGGATCGCTGTTCCTCTCGTTCACTGGAGTCGACACCAGCTCGCATTCTAACCGCAGAGCGGAGTCGATTTCGCGGAAACTTCCAGCCGGCCCGAGCGTCGTTGACCGGGATCGGATTCGGGCGTACAAACCAGGGGGCCACGCACCGTCCATCTCCGTCAGGCATTTTCCAACCGGGTCCGGCCCATGCTCCACCGTCGAGTCTCGTACCTGCAGGTGGCAGTTCTGACCTTGATCTGCACCGCACCGGCCAGGATCGTCGCGCAGGAGCGCAACGTCACCACGGTGCCGGCCGAGCTTCGCGATCGCCTGCAGCTCTCACCCTTCTACCACAAGGCCATCGTCGCGGACGGATTCCCGATTCTGAGCTCGCGGAAGGTCAGCGATCACGCGCTGCTCGAAGCCGCGTACCTGATCGATCGAATGCTCCGCAAGCGTCCGGACGTCCGCAGGGCGCTGACGAGGAACGGAACGCGCCTGGTCATCATGGCACCGGACGAGCTGACCACACGGGTGCCGGAGCACAGCGACCTGCGTCCGGCGAGATTCTGGGACATGCGAGCGAGGGGGCTCGGCGCCACCCGCACCCGACCGGCATCCAGCTGTGGCGAGGAGAACCTGTTGCGCCTTCGTGGGGATCCGTATCGGGCCGAGAGCGTACTCGTGCACGAGTTCGCTCACACGATCCACAGGATGGGCCTGACGTCGATCAATCCGGGATTCGATCGCCGGCTGAAGGGGATCTACCGTCGCGCCGTGGAACGGGGGCTGTGGAGAGGAAAGTACGCGGCGGTCGATCACGAGGAGTACTGGGCCGAAGCAGTGCAGTCGTACTTCGACGCCAACCGGCCGCCGGATCACGACCACAACTTCGTCGACACACGCGAGGAGCTCGAGGCCTACGATCCCGAGATCGCCAGGCTCGTCGACCAGGTCTTCCGCGGCGAGACATGGCGCTACGTGCGACCTCGCGACCGCGAGAACGCCGCCCATCTCGAGGGCTTCGACCGCGACAGCGCGCCACGGTTCGCCTGGCCTCCGGAGCTCGTGCGGTGGAACCGGGAGCACGACGCGAGCGTCCCACCTGAGAGCCAGGAGGGGTCGAGAGAGAAGAAGCCGGGGAAGAGGGACCGGCAAGAGGCCCGGCAGAAGCTCTCGTGGAAGGCCTCCGGAAGGAGGGGTGCGGTCGTCGCCGGTGGGTCCGAGTCCGTCGCGGCAGGCATGGAGCTCCTCGAGTCTGCCGGCAACGCGGTCGACGCGGCGGTCGCGACGCTGCTGGCCCTGACGGTCACCGACTCAAGCCAGTACTGCTTCGGCGGCGAGGTGCCCATCATCATCTACAGCGCGGAGCGCGGGGTGGTCGAGGTGCTCGCGGGTCAGGGAGCAGCCCCGAAGCTCGCGACGCGAGAACACTTCGATCGCCCCGGCGGCATCCCCGGTTCTGGTGTCGAGCCGGCGGCGGTGCCCGCGGTGCTCGACGTCTGCCTGACCGCGCTGTCGCGCCACGGCACGAGGACCTTCGCCAAGGTGGTCGATCCGACACTCGAGATTCTCGATCGGCGCGGCGAGCCGTGGCACCGCGATCTCGCGCGCACCCTGCGGCGGCTCACGGACGCGGAGAAGCGAGGTGATGGAGATCGTGAACGCGGTCTTCGTCTCGTCGCCGACTACTTCTATCGCGGCCCGATCGCGCGGGAGATCTCCACGTGGTGCGAGACGAACGGCGGGCTCCTTCGAGAGGTGGACTTCGCGACGCACGTGACCCGCGTCGAGGAGCCGGTGTCGACGACCTACCGCGGCTACACCGTGCTCAAGTGCGGCCCGTGGACGCAGGGGCCGTACCTGCTGGAGACGCTCAACCTCCTGGAAGGCTTCGATCTGCGAGCGTCGCGGCACAACAGCGCGGACACGATCCACCTCGCGATCGAGGCGATGAAGCTCGCGCTGGCCGACCGTGACACCTACTACGCCGACCCCCTCTTCGTCGACGTGCCGACCGAACAGCTCCTCTCGAAGGGCTACGCGACGCTGCGCCGGCCACTGATCGACCCGTCGACAGCGTCGCTGCGGCTGCGACCCGGGGATCCGCGACACGGCAAGGCGCTCCTCCCGGACGGCGCGAAGCGAGCGGGACCCGGCGGCCCGGCGAGCGACACGACGACGTGCCTCGTGGCGGACGGTGACGGCAACGTGGTCGCGGCGACACCCAGTGGCTGGTCCGGCGTCCTCGCGGGCAGCACCGGCGTTCGTCTCGGCACGCGCCTGCAAAGCTTCAACAACTGGAAGGGACACCCGAACTGCGTCGAGCCAGGCAAACGCCCTCGCATCACGTTGACGCCGACCCTCGTGCTCGAGGATGGGAAGCCCGTGCTCGCGATCAGCGTCGCGGGGGGCGACGGGCAGGACCAGGCGACGCTGCAGCTGCTCCTCAACTCGATCGACTTCGACATGTCGCCCGCCGACGCGGTCACCGCGGCCCGCTTCGGCACCGATCACCTCGTCGGCTCCTTTCGCCAGCCACGACCGCAGCTCGGCAGCCTGTCGATTTACGAGAGCGTGGGTAAGGAGGTCATCGACGACCTGCGAGGGCGCGGACACCGGGTACGCGTCGCCGGACCGCCGCTCTGGCACCCGAGCCTTCTGCGCATCGACCGAACGAGCGGGCGCATCGACGTCGCGGGTGACCCGCAGGCCGGCCGACACGCCGACGCGCGCTGAAGGGCCCTTCGTCATCGCCCGGCTACGCGGTGTGGCGGACCGGAGCGGGGAACAGGACAGGACCGGGAAGCCCCCTGTGGGCATCCCCCCCCGAGCCCTGTTATCATGCACGCCGCTTCGAGACCCCGCCTCCTCAACCGCTTCTGGAGATTCCGACGTGTCCGACGAAGAGCATCAGAACACCGTCACCACCGACTCCGGGCTGGCGTACGTCGATCTCACCGAAGGCTCCGGAGAGTCGCCAGGGACCGGCTCGACCGCGGTCGTCCACTACACCGGCTGGCTCACCGACGGAACGAAGTTCGACAGCTCGGTCGACCGCGGGCAGCCCTTCTCCTTCGAGGTCGGTCGTGGCAAGGTCATCCGCGGCTGGGACGAGGGCGTCGCGTCGATGAAGGTCGGTGGCAAGCGCAAGCTGACCATCCCCCCCGAGCTCGGCTACGGCGACAGCGGCGCCGGCGGCGTGATCCCGGGCGGAGCGACGCTGGTCTTCGAGGTCGAGCTGCTGGAGATCCGAGGATGACGGCAAATCGTGAGAACGCGACGCGCAGAAGCCGCCGAGCCCTCCGGATCGTCGCTCTCACGGCGGCACTCGGGGGATCGGCTCTCGGTGTGGCCGGCTGCAAGAGCTGCTGCCCGTTCGCCAGCCCCGGTCCTTCGCATACGACGGGTACGGTCGAGCCCGACACATGGATACCCCTCTTCGACGGCAAGTCACTCGACGGTTGGAGGCAGTCCGACTTCCTCAACGCCGGCGTCGCGCGCGCCGAGGACGGCAAGCTGATCCTGCCGGTCGGAGAGGTGCTCACCGGCGTCACCTACACGAAGGACTTCCCGAAAGTCGGCTACGAGATCCGGCTCGAGGCCATGCGCGTCTCCGGCGGCGACTTCTTCTGCGGTCTGACCTTCCCCTATCACGAGAGCTGCGCCTCGCTGATCATCGGCGGCTGGGGCGGTACGCTCTGCGGCATCTCGAGCCTCGACGGCGAGGATGCCGCGAACAACTCGACGACGACCATCGCCACCTTCGAGAACGACGTCTGGTACGAGATCCGCCTGCGCGTCACGGACGGCCTCTTCGAGGCATGGCTCGATGGCAAGAAGATCGTCGACATCTCGACGAAGGACCGTCAGGTCGACGTGCGTGTCGAGGTCGAGGCATCGAAGCCTCTCGGTCTGGCGACCTTCCAGACCACCGCGGCGATCCGTGGCCTTCGGTGGCGCAAGACTCCCTGACAGACCCAGCCGCCGGAGCACGCGCTCCCGACGGGTCACGGCGTCTCGCAAGGTGAAAACTCCTGACACTCCAGGAGGTCGCCGATCGGGTCGGCCCCGCACTCCGGGAAGGGCGCGACCAGCGGATCCTGCCCGAGAAAGAGGTAGCCGAGCAGAACGACGGCATCGGTCAGCTCGGCGACGCCGTTGCGATCGGTGTCCATCACCGACAGGCACTCCGGATGGTCTCGCCCCTGAAAGAGAACCGCCAGAAGCGCGACCGCATCCGAGACGTCGACCTCGCCGCTGACGTTCACGTCGCCGCGCAGGAACGACACACCCTCGTAGGTGAAGGTCAACTCGGACTGCGACTCCAGCCGGGTCGGCACGACGTTGAACACGCGCACGGGAACGTCTCCTTCACCCTCCGGAGTGACGACGCCGTACCGAGTCTGTGAGGCGTCGAGCCGGGTCACCGACGGCGAACGCTCGCTGCCGAAGAAGACCTCGAGACCGTCGAGCAAGTACTCCCCCTCGATCTCGACGGTATCGCCGCCGCGACGGTTGCCGACGTCCGGCGTGATCGAGTGGACGACCGGCACGGGCAAGTGGACCGTCAGCAGTCCCCTCTCACCGGTCCACTGGCCCGTGTCCGTGTTGACCGCGCGGATCTCCACATCGCCGGAGACATCGACCACGAACGGCAGCTCCACGGTGAGGTGCGACGAGCCGACCGCCACGATGACGCGACCTTGCTGACCGTTGAAGTAGATCTCGGTCTCGCGCGGCAGGTTCTGCCCCGAGATCGAGACCCTCGTCGTGCCCGTGTTGACGACCTCCGACGGCGCGACCGAGAGGATGATCGGCATCTCGACGCTGTCCCTGAGACGTGACGAGTTGAGTATGCTGTTGAGAAACACGCTCGTACGATTGGCGGCGAACGTCTGCATGTTCCGGACGTTGGCGTCCCAGGTGCTACGGCTGTTGCCGATGAGCGCCAGCTCATCGTTGATGTCGGCGACCACGCTCGAGCGCAGCGCCTGGATCCTCCCGCGAACCCGGTCCCGGTGCAGCGAAACGGCCGCGTGACGCCGCGCCTCGCTCTTGAGGTATCCGCGGTAGATCGGGCTATCGATGAGGTTCTCGAAGATCTCCTTCAGGTAGCCGCTGCGCGAGAAGACGAACTCGAAGGTGTTATCGCTCCACCCCGAGGGGATGAGCCCGATCCCGAACTCCGCGTCCCAGGAGAGAAAGATCCACTTGCCGCCCGGAACGCGCGGCCGCGCGGCGTACCAGTTGTTGTGCGGCCAGTCGTGATTCTGAGCCCAGATGTTGACGAGCATGTA
>CAYMLL010000202.1:2748-14498 GCA_964390645.1 uncultured Planctomycetia bacterium | reverse complement strand
AAGGGTGAAAAGGTGAGGTAAGAGCTCACCGCGAGGGTGGTGACACTCCTCGGCAGGGTAAACCCCACGCGAAGCAAGACCGAATAGGGGAGCAGAGGCAGCCCGTCTCGTGGGGCCTCGCAAGAGGCCACGGACTCCCGGGTAGGTCGCACAGATGAATGGCCTCGGGGCGGGCTCCGGCCCGTCCAACAGAATCCGGCTTACGATCTGCTGACCGGCCGGCTCGCGAGAGCCGGCCGTTTTCTACGCAGCAGGCGAGGCCGGCAAGACGGCTCAGTCGCTCTGCAAGAAGAGGATCCGGCAACAGCTGCGGCAGGGGATGATCTCCTGACCCAGCATCAGCTGACTGACGTCCTGCTTCGTCACCGCCCTGAAGCAGCCCTGACAGACGCCGCTCTTGACACCGCTGATCGCCGCATCCTCGACGTGATTCAGAATGCGGTCGTAGAGTTCGAGGTGGTCGGTGTCAACGTCTCCGACGAGACCGTTGCGCTCCTCCTCCTGCTCGGCGATCTGCGCCTCGATGCCGGCGACGACCTCCCTCACCTCGGCCTCCTTGCGCTGGAACGCCCTCTCCTGCTCGGCGACCTCCTTCTGGGACTCCTCCTTCTTCTCCTCGAGGACGTCGAGTTGCGAGAGGTGCTCCAGCACGCGCTCCTCGACCGCATCGCGCTCCTCCTCATAGCGAGAAATCTGCTCCTTGAAAACGGCGTACTCCTGGTTCGTCTTCGCGCCGTTGAGGGCGATCGTTGCCTTCTCGATCTCGGCGTCCTTCTGCTTGATCTCGTGCTCTCCCTTCTCGACCTCCAGGCGTCCGGTCTTGATCGTCTCGAGCACGACCTCGAGAGACGCCGTCGCGAACGCCAGCTTCTTGCGCTCATCGGAGAGCTCCTGCGGACGCCGCAGCTTCGCCTCGGAAAGCAAGCGGATCTGCTTGTCGACACCCTGAACGTGGAGCAGTTTTTCGACCGAAGGATGGTGCATCCGGAAACCTCTCGAGCGACCAGACTGCCGCTACCCTGCTGAACTCCGAAGCCCACCGATTCCAACCGAGCGGGCACAAAAAAAGCCGGTCACTCTCGTGACCGGCGTCCATTTTCCACCGCGCGCGGACCGGACGGCCCACGGCAGCCTTGCCCCCCGCGGGGCCAAGTTGCAACGCGGAGCCGACGCTCCGAAAATTCGCACATCGCGCCCTCGACCGGCGGATCCCGGGAGCAACTGATGCCTGTCGTCGACCGTCTCTCGCACTTCGGTTTCCTGTCAGAAAGCCGTCAACCGGACATCGACTCCAGAAAGCCCTCGAGCATACGGCTACGGATCGGATGCTGGAGCTTGCGGATCGCCTTCGCCTCGATCTGGCGTACGCGCTCGCGCGTCACCTTGAAGATCTTCCCGACCTCCTCGAGGGTGTAGGTGTAACCGTCACCGAGCCCGTAGCGCAGCTTGATGATCTCACGCTCGCGATAGGTCAACGTGTTGAGCACCTGAGCGAGCTTCTCCTTGAGCATCTCGTGGGTCGCGGCGTTCACCGGCGACACGGTGCTCTTGTCCTCGATGAAGTCTCCGAAGAACCCATCGTCCGAGTCGCCGATGGGGCGATCCAGCGAGATCGGATGCTTGGAGATCTTGATGACCTTGCGGGTCTCCTCCTCGGTGATGTCGAGCTCTTGCGAGATCTCCTTGATAGTCGGCTCACGACCGTTCTTCTGGATGAGCTTCTTCGTCGCGTTGCGAACCTTGCTCATCGTCTCGATCATGTGGACCGGGATACGAATCGTCCGCGCCTGGTCCGCGATAGAGCGCGTGATCGCCTGGCGAATCCACCACGTCGCGTAGGTCGAGAACTTGTACCCGCGACGGTACTCGTACTTCTCGACGGCCTTCATCAAGCCGGTGTTCCCCTCCTGGATCAGATCGAGAAACGTCAGCCCGCGGTTGCGGTAGCGCTTGGCGATGCTGACGACGAGACGGAGATTCCCGCCCGACAGCTTGCGCTTGGCGTTCTCGTACTCGTTGTACCACTTCTCGATCGTCTGGATGCGAACCTGGAGGTCCGGCATCGGCTCGAGCGCCTGCAGCTCGTACTCCTGCAGCCGAGCATCCAACTCCGCCAGGCGGTTCTTCTCGCTGACACGCAGCCTGCGCTTGCCACGCTTGCGCGCCTGCTCGACCTTCTCCTTCTCATGCTCGATGCTCACCATCTTGCGGAAAAGAATGGCGAGTTCGTGACGAAGCTGGTTGACGATGGTCTTCTTGAGGTTGAACTCCGCGATGAGCACGGAGCCCTTCAATGCTCGACTCTGCACCTTCGCGAGCACCTTGCCGCGATAGCCGACGCTGAACCGATCATCCAGGTACTTGGCGAAGCTCTTCGTCGTCTCCTGATGGAGTCGGGCCAGAGTCTCGAGGTTGGTCTGAATCAGGTGGCAGACATCCTCCTTGCCGAGCTCCTCGTTGCCCGACGGCGTCACCTTGACCGCCTTGTCCAAGGCGATGTCGCCACGCAGCACGTCGTCGATAATCTTGACGGTCGAGCCCTGAGCCAGCCCGTTGCCGAAGACCTGCTTCTGGTAGCGCTGGCGAGAGATCTCGATCTTCTTCGCCAGCAGAAGCTCCTCGGCACGCGTCAGCAACGGGATCTCTCCCATCTGCGTCAGATACATGCGAACCGGGTCGTCGATCTTCTCGGGCATCTCGGAGGACTCGTTTTCGGAGCTCTCCTCCGGCTCGCTGACCGGATCGTCCCTCAGCTCGATATCGTGCGCGTCGAGCGTCGCGAAGATCTCGTCGATACGCTCCGGAGAGTTGCAGTCCTCCGGAAAGATCTCGTTGAACCGCTCGTAGGTGATCCCCCCGTCGCGCTTCCCTTCCTCGATCAGTAGCTTGAGCTTGTCGTCCATCGTTCCTTTCGTGACAGCGTCTCGCCGCGGTGTGACAGTCCTCCGTCACACCGCGGCGAGAACCGTCTACGTCTTCTTGAGCTTCTTGCGCAGATGCGTCACCTCGCGAGCCAGCACGGCTCGTCGGTCTGCCACCTCTTCGGGCTCCCCGACGGCCTGCTTGGACTCGCGCTTGAGCGCATCGATGCGCTGTCGAATCCCGTGACGACGGAGATCGCGCTGACAGTTCCTCCATCGCGCGTCATGATCCGTCCACAGCGAGTCGTCCTCGCTCTCCAGTTGGCTCAGCAGCTTGATCACGACCCGTTTCGCTTCCGGGTCCTCGAGATTCTGCATGAGCGTGACACCGGAAAACGCGGAGCCACCTTCCCCCTGTACTCGAACTTGCTTCTCGACGGCCGAACAGAGCGCCTCGCCGGTAGAGCCGACGAAGAGACCTACCGGAACCTGATCCCAGATCGACGGAGCCCGACTCGGAAGCACCAGAAGGCACTCCAGAACGACTTCGGCGAGCTGGTGGAGCGGCGCGTCCTCCGGACGCGAATCCCGCTCGACGACCTTCGCCGGCAGACCGGAAACTCCGCTGCGAGACGAAAGCGCGCCGTCTGCGCCCTGCCCCCCACCGCTGTGTCTGACAGCCGCCGCAACGGAGGGACGCGCTCCTGCCGCTCCGTCCTTCGCCACGACCCTCGCAGAACGCCGCAGATTTTGCCGCGCCTTGACGAGCTCCGACTCGACGTCGCTCTCGCGAACACCCAGCCGCTCTATGTACTCGCGCAGGATCAAACGCTGCGTCACCGGGTTCTTGCCGCCTGCGACCAGCCCGAGAAAGGAC
The DNA here is from genome assembly GCA_964390645.1 of uncultured Planctomycetia bacterium. Taxonomy (GTDB): domain Bacteria; phylum Planctomycetota; class UBA8108; order UBA8108; family UBA8108; genus CAYMLL01. Next base: position 10,760 of record CAYMLL010000202.1, on the reverse strand, counting down.
GAGACCGCGCGCGAACGCGCCTGGGGACTCGCCTGGGCCTCCGAGGAACCGACGGTAGCGCGCCACTTGTACTCGAAGAGATCGACCGAGTCGGCCTCCATGGCACGCCGGAACGCCTCGCCGCCCAGAGCCAGCACCGCGTCGCACGGATCCTTCCCATCGGTGACCGTGTAGACACGCACCTCGATCTCCTCCCCGACGAGAAGGTCGAGCGAGCGCTCCGCGGCATTCTGCCCCGCGGTGTCGCCATCGAAGATCATGTAGACACGGGGCGCCTGACGACGCAGTGCGCTGGCGTTCTCCTTCGTGAAGGCAGTGCCCAGACTGGCGACGAAGAAGTCGAGGCCGGCCTGATGCGCCATGATCGCGTCCGTGTAGCCCTCCACCACGGCGATCGCCGACTCGCGACGGATACCCGCACGCGAGCGGGACAGGCCGTAAAGCACCTGTGACTTGTCGAAGAGCGGTGTCGAAGGCGTGTTCAGATACTTCGGTTGATCGTCACCGAGCGTCCGCGCGCCGAACCCGATCACCCGGTTCTGCGGATCCGAGATCGGGAACATCACGCGGCCCCGGAAGTAATCGTAGCCGCCCCGGCTGTCCTGACGGTGCCGCGCCAGGCCGGCGCGCTCGAGCGTGTCGAGGTCGTGCCCGGCTCGCGTCGCGGCGCTGACCAACCCGTCCCAGTCGGGAAGCGAGAAACCGAGACGAAAGCACTCCAGCATCTCGGGTGTCATTCCGCGCCGCTGCAGGTAGGCTCGCGCCTCGCCGCCGCGCGCGTCCTCCGCCAGAACGCGACGGTAGTACTCGGCTGCAAACTCGAGCGCGTCGTAAAGACCGAGGCGCCTCTCGGAACGCTCGCGACCACGTGGCGAACGATCGAGCACGACGCCGGCGCGGCGGGCGAGAATCTCGACCGACTCGACGAAGCCGACACGATCGAGTTCCTGCACGAAGCGAAAGACGTCCCCCCCGGACTCGCAGCCGAAGCAGTAGTAGAACTGCTTGTCGACATCGATCGAAAAGGACGGCGTCTTTTCCTGATGGAAGGGACAGAGCGCCTTGAACTTCCGGCCAGCCGGAATGAGGTGGATGTCGTAGTCCCGCGCCAGGTCCTCCAACGGCACCCGGGCACGGATGGCCTCACGATCCTCCGGACTGAGTAACATCCCCGTGGACGGTGATCCTGAGGACGATAATCCTGTCGACGATGAAGTCGTCAAAGCCGAGTGCTCTCCCCGGCAGCCCCGCATTTCGCACGGCCGCCGCTCCGCCGCGGATGATCCATCCACAGCGCTCGAGTTCTGCGATCGACTCCTGTGTCCGAAACGGTCAACAGCGCATCGCCACGCGCGATCGACCGTCGCCACGGCCCGATATCGCTCGCGGACCGATGTCGCTCGCGGCGTCCGGAGTCGCTGGGGTCGCCACCCGGAGGACGCCGCTACGATGAGCGGACACGAAGCCCCGACTTCGCAAATCTCGAATTCCCTCAAGTACGTTCCAGAACATCCGGTGTGCGTCCCCACGGTGACGCACCCAACGACCCGGCGCGCAGCGAAACTGTGCGGGGAGCGCCTCCGGAAACTCGGTGCCGGAGGGTGGCCCTGCCCGACAAGCGATTCGATACGCCGGTCTGATCGGAGCGGATGCTAATTGAAGCTCTCTGCGCGCCAGCCCGCGTCGTGATTCTCTTCAGCGTTCGCTTTCGTCTTGGCGCTGCTGGCCAGGGGAACCCATCCAGGCCCAAGCAGATTCGTTCGACCCGGCGCGTCCGACCCTCTTCGAGTGCAATAGCGAACCGCGGACTCGACTGGATCCTGGCCATCTTAGAGGTGTTGAATGGCGATCTCAAAGAAAATCAAGGAGGGAATTCACGCGCCAGCAGAAGAAAGTCGTCGAGCCTCAGGTTTTCCGGACGTACGGCCCGCGACCACCCGCCCCTCTCCAGGGCGGCAGCTGCCCCGGCAGCGCCAAGGCGTTCGCGCAGCAGGCCGCCAATCTGTTTGCGACGGCCCTGAAAGAGCGCCTGCACCCAGCCACGAAGGGCGTCGAGCTCCTCGGCGGAGGTCACCGGAGGCGCAGCGAGGGGCTCGAGGCGCACGACGCCGGACTCGACACGCGGCGGCGGCGAAAAGGCCCCTGCGGGCAGCCTCCGGACAATCTCCGCGCGAGCCCGACAGGCCACCAGCAGCGACAGGGGCCCGTAAGCCGATCGCGCCCCGCAGCGTGCCTTCCCGTCGCCCGTAGCGACGGCGGACGCGGTGAGGCGCTCGGCGACCTCGCGCTGCACCGTCAGCACGGCGCGCCGCCACTGCAGGTCGCAGAAGAGGATGGCCAGGATCAACGGCGTACCGACGGCGTAGGGAAGATTCGAGATCCAGTAGAATCCGCCGACGTCCTTCAGCTTCGCGAGCAGCTCCGGTTGCAGACCGCCGTGCCCGTCGAGGGCGTCGCACACGAGCACCTCGACGTTGTCGACGCCGCGCAGCTCGGCACGGGCGAAGGCCGCCATCCGCGCGTCCACCTCGACGGTGAGGACCGAGCCGGCCACCCGAGCGATCTCACGCGTCAAGGTCGCCGGACCCGTGCCGATCTCGAGGACGTGAGCGTCCCGGGGCAGCTCGGCAGCCCCGACGATCGACCGCAGCAGCGCCGGGTCGTGGAGGAAGTGCTGACCGAGCGCCTTCCTCGGCAGCAGCCCGGCACCGCGCAGGCGCGTCAGCAGACCCGGGGTACGGTCGGGCTCGGGCCCGGGGCTCACAACACGCGCTCCGCAGGGGGACGGGGAGCCGGAATGCCCAGCGTGCGGAAGGTGTGGACATCGACGCGACGGTCTCGCCAAGCGGACGACCGCAGACCGGCCTTGGTGCAGACCTCCTCGAGGAACATCGTCGCGCTCATGCCGAAGCGGGTCGCCACCTGCGGCAAGAGGAGCGCGGAGCGGTCACCGACGACGACGTAGACGCCGTCCTCACCGACGCGCACGCGCGCGACTCTCTCGTCGGGCTCCGCCTCCAGCCTCAACAGCGGTCCGAGCACGGAGATCTCGACCTCGAGCCGCTCGATCTCCCCGGGCCCGACAGCCCCGAATCGCGGGTCGAGCGTCGCGGCGGCACGAGCCTGCTCGGCGACAGCTTGCACCAGCGGCCGACGCGGTATCGCCGAACCGATACAGCCGCGCAAGTCGCCGTCGAGCCACAGCGTCACGAAGACCGCACCGGGCGCGTCGAGTTCGGGGAGCCCGGATTCCGACAGCCTCGCCGCGTCGACACGTCCCCGCAAGGAGGCCCAGGCAACATCGACGAGCCGCGATCGAGCCGCGTCCCCCAGGACGGGAAGCCGCGGCCGCGGAAACCTCCACGAGCGCTCGGTCATGCGCTCAGTATAGCGACGATCAAACGGCCCTGCCTGCTCCCTCTTCCGGGAAGGATGCAAGCTCCGGAAGCGTCCCCCAGCAGGAAACCGCGGAGGCTACGGCGATACTGCCGGGGAGGAATCTCCCACCGCACGAAAACGGCAGCGCACGAAAAGGCGCTTCGACGAACGCCGGACATGTGCAGGCGCCGGATCCGAGCCCCCGATCCGAGCCCCCGATCCGAGCCCAAAGCTCAGAACTTGTGACCGCCGAGGCGAAAGACGACGCGTCGATTCATGCGCTTGCCTTCCGGCGTGTCGGCGATGCTCGGATCGACCGGCTTGGTGAAGCCGTAGGTCTCGATTCGAAACTGCGAGTCCGGAATGCGGTGCTTCTCGGCCAGGTAGCGAAAGACATGATACGCTCGCTGGTAGCCGAGGTTGAGGTTGAACTCGTAGAGCCCCTTGGTGTTCTTCAGCGGGTCGTTGTCCGTATGCCCTTCGATGAGGATCATCTGCCCCTTGTAGCTCCGCTGCAAGAGGTCGGCGATCTGGTCGAGAACCGGCAACTGCCCCGCCTTGAGCTTCGCCTCTCCGGAATTGAAGAGCAGGCTGTCCCGAAGCGCGATACCTCCTTGCTCTTCGCTGGCCCCCTCGATGGCCTCGATGTCCTCCCGGTCGAACTCCATGCCACGCTCACGCTCGGCGGCGAGTTCCCCCTGGAGCTTGGCGAACCTCGCCTGGAGGTCCTCGTACCGCGCAGGATCGATGCCGCCGGTGACGCCCTGAGCTTTCCTCGCCAGAACAGCCCGGTTGAACTGGTCGACCAGGCCCTGATTGGCCGACTTCGTTCGCTCGAGCTCGTCCTGCAGGCCCTTGTAAGCGCCGTAAGAGACGCAGCCCACACCGAGAGACGCGGTCAATACCACCACCAACCCAAGCAATACGGCTCGCCGCATCGTTTCTCTTCCTTCCTGGTAGGGGATTGCTCCGCAAAGGCCCTTCCAGGATCCCGCCAAGACTCCTCCGGCGTTCACCTCGACATGCAGAAAGGGCACCGTTGCGGGTAACGCCGGCACTATATCGGAGCGTTCTCGCACTTGCAACGGGTTTTTGAGCCCCGGGGCCACCGAGCAAGGATGGGACAAGGGGAGCCCGCAGCGAACGTCCACAGGACCGAGGTCGGTGCCCCGTACAGCATGCGCGCGACCGCGATCACCGGTCGCTTTCGGCCCTTGAACAGCCGCGCGCGCACGCGCCCGAGGAACGAGGCGTGCGTTCCTACTTCTTCACGAAGAGATCCGCCAGCCAATCGACGGCACCGCGCAAGCTGCCGCCGTATTCGTCAATCCAGGCGTGGGTGGCGCGGCCCTTGTCGTCGCCGATGTCGCCGATGCGGAGATCCTCGATGTAGACCGTCGACAGCAGCACTGCCAGCGGAACCAGCATCAACAGACCGCCGAGCGCGAGGATCGCGGTCCAGCCTGCATGACTCTTGCGGCGCTTCATCTGCATGACGCGCGCGCCGCCGCCGCGCAGGAGGGTGCCCTCTTCCGTCGGGTCGAGCAGTGTGTCCTCGGTGGTGTCGAGTTCGAAGGTGTCCGCGTCGTCCTCTCCGAGATCGAGGATGTCGGTGTCGAGGAGAGTCTCATCGCCGATGTCGCCACCGCCGAGATCGAGCTCACCGCCCGGAATGGGGGTCGTCGACTCGGACTCCCCCTCGAGCATCTCCTCGAGATCGAGCACCGTCTCGTCTCCTCCCCCGCCGCCGAGCTGGATCTCGGGGAGATCATCGTCGAGCGACAGGTCGATCACGTCCGCTCCACCGCCGGCGGCCGGAGTCGTCTCCGCACCAGCAGTCGTCGCGTCACCCGCTCCGGAATCGCCGCCGAGATCGATACCGAAGTCGATGTCGTCATCGCCGAGAAGGTCGATCTCCTCGTCCGAGAGCAGGATCTGCGGGTCGTCGGCGCCCTGGCTCTTGTAGCTGTCGACCACGGAGCGCTTGAACGATAGCGAGTCCCCGTCCTTGACCGCGTTGATCTTGCCTTCCGCGACGAGCTTCTCGAGCTCCGCTTCGGAGACTCCGAGCTCACGGGCGGCTTCTTCGAAACTCAGATCACTCACGACTCTCTCCCTGGTGCTTGCTTCGGGCGAAAGGCCGCGACACCGGACCGCGCCTTCGCTTCTGCTTCGATTCGCTGACGAAACTCAGTTCTTCTTCAGCTTCTTCAACGCCTTGCGCACGTCCGAGACGCTCATCCGACCCTTCGGAGTCAGCTCCTCCGGGATCAGATCATGCGTCACCTGACGCGTCCCCTTGTACTCGATGCCACGGCTCTGCACCGTGTAGGCCGCAACGCGACCCGACTTGGGCTCAAAGATGTAGAGCATGTTGTTACTGCCGGAGGACGACATCCCCGTCGCCAGAACGAATCCCGAACCCCCTCCGTCCGAACCAACCGTCTGACCAAAGACCGGCGCTGTCTCCTTGCCGATCGTCAAGACCACCTGAACCGCGAGAAGCGTTGCGCACACGGAAAGCAAAGCGACGACGATGTTCTGTCTCATGAAAGACCCCATCTCCTTGCAAGTACGATCCGCCAACCCACACATCACGCCGTCACCGACCGATGCGGGAATTTCGTCCTATATCTTCTCTCCAGAAGACACTCGAGGAGCGACGCTCGAGGCCAGCTGAAGCGTCCGATCCTCTTGTGCACGGAGAGCTTATCTTAGCACAAGGAGAGTCGGCCTCCCAAGCGTTTCCACACCTTGACGCGGCCCGTGACCAGCGTGACGGACCGCGCCCCTAACACTCCACCGAACACCACCACCCCGGGAGTGCCGGCCCGTCGTCCGGGAATAATCGACCGCTCGCCGCTGCGGCCTCGACGCCGACCACAGGAGGCGGGGCTCGACGTGCGCCCGGAGGCTCTGCGCCAGCCCCACCACCGACCTCCATCACCTCGAAGGCGCGTCGAGAGTCTCCGGAGCGTGAACGCCCCCTTGCCTGCCGAGGCCCGCTCACGAACGCGCCCATGGCGTCGTCTGGACCGCACCTCGCGGCACGAGGTCGAAGCCGCCGCCGACCCGCGCGCCTTCTACACCGACTCCGCCGGTCCCTCTTCAACCCTCGAGCTGGTCGATGATCGCGAAGACGTCGCGAGAGAGTGGATGATCCGGTGAACCGGAAGGAAGAAGGTCCGCGATCTTCTTGCATGCGAACCGTACAGTCGCAGGATCACGATCGCCGAAGCGCTTGCCGATCTCTCGCATCGAATGTCGCGTGTACCGAGCACAGAGATACATCGCCACCTGGCGCGCGAAGGTCAGCGCGCGCTGGCGCGAACGAGAGACGAGGTCCTTCTCCGTCCACCCGAAATGCGCGACGACCTGACTCCGGATGCGATCCACGTCGACGCGCCGGTCCCGCTCGCAGAGCAGTTCGGCGAGAGCCTGACCCGCCTCCTCGACCGTCGGCGAGCGACCGAGGACGCGGCCGTGAACATCGAGGCGCAGCACGGCTCCGACGAGATCGTGGACGCCACCCTCGAGACGCTGCGCGACGAACTCGAGCACATCTTCCGCAAGCGCGCCACGCCAGCGGCGAGCGCCACACGAAGAGCTCGCTCCCCACGGGACGTCTTGCTCCCGGGAGGCCGCGATCCGGCTCGCATGTCGACGCGCGATCTTCCAGCGCGTCGCGAAGTCCGGACGGTCGATGCGCGTGACCAGCCCACCCAGAAAGCGATTGACGAGCCCCGCAGAAAGATCATCGAGTCCCCGCGGCGGACGATCGCTAACGATGACGACCTGACGACCGGCATCGACAAGCGCCTCGAGCGTGTGGAGCAGCTCGTCCTGCGACTTCGTCCTGGTCGCGAGCACCTGCACGTCGTCGACGACGAGCACGTCGAGCCCGCGATAGGTCTCGCGGAACTTCCGCAGCGTGCCATCCTGCGCGCTCGCCGCAAAATGCTGCGAGAAACGATCCGCGCTCAGACACCTGCCGCGGCGAAGGTGTCCGACCATCCCCCCCTCACGCGCTCTCGCCGAAGCCGTCAGCTCGGTGTAAATCGCCCGAACGAGGTGCGACTTGCCGACGCCGGAAGAACCGTGAATGAAGAGTGGATTGTACAAGCGTCCCGGGTCCACGGCGATGCTACGCGCAGCACGGATCGCCAGCTGGTTGCACGGAGCCTCGACGAGGTCGTCGAGGCGAGGCGAGCGTCCGGTCCGGTCGGAAGGACCGCCGATCTTCGCGGACGGCTGCGCACCGCGGTCGGCGCAGATCGCCCCGTCACCTTCCGCGCGGGCTCCCGTCGCCCCGTTCGCCGCCCCCCCCAGGATCGAGCGCTGCCGAGCGCGATGGAGCCCGAAGAGCTCGGAGTCGATCGTCAAGCGTACGTCGACCCGTCTGCCGGCGAGCGTCCCCAGCACATCGGAGATATCGTCGAGGTAGCGGGTCTCGATCCACTCCTGGACCCAGGCGTTCGAGACACCCAGAGAGAGGGTGACGCCGCAGGCGCCACGCTCTGCGTCCCCCTCCTCGAAACGCAGCGCAGAGCCCTCGGTCACACCGAGAGCAGAGCCCTCAGTCACACCGAGAGCAGAGCCCTCAGTCACACCGAGAGCAGAGCCCTCAGTCACAC
>CAYMLL010000202.1:0-2532 GCA_964390645.1 uncultured Planctomycetia bacterium | reverse complement strand
AGAGCAGAGCCCTCAGTCACACCAAGAGCAGAGCCCTCGGTCACACCGAGAGCCACCAGCCCCCCGAGCCAGCGCTCGAAGCGATCGCTCCCGAGACGCCGCCGCAGAGCCTGTTCGGCCCCGGTCCATAAGTCGCGCAGAAGATCTGTCGTCACGAAGAGTAACGTCTCGCCGACGTCGCCGTCCCCCCGTGGGCGACACGGGGCGCCAGTGAGCGACCCCGCAAGGGCCGCTCGGTCGCGACACGACCGCGAGGAGACGATCCGACCGAAGCCGGCCTCGTCGACTCGACCGTGCAGCGATGCGCTTCTCCGTCCACCGACTCGAGAAGGGGAGGCGTAAGCCGTAATCACCAACGAAAGCCACCGACCCGCGAAGCCTCGCAGGCGGACGCTCCCCTTCACTTCTTTTCGCGGTCTTCTCTTCCGCCGGAATCCCGTCCCCGACGGGGTCCGCTCCCTCCGGGCCGTCCTCTTCCGCGACGTCCTTCTCCCTTTCGCGAGAAAGCGGCGGCGGCCCGTAGTCGTACGTCAGCGACCTTCAGCGATGTCCGAACCGGGTCCGATTGGGGGGGAGAGCCTGCCACGACAGCCGATCGGCAAGCCCTGACCGACGAGGAGGCGGCTCTCGATCTCGAAGACCGATCTCGCAGGCTCCCGAAACTCTTCGGGACCTGAGAGCCCCTCGAAAAACTCCGAGAAGGCCGGAAAGACTCTCGAGGAGGTTCGCCGACCGACGGTTACGCGTCGTCGATCACGGACGGAGCGGGATGAGGACTCGAACACCTGGCCCACCTCTGGACTCCTCACTCCTCCTGAAGGACGACACCGGAGCGGCCTGGACCGAGACGGACTTCCGCTCAGGCCTGACCAAACCTCTCCAGCACAGTGCTCCCATTCCGCTCTCCGCGCGCGAACGCCCGCCGACGCTGCTGCGATCCCGCGATAGCCCTGGCACGACCCCGGGCTTCACCGCTTCGGACGCATCACCGTCAGCCAACGTCCCACCTCGACCCGTCCGCTCAGGATCAGGATCGGCCTCCACACCACGGGTCCACAGAGCCGTCATCTGTGAAAGCCGACAAATCCACCCGGCCCTTCGCGCCGAACGCGCTCAGAACCAGGCGACCTGCCCTCGAGGGGCTTCGGCCCGTCAGCGAGGCCACGGTCCGAACTCCGCAGCACAAGCCGGCGGCATCGCCTTGCGATGTCCCGGCCGAGCCGGCACAGCAGTGCCGACCTCGACTCGCTCTCACCGTCCGAAGCACGGCCTCGTCGAACCGTTAGCCGTACCTACCAGCCACGTTCACTGGATCTCCCCCGAAACTCCGACTCCACCAAGCAAACGACACACAACCACTCGAGGCACCGATCACCGGGAAAGGGGCCTCGACGAAGAACAGCCTGAACCGTGGCTTCCTCCATCGACGCGGCCAGCCCCGCCTTGCCAGCGCCGAAACCGGCGTCAGCAAGACTCTCACGAGCGCTGCCGCTTCTCCGCGACTCCACCACGCCGCAACCGCACCCCGTCGCACCAGAAGTTCAGACGACAGGACGCCAGCAACGAAAACCTGTGAATTCGCCCGAGAACGATTCGTTCGACGAACGGGCGAAACCTACACCTACTGTTGTGAAGCTGTCTGCCTCAGCCGAAGCGGTTCGACCGAGGGGCGGGATCGTAGCAAAGACCGCTCGTGTGTGTCAACGGACAACCGATACGCGGCGGTCCCACCCACGTACGCCCGACCGAAACGGCGAGACGGTTTGCGAGACCTTCAGCGATCGCCAGAGCTCTCGCTCATCTCTTCGAGGTCGCGCTGCTCCTTCTTCCACCACTGGCTCCACGTTGTCGCAGCCTCGACGCGTCGAGACTTGCTCGCCAGCGGACGGAAATCGAAGTCCTCACCGGTGATCCTCTCGAGGGCACGATTCGCGTAGTCACGCACGAACTCGTTCTCGTCGCCGAGCGCGTGAACGCAAGCTCCGATGACACGGTCGTCACCGAAGCGGTGGAAGTGTCGATAGACGGCAACGCGAACACGTCCCGACTCGTGCGTCGAGAGCTCGAGCAGGAACGGCACTGCGGGAACGCCGATCGACTTGAGGTGACGCTCCGCGCGCACCCGATCGCGCGTCCTCTGACGCTGAAGGTCGGCGACGAGGCTCTCGATCTTCTCCTTGAGTTCCGGAGCGATCGCCTCGTAGAAATCACCATCCTCGTCGGATCCAACGTCCTCGTCGGATTCACCACCCTGGTCGTCCTCCTCCGCACGAAAGGAAGGCACGGGGGCCTGGAGGCGGCGCCGGAACTCACGCCGACGACGCTCGGCGCGCGCCGCGGAGCCCCCGTCGTCCGGCCGTAGCCCCGCGACACTCGTCGCCGTGTCGGAACCCCGACGCTCGTTCTTCTCGACGCGCAGGACGTCGGCCGTCGCGATCTCGAGCTTGCCGCACGTGCCGACCTGAAGCTCGATGCCAGCGGCATCGCGACGCTCCACGGTGCCGTCGATGAAGTTACCGTTGCGCAGATAGA
>CAYMLL010000201.1:0-14579 GCA_964390645.1 uncultured Planctomycetia bacterium | reverse complement strand
GGCGGCAAGACGGCCGATCGACACGGCGAGCCGCTCCTGGACTCCTTCGAGGTCATCGGACTGCACGATGGTCGCTTCCGCGAAACACAGCCCCGCCACGGTGGAATCGTCGACTTCGACCAGGGCCCGACAGCGGTCGTACGCTGCGCTCGCGGCTTGACGGTGATGTTGACGACGCGACGCATGGCGCCGTTCAGCCTGCGACAGATCAGCGATCACGGCCTCGACCCGCGCGACTTCCGCGTCCTCGTCGCGAAGGGCGTGCACTCGCCAGTCGCGGCGTACGCCCCCGTCTGCCGGCACCTGATCCGAGTCGACACCCCCGGAGTGACAACAGCGGACGTCCGCCGGCTCGACTACGTCCATCGGCGCAAACCGATGTTCCCGTTCGAGGACCCCGCCCGGTGACGAACCCCGGATTCTGACGATCACCGCGCACGGATTGCCCTTGCGCGACGGGACGTGGTCCCGTGAAATCGGCAGTCGCACGACTCCCAGCCCTCCACCGGACGGACATCCCCATGCGAGACAACCCGGTCAAACGCAAGCTCCTCGCCGCAGAGGTCAGCTTCGGCACCTTCGCCTTCGAGTTCGACACCACCGGCCTCGGTCGCATCGCCGCGAGCGCCGGAGCCGAGTTCATGATCTTCGACATGGAGCACACGGGCTGGAGCATCGAACGCGTCCGCACGCTACTGGCGACGACGCGTTCGGAGGACATTGTGCCCCTCGTTCGCGTACCCGCCGCCGACTACCAGTTCCTTGCACGCGTGCTCGACATGGGAGCGATGGGGATCATGATCCCGATGGTCGAGACACTCGAGCAAGCACGGACCATCGTCGACTCGACCCGCTACCCGCCCGAGGGACGACGCGGCACGGCGATGGGCATCTCTCACGACGACTACGAGGGCGGCCGGCTCGTCGAGAAGCAGCAGAGCGCCAACCGCGAGCGGCTCGTCATCGCGCAGATCGAGACCGCGAAGGGACTCGACAACGTCGAGGAGATCGGCGCCCTCGACGGAATCGATGTCCTCTGGGTCGGCCAGAGCGACCTGACCACGTCGCTCGGAATCCCCGGCCAGTTCGATCACCCGACGTTTCTCGGCGCCCTCGACCGCATCGCCGAGGTCGCCAGGAAGAACGGAAAGGCCGCCGGCTACATGGCGATGAGCGTAGAGGAAGGCGTCAGCCTCATCGAACGCGGCTTCCGGGCCATCGCCTACTCGGGCGATCTCTACATCTACAAGGACGCGCTCGCTGCTGGTCTCAGAGGGCTCCGCGAACGAACCGCCGGCTAGCGTTACCCGCCGAGCGAGTCAGTCGCCGACGACGACGTGCAGGTGCGTCATCGCGACGTGATCGTTCGTATCGACGTGCTCGACGGAGACGATGTACTTTCCCGGCCTCGCGAACCGGTGCTCCGTGACTGCGTAGCCGTCCTTGCGGTGCTGCGGCGATCCGCCGTCGGAGCGCACGTCGACCTTCGGGCTCCCGTCGCCGAAGTCCCACGTCTCCCGGCTCGGCTGGGTGCGAAAAGAACGCACCTTGAAGATGACCGGGTCGCCGGCACGGACGCCGAAGGTCGGCGAGTACGTCGCGTGGATGTAGGCCGGCCAGGGATCCGGCTTGCCGCGATGGACGACTCGTACCGTGGCGAAGTCTCGGTCAACACGACCGCGACGGTCGCGAACCTCGAGCACCTCGCTGTAAGTTCCGGGCCGCTCGTAGACATGCTCCACCCGCGCGCCGGAGTCCGTGGTGCCATCGGAGAGACGCCATACGTAGCTCGCGATGTCCCCGTCGACGCTCCAGGACAGCGAGCCATCGAGCCAGACGGGATCACCGGTGCGAGCGAGGTGATGCGGCCTCGCCACGGCGAGGAGCTCCGGCTCGCGCCGACGGAGGTACGCCTCCCAGAGGAACCCGTACGCAGCCTGCGTCCCCCAGCGACCGGACGGCTGTCGCGACTTGATCTCGAAGTGGAGATGCGTCCAGCCTCCGCTGCCGCCCTCCTTGCCGATGATCCCGAGCTTCTGCCCCTTCGCGACCCGACGACCCGGCTGTACCGCCACGTCGATCGACTCGAAGTGGCTGTAGCGATAGTACCAGCCACGCTCGTCGAGCAGATAGACGACGTCATGGCGCGGCTGGACCGCAGAGCCGTCGAGGGTCCCCGCGCTCTTGCCGCGCGCCGACACGACGAGCCCGTCCGTCGCCGCGAGCACGTCGACCAGCCCCTCGCAGCCACCGAGATCGACGCCGGCATGGTAGTAGATCTTGCCCCCGAACGACGGCACGCTCACCGGCTCGTTGTCGATCCAGGTCAGTGTCGCGAACCAGCGCTGGTCGACCGGGTAGACGAAACCGTGCGGATCGATCAGCGCCGACCCCACCCGCCAGATCCTCAGTCGAGCGTCCTTCTCGAGCGCCCAGTGATCCATGTGGGTGTTCGACGTCAGCCCCCCGGTGATCGGACAGTCGATCCGCACGGAGCCGGTGTCGACGGGAAGATGGTAGAGGCCGGAGCGAATCGTCACATCGCGACCGTCGACGAGAACGCGCGCGCGAGCATCTCGAACGGCGTTCAGAACGGGGTCGCGACGCTCGTGAACGGACACCAGCTTCAACGCGACGGTGCGGCAGCCTTCGAGCTCGACCACAGAGGACTCGCCGACGTCGAGGTCGACGGTGCGAAAAGCCGGCCGGATCGGAGCCATGGAGAGATCTCGACTCGCACTCATTCAGAGGGAAGAAACAGCGAGGCGCTCAGTGAGCTGAGCTCGGTTGCCCATCTCGCAGAGACAGTCACAAGGGGCTCCGGGGCCTGCGGCTCAGACCTTCGGCTCCCACCCCTTCGCGTACTCACGACTCCACAGCTTCATGGCGCCCGGGTCCTCCAGGATGCGACCGCTCTTCGCGTCGCAGGTGAGCGACCGTCCGGTGCGTTGCGCGATGTTGCCGAGGTGGCAGAGGAGCGTGCTCCTGTGCCCACCCTCGATGTCCGAGGCCGGTCGCTCACCCGACGAGATGCACTCGAGGAAGTTGCGGTAGTGGAGGCGGTCGTCGCGAGGCCCCTCCACCTCCTCGATGAGCTTGTCGCTCGCGTCGTGAATCCGGTAGCCGGAGCCCTGAATCACCAGCGTCCCCTTCTCCCCGTGGAACGAGACGCCGAAGCCTCCGCCCCCGAGCCCGTGGCGGTTGCAGCTCATGCCCTCGAACTTGATCGCCTTGCCGCCCTCGAACTCGAAGGTAGCGACCTGCGTATCCGGGGTCTCCTGGTCGTCGTCGAAACGGTATCGACCGCCCCCGCTCGTGACACGGATCGGATAGTCGACCTCCAGCCCCCAGCGGCAGAGGTCGAGGCCGTGGACGCCGTTGTTGCCGATCTCCCCGTTGCCCCAGTGCCAGCGCCAGTGCCAGTTGTAGTGCACGAGGTTGCCGACGAAATCCCGTCGCGCCGCCGGACCCTGCCAGAGATCGAAGTCGAGCCATCCCGGGACCGCGGCCGTCGAGCCGCGACCGATCGAGCCACGAGAGTTGGCGTACCAGTTCGTCGAGTAGTACGTGCGCCCCAGAACGCCGGACCGCACCCGCTCGATCGCCTCGACGATCTTCTCCCACGTACGTCGCTGATTCCCCATCTGGACGACACGACGATGCTTCCGCGCGGCCTCGACCAGCAGCTCGCCCTCTCTCGCATTGTGGCTGCACGGCTTCTCGACGTAGACGTGCTTGCCGGCCGCACAGGCGAGAATCGAGGCCGGAGCGTGCCAGTGGTTCGGGGTCGCCACGACGAGCGCGTCGACGGACTTGTCGTCGAGTGTCCGCCGGAAGTCCTTGACGCCCTCGGGCGCCGGCTCGCCGACGTCGACAACCGCCTTCTTCCCCTTGTCGATGGCGCGCGCGTCCACGTCGCAGACGTACACGACTCGCACCTCCTTCAGCCCGCCGAAGCCCTTCGCGAGCGCGCGACCGCGACCGTTCGTGCCGACGATCGCGACGTGGACCCGCTCCCCGGCCCCGCAGGCGCTCGCCGGTCCCAGACCCGCCAGTGTCGTCGCCGTCAAGCCGGCGGCAGCGCCGCCGAGAAAGCTCCTGCGATCGATGGACTCGTTCACGGCTGTCTCTCCTGCGGTGCCTCTGCCGATGGGGGCCGACCCTGCTCGGTCGACCGGAAAAGGTCATCCACCGCGGGGGCGGGGGGGGACCGAGAGGCCCGTGCACCCGTTCCATCCGCGGATCCCGGTATCGTCTCCGACGACGATCAGATCGAGGCCCGGCACGGCCATCATCGCCGGCGAGCCGCCGCCCGTCGAATCGGGCAGGCCCGAGTCCTGCCCGGGTAGACGGAGTCCTCCGCGCGCACCCTCGCAGGGCTCACGCACGGCGTGACGAGCAGGCTTGCCGGCAGGCGACTCATCGCAGGCTCCTCGCTCCGGTCGTCGAACCGTCATCATTCTGCCTGCCAACGGGCATGAATCCCATCACCGTTCTCTGCTGCTGCCCGGTGGACATCGTCGCCGCTGTGAATGACGCGCCCCGTCGCCCCTTCACCGTTCGGGTCGATCTTCCGGAGGCAGCCGACGACCGCCACGGCCCTCTCCCGATCGGAGGTCCAGCGTCGAACCGTCCGGAGCTCCCCGCCCGGCTGGCCGTTCGAGGCGTTCGGATGCGTCGTCGCCGTCCCGAGAACCGTCCATCCGCCGAGCCGAGCCAGCCTGCTCGACGTCCAGCGGTCAGTCGGTCACCAAGTCGGCGATGGCCCTTGCCCCGACACTCGTCGACAACGGAGACAGCACCGCAAGCGAGAGCCCCGAACCGAGAAGCAGCCCCCGGTAGGATCCGTTGGTCCTCGTCGAGAGCCGGATGTGAGCCGTCCTCGAATCAGACGACCCTGGTCCTTCCCGGAACCGGAATCGCGTAGTGACCGTCCGGCCCGGGCACCGCCGGCGGCAGTGCGTCCCACGCGAGCTCCTTCGGCATGGTCGCAAGCGGCGAGGCGAGAGCAGCCTGCAACGACACCTCCTTGCCGCAGTAGGTCGCGAGGCGTCCGAGAATCGCGGTCATGGAGCTCATCGCGCCGTACTCACCCTCGTTGTAGACCTCGCCCTGGACGAGAGCGTCCACCAGATCCAGCTGCTCCTGCTGGTGGCCGCTGACCTTGCGCCCCTTGAACTTCCACGCCGACGCGCCGCTCTGAATCAGCGCACGACTGATAGTGGCGCTGCCCTTGGATCCGTAGGCGTGCTCCGAAATGTTCCGCGTACATCCCTTGATGTGGCGGCACTGGCTGTAAAGCCGCGATCCGTCGGCGTACTCGAACTCGACGAAGTGGTGGTCGAAAATCTCGCCGTGCTCCTTGCTCGTACGCACCTGTCGCCCACCCTGTCCGTTCGCCTTGACCGGATACGCTCCCTTCAGCCAGTTGATGACGTCGAGATTGTGAATGTGCTGCTCGACGATGTGATCGCCACAGAGCCAGACGAAGTAGTACCAGTTGCGCATCTGGTACTCCATCTCCGTCATCCCTTCCTTGCGGGGACGAGTCCACACGCCACCCCCGTTCCAGAACGCTCGCGCGTAGAGGATGTCGCCGATCGCACCGTCCTGAAGACGCTTGATCGTCTCGATGTAGTTCGGCTGGTGACGACGTTGCAGGCCGACCGCGAGCGTCGTGTTGTTCTTCTTGGCGAGCGCCGTCGACTCGAGGACCGACCGCACGCCGACCCCGTCGACAGCAACGGGCTTCTCCATGAACACGTGCTTCTTCTTCTCGACGGCGTACGCGAGGTGTGGAGGACGGAAGCCGGGAGACGTCGCCAGAACAACGAGATCCACACCGCTGTCGATGGCCTTCTTGAACGCATCGAAGCCGTAGAAGCGCCGCTCCTTCGGAACGTCGACCTTCTCGCGCTGCCGCTTCATCAGCCTCGCATGGCTGCTCTCCACTTGATCCTCGAAGGCGTCCGATTTCATGATCTGCTCCGCCGCTCCCGTGCCGCGCTTGCCGCAGCCCACCAGAGCGAAGCGAATCTCGCCCTTCCCCGCCGCGTGAACGCCGGTAGATGACGCACCCGACAGCGTCGCCGCTCCCGCGAGAGCCGAGGTGGCGCGAAGAAACGAGCGCCGGGACAGCCCCCCGTCAGTGGCATTGCGGTTCTGCTGCATCGATTGAACTCCCTTCAGAACGTCACTCTCAACACGGACTTCGGTTCCTTCTCGCCAAGCGACCGGACACCGCGAAGGATCCTCTCCCGGTCACCCTTCCGGACCTTCACCGTGTAGCTGCCTTCACGAAAGACCTTCGGTCGGAATCCGGCTCCGCGGATCCGGAGCGTGTAGACGACCTCGCCGTCGAACTCGTCGATGATCTGGACCACCGGATCCTCCGCGCCCTCGACCCGGATCTCGGGCAGGTGCGCGATCGGAGCACGACCGTAGTTGTCCTCCTGCCGGATCGTGATCGGCCAGCCGGGAAACTGCTTCGCGTCGGGTCTCGACACGTCGACATGCCGGGGCCAGCACTCGAACGTGATCGAGCGATTCGACTTCTTGAAGCGCACGATCGCGTGGCCCGCCGCGTTGAAGTTCGACTTCGTCGGGTTGGCGTACGCCCGCATCGTCAGCTTGTTGCCGAGCCCGTCGTAGAAGCGGCCCGTGAACGGCAGCGGGCTCCTGGGATCCCGGTTCATCGGATCCTCGAGAGGCCACCACCAGCGGCCGTAGAAGTTGACGATCGAAGGCACACAGAACGACCACCCCGAATCCTCCCAGGCGTTGACGCCGTGGTGGATGATCGTGGCGAGATGCTGATCGCCCGCGATGTGCGTGGCGAAGCCGCGCCGGATCTCACGCAGCGCACGCGCCCGCCCGGACTGAGGCCACCCGTTCGAGTCGAGGTCCGCGAGCAGTCGCGAGTTGTGCCGGCCGTGGATGTGCGCGCCACCGGCGAAGACCGTCTGCGACAGCACGGCCTTCATCGACACCCCGCCCCAGTCCTGGGCCCACTGCCGAAGAAACTCCAGCTGACGCTTGCCGAGGAGTCTCGCCTGGGGCACGTCCACCGAGGCGCGATCGTAGCTCGGGTCGTTGATGTGGTCGGGACGCGGTCCCTGCCTCGGGATGATTCCCGCTGGCCCTGTCTTCCACTTGCGATCCTCGATGATCGCGAAGTCGACACCGCCGACGTTCAGCGACGTGTAGTAGACGGTGATACCCTGGTCGATCGGTGTCGGATCGTAAGGATCGGGAAGATGGCTCGTCTGGGCTCGCTGCACCAGATTGACGTAGGCCGCCGGCATCGTGTAGCCGCCGTCGGCGCCGCCGCGCAGCTTCGAGGCCTTGCCCCCTTCTCCCCAGAGGTTGCCCTGACCCACGTCATGATCGTCCGGGATGGCGATCGTAGGACGGTCCTTGACAATATCACCGAACTGCCGCCCGAAGAGCAGCCATGCGGCGGTATGCCTGCGATGGTCGTAGCTCTGGTCTCCCGAGAAGAAGAGCAGGTCCGGATCCTGGACGCGGACGTTGCGGATGATGTCCTCACGCGGCCGCCGGTCCCGATTCGAGTTGCCCGTGAACGCGGCGACGACGATCTCGTCCTTGTCGACGGGGTCGCGACGGATGATTCCCTCGAACTTCGCGCCTGCGGCATGCGTCACCCGGTAGGGATGGCTCTTCGTCGAGTCCCAGCCCTCGATGCGAAACCCGGCAAGCCAGCCCTCGGGGTCAACCTTCGCCGAGAGCAAGCGGTGCCACTTGCCGTCGCGCTTCACCTCCAGATCGACCGTGTCAGCTTCACCGTCACGCAGAGGGTAGAGCTGTGCGCTCATCTTCAGCACGCGGTTCTCGACCGTGTAGAGGGCGAAGCCGATCACCTGGTCACGCGGCACGTCGGGGATCGTCAGCTTGCCGCCGAATCGCCGGATGACGATCGGATCCGGGCCATCCTTCTTCGCATCTTCCTGCGCCGTCCCGATCGAGCCGAGCGACGTCGCACCGAGAAGCCCGAGCAGACAGGCAACGCCACGCACCGAGAAGCTTGTCATCGAACACTTCATACAGGACCCTCCGAGTCACTCGCTGACCAACCTCAAGAGCATAGCACCGCGAAGCAGCTCGAGAAAGTCCGTCGAAGCCGACATCGGAGCCCGGAAGAGCGAGACCTGCGGAGGCGAGCGGGGTTCCAGGAGCTCCAGACCTGCCCCTGACCCGGGAATCGAAGATGAACCGGACCACGACTCGAATCGTGCTCACCACTGTCACTCTGATGGCGCCGTGCGCCACCACGATCGCGCAGCGCGGAGCCGGATTCGATCGCAGTCCGGCCGAGCGCCTGGCTCCCGAGGAAATCGAGTTCCGGGACGGAACGAGCACGCTCCCCGATCGCGCGACCTTCAAGAAGCTCGCGTACCAGGGCTCCGAGGTCCTGATCGACACGCACCTCGACGGGCTCGAGTTCGTCAAGTTCCAGATCGAGCGCGCCGACACCGAGGAGCCCGACCTGTACTTCATCAACACCAGAACCCACCGCGCCCACATGCGATTCATGCGCGCTGCCGGTCTCGGACGGGGAGGCAGTGGCCGGATGCGTGGCGTGCTCGTCTACCGACCTCTGCTGCGGGCGCCGAACGGCCAGCAAGGCGTCTATACCTACGAGTTCGAGCCGAACGACTCGTTCTCCTTCGAGATGGTGAAGATCGCACACGACCTTCTCGTCGAGAAGGCGCCGGTCCTGAAGCAGGCGATCGGCTACTACCCGATGTGGGGCGCAATGCCCCGATACCGGCGAGAGAAGACGATGTTCGACGCCGCGGAGTTCCCCGTCTATCTCGACGAGGATCTCTTCGCGGACATCGTATTCCTGCCGCTGAACCTCGCGGAGTCCTTCGGACGTCTCCGCTTGATGAAAACCGACGAGCAACCGACACCCCGTGACATCGTCCTCTACAAGACACTGCCGAACGAGATGCCTCGTGTCGCCGGGATCATCACGGGAGTACGTCAGACGCCGCTCTCGCACGTGAACCTCCGAGCGATCCAGGACAAGGTGCCGAACGCGTTCATCTCGGACGCATGGAAGAAACCGTCCATCGCACTGCTGATCGGCAAGTACGTGCACTACAAGGTCGCTTCCGACGGCTACTTGCTGTGGGCGGCGACGCCGGCCTAAGTCGACGCACACCTCGCCAGGCTACGGCCCGTGAAGGCGCAGGTGCCAGTGCGCGACCTGTCCGTCAAGGAGATCCGGCCTCTGGAGAAGATCGGCTTCAAGGACTCCGCAAGTGTCGGTGTCAAGGCCGCGAATGTCGCGACGCTGAGGACCTTCGGCTTCAAGAAGGGAACGGTTCCGGACGGCTATGCGATTCCGTTCCACTTCTACGACGCATTCATGGCGCACGCCGGCCTCTACGACACGGCGAAGCAGCTTCTCGCGGCCCCCGGGTTCCGCGAGGACCGAGTACGACGCAGCAGCGAGCTCGCTCGCTTCCGCGAGAAGGTCTGCGCGGGTGAGATGCCCGGCTGGACGCTGAAGGCCCTCGCGGATCTGCAAGCAGCCTTCCCCGCGGACCAGCCGATCCGCTGCCGCTCGAGCACCAACAACGAGGATCTTCCGGGCTTCAGCGGCGCCGGGCTCTACGACTCCTTCACACACCGGCCCGAGGAAGGCCACCTGTCGAAGTCGATCAAGGAGGTCTTCGCGAGCCTGTGAAACTTCCGGGCCTTCGAGGAGCGGGAGTTCCACCGCATCGACCATCTCGCGACCGCGATGGGCGTGCTCGTACACCCGAACTCCGAAGGTGAGCAAGCAAACGGCGTCGCGGTCACCTCCGACGTCCTCTACCAGACGCCGGGACACTACTACATGAACGTCCAGGTCGGCGAGGATCTGGTCACCAACCCCGACGAGCGCTCGACCCCCGAGGAGATCCTCCTCGACTGGTGGAAGGGGAGCAGGTTCAAGATCCTGCGGCGGTCGAGCCACACGAGAGACGGCGAGCGCGTCCTCTCGGACGAGCACCTCGAGCGCATGCGCAAGTGCCTCGGCAGGATTCACGCACGGTTTGCGCGCCTCTACGGCAAGTCGCCGGACGACGAGAGCCTCGACATCGAGGTCGAGTTCAAGATCACACGCGGCGGAAAGATCCTCATCAAGCAAGCTCGGCCCTGGGTTCGCTGAGCCTCGCGAGCGGTCGGGCCGAGTATCCGGAGCTTTTCGTGCTCGCCCGGTTGGGGCATCATGTCCTTTGCGTCGCTCCCCGTCCGACTCATCGTTCACGCAGGCGATCCAAGCAGACATGAGACGCTGGAAACTCTTCGCACTACCGCTCGCTGTTGCCTTCCCTGTCGCCGCATGCGCCGGGTCGCGTCCGCCGAACATCGTGTTCATCTTCATCGACGACATGGGCTACGCGGACCCGAGCTGCTTCGGCAATCCCCACGTCAAGACACCGAACATGGACGCTCTCGCGAGAGACGGCATCAAGCTGACGAACTTCTATGTCAACTCGCCGATCTGCTCACCGTCCCGAGTCGCGGTCACGACCGGCCAGTACCCGGCGCGGTGGAAGATCCACTCCTACCTCAACACGCGAGCCGGCAACCGCGGGCGTGGCATGCGCGACTACCTCGACGCCGCCGCGCCGACAACCGCCAGGAAGCTCGAGGGAGCCGGCTACGCGACTGCGCACTTCGGCAAGTGGCACATGGGGGGAGGGCGTGACGTCGACGATGCGCCGCTGCCCCGGGCCTACGGGTTCGAGGAGTCACTCGTCGCGTTCGAGGGGCTCGGTGACCGTCTTCTCGACAATCCCAGGAACTCGAGCGTCAAGCTCGGCCGCGGGAAGATCTCGTTCTGCAAGCGCTGGGAGAAGACCGAGAAGTACACCGACCGCGCGATCGACTTCGTCCGGCGCAACAAGGAGAAGCCCTTCTTCGTGCGCCTTTTTCCCAACGACGTCCACGACGCGCACGTGCCGCGGCCGGGGAGCGAACAGAAGTGGAAGCAGGTCACCGACAATCACTGGGAGCAGAAGTTCTTCGCCGTCCTCGAGGAGATGGACCGGCAGATCGGTCGCCTCGTCGACGAGATCGACAGGCTCGGCCTCGGCGAGAGCACGCTGATCGTCTTGACGAGCGACAACGGCCCGACCGACTGGCCCAGGTACTACCGCGCCGGCAGCAAGGGTCCCCCGGGCTTCACGGGGCCCTTCTTCGGCCGCAAGTGGTCGCTCTTCGAGGGCGGCATCCGCATGCCGTTCGTCGCGCGCTGGAAAGGCCGGATCCCTGCCGGAGTCACCGACACCGAAAGCGTGATGGCCGGCGTCGACCTCTCACCGACCTTCTGCAAGCTCGCAGGTGTCGACGTACCCGCATCACAGCAGCTCGACGGTCTCGACCGCAGCAGCGTGCTGCTCGGCACGCCGTCGCCACGCGCGCGACCGCTCTTCTGGCAGTACGGCGCGCCGCACGCGGTGCTGAAAGCCGGCAAGGTCGAGTTTCAGAGCCCGAGCTTCGCGATTCGTGACGGCCCGTGGAAGCTTCTCGTGAATCCGGACGGCTCCGAGGCGCGCCTCTTCAACTTGCGCGCAGACCCGGGCGAGACGACCAGCCGGCTCGATCGGGAGCCCGCCCTCGTCGACGAGCTCTTCGGCAAGATCAAGGCCTGGGCGAACAGAACCGGCTTCGACTTCGACGACGACGCGAGGCCCGTCGAGCCGGCGCCGACAGTCGCGGCACTCGTCAACAACCAGCTGCTGCGTTTCGTCAACCACGGTGTCGAGGTCGGCGATGACGGGACCTGGCGGCTCGACGGCAAGTCCTGGCTCGCGCTGCCACGGCACGCGGCTCCGAGAGTCGGCGGCGGAAAGTGGATCCGTCTCAACGCGACGATCGACCCGGCCGCGCCGAGCGGCGTCGTCTTCGCACACGGCGGCGACAAGTCCGGCTACAGCGTCTACCTCGAGAACGGCAGATTGACCTTCGCCACCTGTGTCGACTGGAAGCGGACCGTTGTCAGCGCCAACGCGCCACTCGGCGAAGGCGCGCACGCGATCGAGGCCTTCTGGCAGGTCGACGGCACGATGCTGCTGAAGGTCGACAAGAAACTCGTCGCCAGGGGAAAGGCGCCGGGCACGCTCCGATCACAGCCGGGCGACTCCGTCGAGATCGGAGCGGACCGGGTGAAGCCGGTCGGCGACTACGAAAGCGAGAACCTCTTCAGCGGGACCATCTCCGCCTTGAGGTTGCGACACCGGCGGTGAACCATGCCGGCGTAATTCATGCTCACGAGAGCCGACAGTCGCCGGCTCCCGATTCCCGATCACGCTGCCGTCACTCGCACGAGTCGTAGCTCCCGCAATCGAGCGGGTCATCCGGACTGTCCGCGTCGGGGTCCTCACCGCACACCGTCGGCCCCGGCGCGGCGGGGGCTTCGGTGCCCTGAAACAGAAAGCCGAGCACGCGAACCGCGTCGGTGAGCTGAAGCTGCTGATCGTTGTCGGCATCAGCAGCGTCGAGGCAGTCCGGCGCGTCGTCTCCTTGAAAGAGGAAGCCCAGGATCTGTATGGCATCCGTCAGTGCCAGCACCCCGTCACCGTCGGCGTCGCCACGCCGGAACAGCTCGCCGACCTCGGGCTCTCCCGGGACGTCGAACTCGATGCTGCAGACGGCGTCTTCGGCCTCGTCGCTACAGAACGGCTCGTCGTCAACGGTGACAGTCAGCGTGTATCGGCCTGCGTCGAGGCGTACGCGGAATGATCCTTGATCGACCGTGGTCTCGACCGAGAAGCCGTTGTCGCCGACGAGCAGAACGTTGTAGATAATCGCATCGGCGGAGTCGTCGGACGCGACCACCTCCAGCTCGACGTCGTAGCGACGACCGGCAGTCGGCTCGCTGACGCTGACGACCGAGAGGCTCTCACAGTGCGTGTCGCCAACGTCGGGGCAGTCGGGCAGCTCACGCGAGATGAGCTGGATGCCGACCATGGACACGCCATGGAAATTCGACCGCGAGTTGATCATTCGCGGCGTGATCGTCAGCGTGTCGAGAGTCACCGCCTCGAACAGGACGTAGTTGCCCGCGACAGCGGCATCGCTCTGGATGAAGCCCGTGTCCTCATCGTAGACGGACACGCCCGCCGTTCCGGTGAAGCTCGAGTTCAACGTACGATAGCCGCTCTCCGCGAAGATCTGGCCGGCCGCCGGAAAGCCGCCGAAGGTGCCCTCGCCGCTCAAGGTCATGACGCCGTAGCTGCCCGAGGTGAAGCCGATCCCCGCGCCGATGTAGACGTAGACGTCGTAAACGGCGCCGACCGCCTCGTGGCAGCCGGTGATCTCGATCGCGGCGTAGAGGTGCGGATCGCTGCTCGAGTCGAAGGGTGACGGGCCCTTGCCCTTCATCATGCGAGAGTTCGGGTCGTTGCCCGTGATCGAGTTCGCGTTCCGTCCATCCCACGCACGGTAGGAGAGCCCGAGCACCGAGTCGTCTCCGTTCGAATCGACGAGCACCTGGTCAATCGTCGTCGTACCGTTCTGGTTGGGAGTGTACGGCACGTTGTTCCAGCCTGGTTGGAGAACGACCCCGGCCTCCTCCTCCGGTAAGAGGTCGAAATCGCCACTCGGGTCCGTCATGCTGATGCTGACGGTGTTCGCCAGAACGCTCGAGGCCGTCACCGCGACGACCATTGTCGAAAAAACCACGACCCAAGGACGCATGGCTCGCCTTCCTGAAGCTGTTTCGCTGACGGTGTTCCCTTCCGGAACCATCCAGGTTCCGCCCTGGCGAGCCGGAAGTCAAAAGAATCGATCAACCCCCGGGAAGGTCCTCGATACGGGCTCGACGGTGGCCTCGCGGCGCGCTCCCCCGGACGGAAGCAGGGGCGCGAGGGAAGTACGAAGGCAGTTCGCTACGCACGGCCCCGGGCTGTGGCGAAGGCGATCGGAGCGGGGTGCTGGGTGTCGGGTTCCACCGCGACCCGACACACCTCGGGCACCTATTCCCGGGTGCCGGTATGTGGGCGTACACCCTTCAGAGCCGGCGTCCGGCGCGTACAACGAGCTACCGACACCGCCATTGCCGGATCTCCTGTCCGTCTCGCGGCATGCCTGAAAGCTGTCGGCCTCCGGCGTCTCTCGTCACGACCGGAAGGCTCTCCGAGAATCCTGCAAGACGACCGACTCCGCCGTCGTACAATCCCGGGGGCTTCCCCTCGGGTTGCCGGCTGTGGTTTCGAGCGAGTCTGGAGTCTCCACCATCCACGACAGGAGGTCTGAAAGATGCAACGCGTACGAACTGCCACGATGGTCGCGGCTCTGGTATCGCTGGTCTCGACCACCGGCGTGCGGGCGGAGGATACGGCCCCGAAGGCGCAGCTCAAGCTGACGGAGGGTCGCAAGCTGAGCTACTCCATCGAACGAGCGACCACTTCGAACTGGGGCGGCGGCGAGCGCACATCGAAGTCGACGGTGAGATACCTGGTCACCGTGGGCGAGGTGAACGACAAGGGTGAGACGGAGCGCTCGGTCGCCTACAAGTCCCTGACCGCGAGTCGAGAGGGCGGCGAAAACGGCTGGTC
>CAYMLL010000200.1:0-14673 GCA_964390645.1 uncultured Planctomycetia bacterium | reverse complement strand
CCTCGATAACGGTGGCGTAGAGACAGCGGAAGTCGACTCCGTACCGGAGGTCGCCCTGATCGAGATCAGCAAGACTCGGGTGCTCCCCGTGGAGGCCGCCCTTCACACGCCCGGAGATCACCAGCGCAGGCGCGGCGCAACCGTGGTCGGTGCCGAGGCTGCCGTTCTCCCTGACGCGCCGCCCGAACTCGGAAAAGACGACGACCGTGACCCGCCTGGAGGCGCCGACCTCGTCGACATGACGGTAAAACGCGCCGATCGCATCGGAGAGCCTACCGAGCAGCTCGCCGTGCAAGTCGCCCTGCTGCGCGTGCGTGTCGTAGCCACCCTGCGAGACGTAGAAGATCCGTGACGGGTAGCCGCCGTCTACCATCTGCCCTACCCAGCGGAGACGCTCGGCAAGGCTGCTGTCCGGATACTCGACCGGCACGCGCCTCTCGCGAACCTCGACGATCTTCTCGAGCGACTGGATCGTGGTCTCCGCGAGCCCGCGCACGACCTCGACGCCTCCCTCGCGTGCCGGAGCGTGAACCGCCGTCATGACGCGGCGCATCTCGCGGCCTCTGCTGGACGCGAGAAAATCGAGGAAATCGAGGTTCTGGAGGCTGGCGACGTGACGCCGGCCCTGAAGCGCCAGAGGGAGTTTCCCCCCGCCGATGCGCAGGGCGTCGAGGGAAGCGTCACCCAGCTCCAGGCTGCGTCCGAGCCAGCCCTTGTCGGCCTCGAGATCCCCAGGGCGAGCCGTGTGCCAGATGTCCATGCTGCGAAAGTGGCTGCGGCTCGGGTTCGGATAGCCGATTCCCTGGACAACGGCCACGTGTCCCTCGTCGTGGAGCTCCCTTATCGCGCTCATCCGGGGGTGGAGCCCGACGTCGAGCGAAGCACGAGCGTCGAGCTTCAGCACGGAGGGCTTCGAGATAGCCAGCGTCGGCCGGCTGCGGTGGTAGACGTCACTCTCGAACGGGATGACTGTGTTCAGACCGTCGTTGCCGCCGCAGAGCTGCACGACGACCAGAACCTGGTCGCCGGGAGAGCCCACGACCCTCTCGGCGGCCCGCAGGAGCACCCCCGGCGTCGCGCCCAGCCCGAGCACCGCGGTCTGCAGAAAAGACCTTCGGGTAACGCTCATGTTCTGGCTCCTTCGAGGGAGAGCGGAACGGTCAAATGTACTGGTACTCCGGCAACTGCAGGAGGCCGGCGACCGCGAGCTTCAGGTCGTCACCCGCCGCACTCTCCAGCGCGACCCGAACCGCCTGTGACAGCCCTTCGGGAAAGAACCTATCGACGACTCCCTCGACTCCCGGCTCGCCGAGATCCTCCCAGGGGATGTTCACCTGCAGCTCGCCGCCACCCGGGACCGACGCAGCGAAGCGAAGGCGCGCCAGCAAGCTGCTCGAATTGAGCCAGGCCATGCCGGTATCCCATCCCTGGACGGTCGGCGGACTCAGCAGATCCAGTCCCATGAGCCCCATGGCGCTCGCAACACGCTTCGCGTTCGCCGTGGCGCCAAGCGTCCGTAACGAACCGATCACGTAGTCCGCCGGCGAAGACACCATGGTGCGCCGGGAGGACGCCGCGTAGAACACGCGCGAGCTCCACAGCTTCGCGAGAAACTCCCCCGTATGACGACCGCACGACACGAAGAGATCGCCGAGCGCGATGCGCAACTCGGGATCGGGACCAGGCGCGACGTAGTGCTCGAAGAGCTTCGTGGCGATGAGCTCCGCGCAGACCGGCATCTCGACACAGAGCTCGACGACATCCCCTCCACCCAGCTTGCCGGTCTTGCCGAGGACCGTCTTCTCACGATCATCGTGGGCACGACGGTTGAACCAGAACTCCCCGCGTCGGACATGCCAGCCGGTGAACGCCCGTGCGGCCTGCTTGACGTCCTCTTCCGTGTAGTTGCCGATGCCGAGGCTGAACAGCTCCAGCAACTCGCGAGCGAAGTTCTCGTTCGGTCTTCCGCGGCGATTGGAGTTCCCGTCCAGCCACAGAAGCATCGCAGGATCGCGTGAGACTTCCTGCAGGAGCTCCTCGAAGGAGCCCGCACCCTTGCTCTGGAAGAGCTCGATCTGGCGCATCATCAGGCGTGGCTTCTCGATCTTCGCGTCCGAGGTCGCGAAGTGGCCGTGCCAGAAGAGCGCGAGCTTGTCCAGCGCGGGAGACTCTCCGCACAACATGCGGTAAGTCCACCAGCCCTGCACGCCCTCGAGACTGCCGACGCTGCGCGCTGCGTCCGCCACCACGTCGACGCCCTCCCGGGACTCACGCTTCTCGAGCACGAGCTTCGCGGCTCTCGCCGGACCCAGCTCGAGCAGCTCGCTCACGAGCTCCGGCGGCGACCCGAAGGTGGCACGGCGAGCGAGGTGGGCCGCGGCGGCCCGGTCCCAGGAGCCGTCCCCTCCGGGTCGAAAAGGCTCGAGCGCACGCATGGGAGCCTCCTTCACTCGCCGGACGAAGCCGTTCTCGCGGACCTTCCCGACCCCGACTGGCGGTCCGCGTCAAGCCGTAGATGGAAGTTCAGGTGAACCTTCTCGCCGGAGCGGAAACTTACGATCTCCAGATCGCGCAGGAACGAGACGAGCTCGAGGATCGAGTCGATCTCGCCGCGTGCCTCCTGTAGATCGATCCCCTTCTCGACCATGTTGTTCGAGGCCAGAAAGTCTCGATTCTCGGAGACAATCCCGTGCACAGCGGACGCGTCGATGAGGACGCGGTCCCTTGCAGGCTTCGCCACCACCGTCTTGCCCTTGCGAGAGTCGCCGCTCTGCTTCGAATCACCGTCCTTCTCGAGCTCGCTCACGAGCACCTCGAGGAGCTCGTAGCTCGAGCTCAGGATGACACGACTCCCCACGATCGCGAGGCTCGGCGTGAAGTTGTACTCGATTCCCGGTAGCTTCTCGCCCGCGGGGGCGAGCCCCATGTCGACCGTGTAGCACTCCGTCTTGCCGACGAGCTTCGGCAGGATCAGCATCGTCGGAGCATCCTTCTCCTGCTGCATGAGCCCGATGTTGATGAAACCGATGATGGTGTTGAAGGCGACCTTCAAGCTGCGCCCGAATGCCCTGGCGTTGCGCAGGTCGAACATCACCGCCAGTGCCGGCACGGTCGGTGAGGGCCTGACTCCCAGCTGCTCGTAGCTCTGGTTCATCGCCACGAAGGTGATCGTCTCGCCGAGCTCCGGAAGCACCTCGTCCTGAAAGCTCTTTCCGCCGAAGAAGATCGACATGTTGCCCGCGAACTCGGTCAGATCACCCACCGCCCGTGGCTCGAGAAGCTCCTCCGCTCGCTCCCACCACCTGCCGAGATCTCGATGCAGCTGGACGAGTCCGAGGACGCCGCGAGCTCGCAGCCGTGATCTCAGGCCGCTCGACATCTTCACCGGAAAGAACGCATCGTACCTCTCATCGATGCCCCGACCGTCCGGAACGCTGGCGACACGCACGATGACGCCCTCCTTCTCCACATCGATCGACAGGCTTGCCGCCTCGCTGACACGGAGTGCGCCCGACAGTCCCCCGAGCAGGAGGCTGCCGACCGGATTGTTCATCTGCTCCGGGATCTTGAAGCCCGGGATGAAACGCGGGCGCACGGCGACGTGGATGAACAAGCTCTCCCGCGCCTTCGGGGCGACCTTCGCGAAGACGGAGGACTTCCGGACCGAGCGCAGCTTCTTTCCCTCCGCGACGTCGATCACGCTCTCGATCATGCCCCTGGAGTTCGAGACGGCAATCACCTCACCGATCGTCGTGAAGTGGCCGTCGCCCAGCGACTCGATCAGGCGACCGCGATGATCACCCTTCTTCGTGGGCGGTAGATCCCCGAGATACATCTTGGCGACCTTCTCGAGCGCGGCGCGCGAGCGAACGATACCGTCGGAGCTCGTGGCACGACTGAGAAGCAGAACCTCGGGGACTCCGATAAAGGTCAGACGCACCGAGACAACAACCTCGGTGCCGAAAAGGTCATCGAGCAAGTCGAGAGCGCCGCGACCTGCCGTCTCCTCGAAGTCCGCCAGCCGCTCGAGAAACGCCGCGTACTTCTCGTTCGCCATCAGGGCCCGACCGAGACCCGTCGCCTCGAAATCTCGACGCAGCTTCGACTCGAGGAAGCCCTCTGTTCGCCGGCCGAGCCCATCGATGCGAGCGTAGGCGACGACGTCGCCGGGAACCCACTCCTCGAGACTCTCACAGGTCGGATCGGCGTGAACGGTCGTCATGGTCGCGAGGCAGATTGCGACGAGCGCGATCGCAGGCGTGTGAGGAGTTCTTCCGATCATCGGTTGTCTCCGTGTTTCGAGCGACGCTGCTCCCCGCGGGTGGGCGCAGACGCCCACCCACCATCAACGCCGGCCATTCTGCGCCCTGGCCCTGGAAGGGACCAGCTCGGATCTGTCGCTAGTTGTCACGACATGCACCGGCAGATGCTGTCACGCATCACCCGTACGATCGTCTCGTGAGCACATCGCCGGAATCTCCCGGAGCCGATCAGATCGCTGCAAGACCCCGCTCCAGATCGGCCCAGAGGTCTTCAGGATTCTCGAGCCCCACCGACAGGCGAACCAGGTCCGCGGGCAAGTCGGGACGCACACCGTCCTCGGGAACACGCTCCGGCAGCGCCGTGACCGGCAACGCGAGGCTCTCGTGGCCACCCCACGAGACACCGAGAAGGAACACCTCGAGCGCATCGCAAAAGCGAGCAGGGTCGCCGTCGAGGCGAAACGAGAAGAGCCCGCTGGAGCCATGGAACTGACGCAGCCAGAGCGCGTGGGTCGGAAAGAAGGGATGCGCCGGATGGAGCACGGCCCGCACCCGAGGGTGGGCCATCAGCCGACGCGCGAGCAGGATCGCGCTGTCACGGTGCCGCTCCATTCGCAGTGACAGGGTGCGCAGACCACGCACGGCGAGGAAGGCGTCCTCCGGAGACAGGCTGCCGCCGAGAAGTACGGCGACGCGACGAGCTCGCTCGACAGCTTCGGCACGTCCGGCAAGAAGCCCGAAGACGATGTCGGAATGACCGCCGAGGTACTTCGTCCCGGAGTGCAGCGAGAGGTCGAGGCCGAGCTCGAGGGGTCGCTGAAAGAGCGGTGTCGCCCACGAGTTGTCCACGACCGTCGTGATTCCACGCGCGCGACAAGCACGGGCCGCGGCCTCGAGGTCGCAGACCTCGAAGGTCAGACTCGAAGGCGACTCGAGGTAGACGAGCCTGGTGTCGTCGCGCAGATGCGTCTCGAGGTCCGAGACCTCGGCGGGCTCGACGCGGGTCGCGGTCACGCCAAGCGGCTCGAGGACGTCACGAACCAGGGTCAACGCCGGCCCGTAGGACTTCGCACCGATGACGAGGTGGTCCCCGGCCCGCAGATGCGCGAGGAGCACGGCACTGATCACCGCCATGCCGCTCGAGAGGGCAAGCGCAGCATCCGCCCGCTCGAGGGCCGCGACCTTGTCCTCGAGCACACGAACGGTCGGGTTCGAGAGCCGGCTGTAGACGTGCTCGCCACTCGCTCCTCGCAGCGCAGCCTCGAGCTTCGCGCTGTCCTCGAACGTGAAGAGCGAGCTGCGAAAGACCGGCGGCACAGCGGCACCGAGATTCCCCTGGCGATCCTCGCCGACATGTTGAGCGACCGTGTCTCGATGCGTCAAGGCGCCAGCGCTCCGGCAGGCTGTCCGACAGCCGAACGACCGGACAACGTCACCGCCTCCGGCTCGTCGCCTTGCCGTCCTTGTTCTTGCCCTGGGACGGGTTCTTCTTCCGTAATCTCACGTCGTCGAGGAACAGGTCGAACGTTGTGCCAGCCCCGAACTGCAAGCGGAACTCCTGCACGCGGCTGAGCTCCGCACCGCCCTGCGACTTGAACTTGGACAGATCGAGGCGGATGTACTGCCAGCCGCCCTTGCGGGCCAACCCGACCGGATGCGGGACACCCGCGTGCAGCCCCTCCCCCGGCGGCGCCGCCGAGCGACCGGTCTGCCCCTTCTTCTTGCCGGGAACCGACATCAGGATGACCTCGCCCTTGCCGGGAACTCGCACGTTGACCCAGAACTCGAGCGTACCGTAGGCGGACCAGTCGGGCGGCACGCCCTTGACGCTGAGCACGCCGGGCTTTCCGTTTCTGGTGCTCTGCCAGTGCAGGCAAACGGTGCCATTCGCCTGCAACTTCGCGTCCTTGATGAACATCTTGCCGAACTTCTTGCCGTAGCGCGGGCTCGGACGATCGAAGGTCTCGATCGGCGTGTAGAGGAGCCGGTCGACCTCGAGCAGCGCCTTGCGGAACCGTCCCTCGATCTGCGTGCCGACAAACCTGCGCGCCCCGAGCGACAGCTTGTCGTACGCCTCGTTCCAGTACTGACGCTCCCTCAGGGCAATCGCTTGCCGGAGCAACGGTCCCCCCTTCTTGCAGACGTCGGCCCACTTGGTGACGAGAGCCCTGTCAGCCTTGGTCTTGCCCCCACGCGCCGCACTCTTGAACTCCTTGGCGGCGTCCTTGAACTCGTCCTTGTCGAACGCTGCCTTGCCCTTCGCGTAGCTCCGGGCGTACTTCTCGCTCTTGAATTCCGGCTCGGCCGCCTTCGCCGCGCCGGTGTCCTGAGCAAGCGCAAGATTCGCGTTGAGGACCGCCGCGATGAGGACCGCGCGCGTCGAAAGAGTGCGTGACATCGTGCTGCTCCGTGAAGTCGTTCGAAGGGCGAATCGACCCTGGCGGTGGGCCCTCCTTACTGTACGGCAAGGAGGAGGGGGGAGAAAGGGAGATGATCCGACGGGCAAGAAGAGGACGCGGCGCCAGGCACAGGGGCGCCGGCGCGACACGGACCCTCCCGGGATCGAGGTCCCCCGGTGCGCGGCTTCAGCGGTCGTCTCCCTCGAGGTCGGGCGGACGAGAGACCTCGATGCGCCGCGGACCGGCGGTCGGGCTGATCCCGCCGTCGGGCTTGGACGCCGACGTGGGCTCCAGCGCCGAGACCTTCTTCTCGAGCGTCCGCAGCCGCCCGGACAGCTCCCTGCGGATCGACGTCGCCAGTCCGTCGACGCTGATCTCGATGGCCGAGAGCCGATCCTCGAGGCCCTCGAGAAAACGCCCGGACTCGTCGTCCGGCCGCCGAACGGCGGTCTCCTCCCCTGTCACGACGACGACAAGGGTCAGGCCGCAGACAACCAGTATGGCCGCCGAGATGACGACGTGCAGCTTCTCCATCGATTCACTCCCGCCGAGTAGCCCGTTCGCAGGTCGCTTCCTATCATGCTATCGAGCCTCATTTTAGCGATCGGCGGGGCCCAGTGCCCGAGGAGAATCCGGACGCGTGGCGACGAGGAGACGCCCTCTTGCAGATTCCCCGGCGGCCGGTAAGGTGAACCCGCACTGCCCCCGGCCCGGATCAACTCCGTCGCCGTGGCCACGGCGGTCTGCCCCGGAGGACGATCACGAAGTGTACGTAGTCATCGTCGGCGCCGGCGAGGTCGGAACCTACCTCGCGGAGATCCTCATCCGGGAGAAACACGACGTCGCGATCGTCGAGCAAGATGAGCACGTTGTCCATCGCTCCGAGAAGAGGCTGGACGCGCTCGTCGTACATGGCAACGGGGCCAGCAAGAACGCGCTCGAAGAGGCGGGCATCCGCCATTCTGATCTCTTCATCGCAGTGACGAACCTCGACGAGATCAACATGTTCAGCTGCCTGGCCGCCCGCAAGCACGGCAGCAAGCAGACGATCGCGCGAGTGCGCGACCGCCGCTACGACGGCGACTACTACAGCATGACGTCCAGCGAACTCGGGATCGACCACCTGATCACCACGGAGCAGGCCGTCGCCGAGCAGATCGCCCGCTTGTTCGCATTCCCGGGGCTGTCGTCCCACGAGTCGCTCGCCGGCGGGAAGCTCGTCCTCATCGAGACGGCCGTCAAGAGCCACTTCAACGGTGTCGACCGGCCGCTGAGCGAGCTCAACCTGCCACGCCCCGGAATCCTCATCGCGATTCAGCGCGAGGAGAAGTTCATCATTCCGCGCGGCCACCAGGCGCTGAAAGAGAACGACCAGGTCTTCACGCTGACGGTTCCCGACCGCGTCAGCGACTTCCTGCGCTTCTTCGGCTTCCCGAAGCTGCGCGTCCACGACGTGCTGATCGTCGGTGGCGGCGTTATCGGATTTCATACCTCGCGCTATCTCGAGGAAATCGGGCAGCCGCCGACGGTCATCGAGTCCGACCCCGAGCGAGCCAAGTTTATCGCGCAGCGCCTCGAGCGATCGACGGTGATCGAGGAAGACGCGACCGACATCGAAGTGATCCGCCGGGAGGTTGAAGACGGACGAGATGCTGTCGCGGTGTTGATGAAGGAAGAGGAGAAGGCGCTCCTCATCGGCATGTACGCGAAGCACATCAAGGCGGCGCACGTCGTCACGCGAGTCGATGACTTCAAGTTCGCGCCGATCGCGTACAAGATGGGAATAGACAGTCTCATCAGCCCACAGCGCGCTCTCGCCAGAGAGATCCTCGAGAAGGTGCGCGGTGTACGCATCGCCCGCGCGATGATGCTCGGCGACAACAAGATCGAGATTCTCGAGTACAAGATCTCACCGCAGGGAAAGAAGAACGTGTGCAACATTCCCCTGTCCGAGCTCGAGCTTCCGGACCAGGCCATCGTCGGGGGTATCCTTCGCGAGAAGTCGCCGGATCCGGCGATCATCCCGGGAGGCGACGACCAGATCCTCCCCGGTGACCACGTCATCGTCAGCGTGCTGGCCGACGCGATTTCCGACGTCGAGAAGCTCTTCACGTAATCGCAATGCGCACCGAGTTCCTGCTGCGCTACTTCGGACGCTTTCACCTCTTCGTGAGCGGGCTCTTCCTCGTACCGATGGTCGTCGGACTGATCTACGGCGACTTCGAGAAGCACGAGCACCGGGCGATCTGGGCATGGCTCACCCCTTTCCTTCTCGTCATGAGCATCGGCATCGTCCTCAGCCTGCTGGCGGGCAAGGACGGAGCGGCAGGAGACGCCGGAGGGATGCGACGTCGCGAAGGCTTCCTCGTCGTCGCCTTCTCGTGGATTCTGATGATCATCCACGGCACGATTCCCTTCGTCATCCTGGAGTCGATTCCTGAAATCCCGAGGAACACAGGCGGACTCTCCGGGGCCTGGGAGGTCTTCACGAGCGCACTGTTCGAGTCCGCGTCCGGCTTCACGACGACCGGCGCGACCGTGCTCTCGGACATCGAGGCGCAGCCGAAGGGAATCCTCTTCTGGCGCTCGTTCAGCCACTGGCTGGGAGGAATGGGGATCATCGTGCTCTCCGTCGCGATCCTCCCCGAGCTCGCGGTCGGTGGCATGCAGCTGTTCTCCGCGGAGTCCTCGGGACTCGGCATCGAGAAGCTCGCCCCTCGCATCCGACAGACGGCACTGCGGCTCTGGGTGCTCTACGCCGCGCTGACCGTGGTCGAGATCCTCCTGCTGGTCATGGGTGACATGAGCCTCTTCGACTCGGTCAACCACTCCCTCGCCACGGCTGCGACCGGCGGATTCTCTCCATTGAACGAGAGCATCGGCACGTACTCGAACCCGGACAGCGCCCACTTCCACGAAAACGCCCTCTACTTCGAGACGATCATCACGATCTTCATGTTCCTCGCCGGCCTCAACTTCGTGCTGCAGTATCGCGCGGTCGTGCGAAGCGAGGTCAGCTCGCTCTTTCGCTCCTCGGAGGTTCGCCTCTACGTGCTGATCCTCGTGGTCGTGATGACGTTGATCGCCGCCGACCTGCTCGTCGCATCGCACGGAGACCTCGGTCGCTGCATCCGAGACAGCGGGTTTCAGACCGTGGCGATCCTGACGACGACCGGCTTCGGCACTGCGGACTTCGAGCGCTGGCCCTCCCTCTCGAAGATCCTCATCGTCACGATGATGGTGGTCGGCGGCTGCGCAGGCTCGACCGCGGGCGGCCTCAAGATAATCCGCGTCGTCGTCGTCCTCAAGCACGCTGCCCGCGAGTGCCGACGTCTTCTCTTCCCGCGCCTGGTCCGCCCGCTGACCGTCGACGGCAAGCCGATCGACGACGAACTGCTCTGGGGGATACTCGGCTTCTTCACGATGTACGTGATCACCTTTCTCGCCACGACCGCGCTCCTCTGTGGGCTCCCGCACGCTCCCGCGCCCGGCACCACCGACCCCGCCATCGACCTGGTGACGGCATCGACGGCCTCCCTGAGCGCCCTCAACTCGATCGGCCCTGGCCTCGGTCGCGTCGGTCCGGTGGAGAACTTCCAGTTCGTCCACCCGATCGGCAAGCTGGCGCTGTCCTTCTGCATGCTGCTCGGGAGGCTCGAGATCTACACGCTGCTGGTGCTGTTCCTGCCCAACATCTGGAGGCGGAGGCGTTAGACGACTGCGAGCGGAGGCAAGGTCGAGCTGGCGACGCCGCCCCCCGACGTCGATAAACGGTCGCCGTTCGCGATCCGGTTTCGCGGCCGGGTGAGGCTCCGAGCCGACGTCCGAACGCCTCGACGTCCACCTGACGGAATCCGTCCCGGACGCCGTCGCCGGAAGTCCATCTCCCCAGCCCCGATGACCGCACCTTGCCCCGCCCCGATCGACTCCGCATAATGTGCTCCATCTGCCGCTGAAAGTGGCAAGGCTGGTGCGAACGGAGCAGGGAACGACCGCAATGAAGGTAATCGTCTGTCGAGACCCTGACGAGAGCGCTGATCTCGTCACCGGAAAAATCCTCGACGCACTGTCGCGCAAGCCGAACCTGGTACTCGGATTGGCGACGGGATCCACCCCCATCGGTGTCTACCAACAGCTCGTGCACGCCCATCAGGAGGACGGCGTCGACTTCTCGAAGGTGCGCACGTTCAACCTGGACGAGTACCTCGACATCGCGGCCGATCATCCGCAGAGCTACCGGTACTTCATGGATCGGCACCTCTTCAAGGGGATCAACATCCGGGAAGAGAACATCCGCTTTCCGCCGACCAGGGGTCCGCATCTCGCCGCGGCCTGCCGCCGCCAGGAGGAGGCCATCCGCGAATGCGGCGGCATCGACATCCAGCTCCTGGGGATCGGCTCGAACGGACACATCGGCTTCAACGAGCCGACCTCGTCGCTCGCATCACGAACGCGGATCAAGACTCTCACCGAGAAGACGCTGCGCGATAACTCGCGTTTCTACGACCACGACGAGGAGCAGCCGACCGTGGCCGCCACACTCGGGATCGGAACGATCCTCGACACCCGAAGCATCCTCCTGCAGGCCTTCGGCACCAAGAAGGCCGAAGCCGTGAAGGCGTGCGTCGAGGGACCGATTTCGAGCTTCTGGCCGGGTAGCGCGCTGCAGAACCACGCGGACGTGACCTTCTTCCTGGACGAGGAGTCGGCCGCCCACCTCGGCATGCTGGACTACTACCGCAAGGTGAGGGCGACGGAGACGCGGCTGCGGGAGAGCGGAATCCTCTGACCCGGAACCCGAACGGGAACACGGATCGATAACCGGGTCACGAACGTCCGGGCCGCTTCACGCTTCACTGCGCGCAGGAGAGGTACGCGTTGCAGAAGAGCTCGCCAAGGCCCGCGACGGCCGCGCAGGGGCCGTACGGACCGGGGAAGGGGGGCGATGCGGCCCCCCGGAAGAGGAAGTTGAGAAGGAATACCCCGTCCGAGATGTCGACGACGTTGTCCCTGTTGGCGTCACATGCGTTGGCGCACCGAGGATCTTCGTCGCCGATAAAGAGGAAGTTGAACGCCATCACGGAGTCCGAGATGTCGACGACGGCGTCGTCGTTGCAGTCACCGCGGCGGAAGGGCTCCCGTCTCGCCACCTCCTCGTTCG
Source organism: uncultured Planctomycetia bacterium (assembly GCA_964390645.1). GTDB lineage: Bacteria > Planctomycetota > UBA8108 > UBA8108 > UBA8108 > CAYMLL01. Next base: position 2,851 of record CAYMLL010000200.1, on the reverse strand, counting down.
ACTCGCCGATCGACGGCGACAGGTCGATGCGGAAGCTGACGGATTCGTCGCCCTCGCCCAGGTAGGCCAGGCTCGACCCGTCCTGCAGCAAAACGACCCCGATGGTATCGCTCGGCGGCCAGATTCTGACGGACTCGGCTCGGGAGCGATTAGGCCCGACGCCGGGGCCCCACGCCAGGTAGTCGATCAGGTTGTTCGTGTCGTCAACGTCGGGGGTCAAGAAGAGAGCGATCTCCCCACCCGACGGGTCGAGATCCACCAGACCGCCGGTGAAGATGTCGTCGACGGTATCCTCGCCGACGGCATTGAGCCGCACGACGAGGAGACCCGCCGGTGGAATCGTCGTGCCGGCCGGCAGCGAGAAGCATGTCGCCGCCCCGACATCGGCCGACGACGCGACACAGAGCGTCAACCCCGCGACGTCGACGGCACGGGACTCCGAGCGGTTCCGGAGCTCGACGGCATGCCGAGTAGCATTGTCCTCCCCCTCGGGCTCGAGCAGTACCTCGTTGACGACGATCGTCGGGGGTGATACCGGGGCATCGTTCGGTGCGCCAGGCGTCGGTGTGTTGTCGACGCGCCAGGCGTCGGGACCGCTCGAGCCACCCTCGAAGACGAGCGAACCTCGAGCGTGAAGACCGCTGTTGTCCACCGCCGCGCCCTCGGTCCACGAACCGACGGCGATGGCGACGTCCGCAACGGGCGACACCCCGGCGCCCCACTGCACGAAGGCCAGCAAACGGGTCGGGTCCTCGACGTCATCACCGAAGTGAATCGAGCAAGCGTCGTCGCGACCGAGGGGACGAAACACGTCGGCGCCCGTATACCAGGCATCGTCACTTTCGACGCCGTCGACCCCGAGAAACAGCGGGACGATCTCGCCGGGACCGATGAGGGTTCCCGCGGGAAAGCTGTACAGCTCGCTGCCGTCCAGCGTCACACTGAGGGCACCGAGGTCCTCGATGACGGTGCCCGTGTTGAGAAGCTCGATGAAGGAAGCACCGAACGTCCGTGGCGAGGCCAACCCGATCTCGTTGATAACGACGCCGCTGCCGGCGTACGCCGGAGTGCACTCATCATTCTCGAACCCGAGGCTCGGCGAGCCATCGATGCACCACGCGGCGACGGCGTTTCCGGCATCGATGACCGGGGCGTCGTCATGATCGAACCTGTTGACGAGCGAGGAGCCAGGACGCGCCGCGCGCGAATCAACGAAGCCGTCCTGCGGCCAGCGCCCCGCGAGAACAGCGACCTCCTCGCCACCCTGGGCCCGATCGCCCCACTGAACGTAATGCAGGAGCCGCTCGGGAGCTTGAAAGAGGCTCGTCTGATAGAGCGCGATGCTGTCGCTCGAACGCAGGCTCCGCATGCCGGCCATGCCGGTGAAGAAAACCGTCTCTGCGCGACGTCCGCTGCGATTCACGTGCACGACGGCCCGGCCACCCGGCCGGAGCAAGGCACCTTCGGGAAAGCGCCATGAGGCCGGCGGAAAACGCAGCCAGATGTTGGACTCGTGCAGGTCGATGGCGTCCGGCGACAGGTTGCAGATCTCGACGAGCTGATTGCCTGTGTTCACTCCGACCGGATCGAAGAGCACTTCGCTGATCACGAGACGTTGTCCCAACGCCTGCGATCCCGGGATCAAGACCACCCACAACGACCCGATCAGGCTCAAGACGTCGCGTCTCACGTCGGACTCGCCTTCCTACAGACCCCGTGATTCTTTCTCGATGTTCGCTCGGGCATGACGGCGTGCATCCCGACCGAAGTATCATCCAGACCCTGACAACCCGCGCTCCTGGTGGAGGCGAAACCAGGATGCATGATACGTTAAGCGGGCCATGGAGTCCGAAGAAAAAACCGGATCGCCTCCCAAGCCCCTGGACGCTCTGACAACGTCGCGGCATCATCGGACGTCATGGTCCTCCTGACGCCCCCGAAACCTGACACGCCACGGAATCCTGGCGCCGTGTGCCTGTTCGTCCTGGCCGCGGGATGGGGCCTCGCGAGCGGCTGCAGCGGCTCCGATCGGTCCCCGGATCCACCACGGCGACCCTCCGGCCGCCCCCCGGTCGGCTCCGCCCTGAACCCGGCTGAAGCGGCCTCACGGTCACTGCGGGCCTCGGACCTGGTGCTCTCGGACGCCATCTTCCGTGACGATGACGGTCGCGACGTCGTCGTCGACCTCGACATCGCCCCGGACAGCCAGCCTCTGGTGGCGATTTCTGCAGAGCTCTCGGACGTGCTCGCCCGACTCTCACGTGTCGACCCGTCGCAAGACGCGGCAAGCAGACCACAGACCGCAGGCTCGCAACCCGGCTGGAGGTACCGATTTCACGCCCGACGCCACAGCATCGCCGATCTGACGATCGACGCCACCGGAGCGACCCTCGAACGCTCACGCTCCGGCGCTCGACGCTCGCGGACCGTGACCGAGGTGCCGGCGGCGCTCTACGACGACCTGGCTCGTGTGACGGCCCGCGCGCTCCTGCGGCGAGTCGCACCCCCTCGACGCGCACTCGACGCCGAGATGGTAGCGCTTGCGAACCTGCTCGCGAGCGACAGCGTCGAGACGACGAGCCGACCGCAAGCTCGCCGTCTGCTCGTCGCGCGTCTGAGCGCCTCGTCAACGCCGCGACCACTCGCTCGAGCCGTGATGCCGTCGATCGCCGGTTTTTCTCGCCCGGAGGTCGCACCGCTGGCGTCGGCGGCGGACATCGTCGTACGTCTGCTGGCACTGCTGCGAGCGGCTGTCGAAGGCGAACGCGCCGCGCTGGAGGAGATCCTCACGCTATCGCTCGAGTATCACGGTGATGCGGCGCACTTTTCCTCCGCCGTCTCGGTCCTCCTT
>CAYMLL010000199.1:10771-14686 GCA_964390645.1 uncultured Planctomycetia bacterium | reverse complement strand
CGCGCTGAGGCTGGCAGAGTCCGGGGAGATCCGGATCGTCGGTGTCAGCTCGATAGCGAGCTGATCGGGCGTGGGGGAGCGACCGGATGTCGCCGGTGACGAAAGAGCCCATGACCAAGCATCACGAAGACCGCTCGGTGGCCGGCGGACGGTGGATCCGTCCGGACATCGGTGAGGAATACGAGGCCGTCGAGCCCCTGCCTTCCGCAGATGTCGTCGAGGCGTCTCTTCTCGCCCGAGCGCGAGACAGCATCTCCGATCTGGTCACCCTCGAGCGCGAGATCGAAGCCCGTATCCGCAAGCGCTGGGAGTGCGCCGAAGCGCGCATTGTCGCCGAGCGTGCTGCCGCCGAAATCGACCGAGAAACACGAGAGCGCGAGCTCGAGGACCGTACCGAGCTCGCGCGCGCTCGAGCGGAGTCCGAGGGGCGCGAGCGTGGCTACCGAGAGGGACACGACGAGGCCCGACGTGCGGGCTTCGACGAAGGCCGGAGCACGGGCTGGAAGGAGGGCGTCGACGGCGGACGTCGAAGCGGTCTGGAGGAAGCGCGTGACGAGCTCTCACGTGTGCTCGAGATGCTCCGCGAAGCGGCCCTCGAGTACGAGGAGGAACGGCGACGATTCGTCGACGACACACGCCGAGAGATCGTCAGGCTCTCGCTCGAGGTCGGCCGGGCGCTCGTGAAGAGGGAGGTCCGGGATCTCGGGGACCCCGCGCTGCGCAACATCGAGAAGGCGGTCGATCTCATCTTCCGGCGGGGCGAGATCGTCGTCGAGGTCCATCCGGACGACGTCGATTTCGTCGGCCAGGCGCTTGCGGAGGGACCGCGGTGGGCGGAGGAGTTCGACGGGGTCGAGATCAGGTCGACGGCGGACCTCACCCGCGGCGGCTGTCGCCTGATTGCGGGGGCCGGCGTGGTCGACCTCGACATCGACACGCAGCTCGAGCTCGTCGCCGAGGCCCTCCTGGGCGAGTCGCCTCGCGCGAGTACGATCGGGCGAGCTTTCGACGTGGAGGAGCGGCCGTGATCGACCTGAGGACGCGACTGCAGAGCGCCTTTGCGGCGCGGATCACCGGCCAGGTTCACCGGTTACTCGGCTCGATCGCCGAGTGTCGAGGTCTGTTTGCACCGGTGGGGGCTCGCTGTGAGATCCTGTGTCGTGGTGGACGGCGAATTCCCGCCGAGGTCGTTGGCTTTCGCGATGAGCACGCGCTGATCGCCCCGGCCGCGGACACGCGAGGCATGGCGGCCGGGGACTCTGTCGAGTACCACGGCCGCGTTGCGTCGGTGCGCGTTTCAACGGGTCTACTCGGCCGAGTTCTCGATGCGGACGGTACTCCCATCGATGGCGACGATCGACCGCTCGTCGGCGGTGTGGACATGCCGCTTCACAACCGACCGGCGAGTCCGCTGAAGCGTCAGCCGGTCGACCGCATCCTTCGTACGGGACTGCGCTCCGTCGACTCGATGTTCACGGTCGGCCGCGGTCAGAGGCTCGGGATCTTCGCGGGGAGCGGCGTCGGCAAGAGCATGCTGCTCGGGATGCTCGCCCGGAACACCGAGGCGCCGGTTGTCGTTCTCGGGCTCATCGGGGAGCGCAGCCGAGAGGTCCGGGACTTCGTGGAGAACGAGATCGGAAGCGACAGGCTCCGGCGTACCGTCGTCGTCGTCGCGACCGCGGAGGAACCTGCGCTCAAGCGTCTGCAGGCGGCGCAGGCCGCCACGTCGATTGCCGAGTTCTTTCGCGACCGAGGTGAGCATGTGCTCTTGCTGCTCGATTCTCTGACGCGCGTCGCGATGGCGCAGCGCGAGATCGGCCTTTCCATGGGCGAGCCTCCCGCGACGAAGGGGTATCCGCCGTCCGTGTTCTCGCTCCTGCCGCGCTTGCTCGAGCGCGCGGGGCCGGGAGCGACCGGAAGCGTCACCGGCTTCTACACGGCGCTTGTCGAGGCGGACGATCGCAACGACCCGGTCGTGGACTGTGTGCGAGCGGCGCTCGACGGTCACCTGTGGCTGTCTCGTGATCTCGCGGAGCGGGGGCACTATCCCGCGATCGACCCACTCGCGAGCCTCAGCCGCGTCCAGCCGCGACTGATCGATGAGGGTCACTTTCGGGACGTCCGGGGTTTGCGAGCACACCTGGCTCGATATCGCGACGCGGAGGAGCTGATCCGTCTTGGCGCGTACGTTGCCGGGACCGACCCGGCCACTGATGTCGCCGTCCAGCGAATGCCGACGATCGAGCGCTTCCTCAGACAGGAACGCGACGAGTGGAGCGACTACGAGAGCTCGGTGGACCTTCTTCACCGACTGGCGCGGGGCGAGGAGCTCGAAATCTCTGGCACGACGTGCGCCGAGGAGCCGATCTGTCGATGAACGAGCGAACACGACGAGCGCTGGCGACGCTCGTGAGACTGCGTGAGATCGAGGAGCGACGTGCGCTGGAGAATGTAGCTCGCGACCGAGGCCTCGTGGAGAGCGCCCGGGGTCGTGTCGCGGAGATGGAGCGGCGTAGAGAGGAGAGCCGCCAGCGTATCGAGCAGCACAGCGTTCGCTTGCGCGCCTACCTCGCGGCGCTGGGGCGTTGCGCGGATAGTCGACGTCAGGCGCTCGAAGACCGCGAGCACGATTTTCTCGACTCCCGTCGTCGCTTCGGGGAGGCACGCTCGCGACGTCGTGTCTTCGAAGCGTTGCGGGACCGTCCCGCCTCGGACGCCACGCCGGGCGTCGAGGGCGATTAGTTCACGAACGGGAGTCCGCAGGGGACGATGGCAAGAGACGATTCGCGATCTCGCACCGATTCGATCGACGTGCTGCTCGAGGGCCTCCGCGGGAGCAGGGCGCCGAGCGGGCTCGACATACGACCCCTGGTTGACCTTCCGGGCGATGACTCGATCGAGACCGTGCGACCGTCGGAGGACGGCGCGGCAGAGTCGAACGCCATCCTCGACAAGGTTCGGATGTGCGTGCGTGTCGAGCTGGGTCGGCGGAAGATGCGCGTCGACGAGGCCGCCTCGCTCACGTGCGGTGATATCGTCGATCTCGACCGTGCAGTCGAGGCTCCGGTCGACGTCTACGTCGGCGAGCTGCTGATCGCGCGCGGCGAAGTCGTCGTCGTCAACGGCCGTTTCGGCGTGCGGGTCACCGAGGTCTTGGAGGCTCAGACATCCGTCACCGAGGAGGCACGTTCGTGAGACCCACGCGTCGGCTTCTCGTGATCGTCGTGTCCGTCGTCGTTGCGGCGGGCTCCGTGTTCGTGTGCACCTCGACCCCCGCTCCCGCCGTCGAAGCGTCGACAAAGGTGCAGCCCGGAGAGACCATCGGCGATGTTCTGAACGTGGAACGGCGTACGGCGGACGGCGCCAGGGAAGACGCCTCGCCGCTGGAAGCGTTCGCACGTCTTCTCGGCACCGTACTCGGCATCGGAGCTCTCGGCTTCGTCGCGGTCTGGTTCTGGCGTCGCGGTATTCTCGGCAGGAGCATGGGACACGGGGTCGACGGGCTACAGGTCGTCGGTCGCGTTGCGCTGTCTCCACGTCATTCCGTTTGCCTCCTGCGTGTCGGTACCGGACGGGCCGTCCTCGTCGGTATGTGCGGCGACCAGATGTCGCCGCTGGCGTCGATCGACGAACCCGCCGAGCTCGCCGAGCTCCTCTCGTCCGTGGACACCGGGCGGCAGACCGCGGAGCGAGCCACCGAGTCGGCACGCGTCGAGACCCGAGACTCGCACGGTCAGGGCGGGCTCTTCGATCTTGTCGCATCCTGGCGCAAGGGCTTTCCTTTCGTTGGTGTCGGAGACAAGCGATGAGGGGGGCCTTCGCAAGACGGCTGATCGGAGCCGGCGTGGCGGTGTCCGCTGCGGGCGTCGCTTCCACGCTCGGTGCGCAGGAGATCGTCGAGCAGGCGGCACGGGA
>CAYMLL010000199.1:0-10761 GCA_964390645.1 uncultured Planctomycetia bacterium | reverse complement strand
GGTGGCGGCGGCCGCGGCGGGCGGCGCGGCCCCCCCCGGGGCGCGGGGGGCCCCCCCGCCGGCGGCGCGGGGGCGGGGGGGGGGGCTCCTGGAGACGGCGACCGGCCTCGAGGACGACAACCTCGAGGCGCCGTTACGCGCGCTGGCGCTGGTGACGGTCTTCGGGGTCGTGCCGTCGATCGTTCTTCTGACGACGTGCTTTCCCCGCATCCTCATCGTGTTGTCCTTCCTGCGGCGCGCACTGGGGGCGCAGGACCTGCCGCCGAACATGGTCGTCTTTGGACTCTCGCTCCTGCTCACTGGGGTGGTGATGACGCCGGTCTGGACCGCGGTTTACCGCGACGCGTACCTGCCGCTCGTCGAAACCAAGGAAATGACGCCGCAGGGGGCGTACGAGCGAGCGGCGCTGCCGGTGAAGCGTTTCCTGCTGGCGCACACCCTGCGTTCCGACCTGGCGCTGATGATCGACATCTCGAGCTCGGGGCCTGCCGCGGATACGCACCCGGTGAGCGGCGAGCCGTCGGCGGCCAGGACGGAGTCCGGAGATGCGGTCTCGGGAAACACCGGATCCGAGCTCAGTTCGGAGCTACGGCTCGCGTCGGAGATCCGGAACACGGCGGCTCTGGCCGACCGTCCGCTCGAGGAGCTCAGCCTCTTCACCATCTTGCCGGCCTTCGTTCTCAGCGAGCTCAAGCTGGCGTTCCAGATGGGGTTCCTCCTCTTTCTCCCGTTTCTGCTGATCGACCTCGTCGTGTCAGCGGTGCTGGTGTCGATGGGGATGATCATGCTTCCGCCGTCGATGGTCTCGCTGCCTCTGAAGATTCTGGTCTTCGTGCTCGTCGATGGCTGGTCGCTCGTCGTCGGCCAGCTTCTCATCGGTCTGACGGTTTCGGGGGGCTGAGGCAGAGCGATGGACTCCTTCGAGCTGGCTACCGACCACGCACGCACCGCGATGACGACCGCGCTCGAGCTCGCGTTGCCGATTCTGGCAGTGGGACTCCTGGTCGGGCTTGTTGTCAGCGTGCTGCAAGCGATGACGCAGGTTCACGATCAGACGCTCTCGTTCATTCCGAGGATCCTGTCGATGGCGGCGGTGATCTTCTTCCTGCTGCCCTGGCTGCTCGACGTCATGACGAGCTACACGCGCGGAGTGCTCGAGCAACTCGGAAACGGGCTGTTCCCGTGACGCGATGAAAGGAGCGTGGAGAAGAGGTGAGAGACGAGACGGGGAGCGCGACCGATGAGCGTGGTGAACGAATCCACGTTCTTCGCAGCGGCTGTGGTGGTCGGCGCGCGTGTTTTCGGGATCTTTCTGGCGGCGCCGTTCTTCCGCGGGCGTGGTATTCCATGGCGTTTGAAGCTGGGCGTTCTGGGGCTGCTCTCGGTCTGTCTTCTCTCCTCGCCGGCCGTAACGACGCCGCTTCTCGAGGACGCGCCGGCCTTGTTGAGTCGACTGAGCCGAGTCGTCGACGGCTGGCTGCTGCTTGTGTCGGAGATGCTCGTCGGGGTGATCCTGGGCTGGTCGATACTGGTTGTTCTGGCGATCGTGCGCGCGGCGGCGGGTTTAATCTCGCAACAAGCAGGCTTCTCGGCAGCGGCCATCGCGGATCCGCAGGGCTCGACCACCGACAGGACACTGCAGCTCTTCTTCGACGCTCTGACAGTATTCCTGTTTCTGGCGCTCGAACTGCACCACGGGCTGATCCGTGCACTCATCGACAGCTACACGTTCGTGCCGGCGGGAAGCTTCAGCCCCGCCACGCTGCCTGCGCTGCTGAGGTCGCTGGTGCTGGAAGTAGGGGCGGATCTCATGGCGGGTGCGTTCGTTCTCGCTTTTCCGGTCTGTCTCGCTCTCGGCGTCGTCTCTCTCGCTCAGGGGCTGCTCGGCCGCGTCCTGCCGGAAGCGGAGCTCTTCACGCTGGGGCTTCCGGTGCGCGCCTTCGTCTCGATCGTCGGAATCGTCGTCGGACTTCCGGCGATGAGTGGATACGTGCGGCTGCTGCTGGAGGGGGCGATCGCAGACGGTGTGACGGTGTTGCGGGGTATCGGAGGTTGATTCGCCGGCGCTGACGCCGACGAAGGGAACGCGAGGAAATGGGCCTCGACAACGATCGCAGAACCGAGAAGCCGACCAGCGGCAGGCGGCGCAAGGCGAGGGAAGAGGGCAAGGTAGCCATCTCCCGGGATCTCGTTGCATCGACCTCGTTGCTGCTGGTCCTGGTCGCCCTTCGGGGCCTCGCACCGGGGCGGCTCGTGGAGGTGAAGGAGCTGGTCCGCCGGATGCTCGAGTCCGCGTTCTCGTCAGAGAGCCTCACCTTCGACTCGTCGATCGCCATGCTGTCGGAATCGAGTGTCGCCGCGTTCGGGATGTTTCTTCCGGCGGTCGGGCTCGTTGTCGCGACGATCTTCGCCGCCACTGTCGTGCAGACCGGCTGGTTCTTCCGTCCGCTCGCCGTTGTTCCCGATGCGCACCGACTCGTGAGCGCGGCGGGGGGGCTCGGCTTCTCGTCCGCGCGGGCGTGGGGACGTGGAGTCTTTGCGCTGCTGAAGTGTGGCTGGATCGGCTACGCGCTCTGGTGGGGTCTGTGCGGCTCTCTGGGGGAGGGCGGCTCCGTCTCCGTCGAGGTTCTCCTGACGCAGCGGGCTGCCGGAGCCGCGTGGCTCGGCTTCGAGCATCTCGCTGACGTTGCGGTGATGGCCACGAGCGGACTCGTCGTGCTCGGTCTGGCGGACTGGCTCTTCCAGCGGTGGCGACACGAGAGTGACCTGATGATGACACGCGAGGAGCTGCTCGAGGAGATGTCTGATCAGGAACTGTCCGCTCAGGCCCGTCAGCACCGTCGCAGTATCGCGCGACGAATCCGGTCCAGCTCCCGCTCCTCTCGAGAAGGAGGCAGCTCGTGAGCGACGGGATGAGAGCCTCGGGAAGCTCGGGCGCGAACCGGGTCTGGGTGCATGCGAAGTCGCAGCTCGACCTGCTGCTGGGGATTGGCCTGATCGCGATTCTGCTCGTGATTCTCGTACCGATGCCGCCGGTCTTCGTCGACCTGTTGCTGATCCTCAATGTCACGGTGTCTCTGCTGGTCCTGCTGTCGGCGGCGTACGTGCACCGGCCGCTCGAGTTCAGCGTCTTTCCGTCGCTGCTCCTCGTCATCACGTTCTTTCGTCTGTCGCTCAACATCGCGACGACACGATTGATCCTCGGTAACGCGTCCGAGGGACCGGACGCCGCGGGAAAGGTCGTGGCGACCTTCGGAAGCTTCGTCGGGGGTGACAACCTCGTCATCGGGCTCGTCGTCTTTGCGGTCATCGTGGTCGTGCAGTTCCTCGTGATCACGCGAGGAGCGACGCGAGTGTCGGAGGTCGCGGCTCGATTCCAGCTCGACGCGATGCCCGGCAAACAGATGAGTATTGACGGCGACCTCTCCGCCGGGGCCATCGATCAGGACACCGCACGCGTGAGACGTCTCGAGGTTTCGCGCGAGGCGGACTTCTACGGCGCGATGGACGGAGCGAGCAAGTTCGTTCGCGGTGACGCGATCGCCGGAATCGTGATCATGTTCGTCAATCTCGTCGGGGGAGTCTTTGTCGGCGTGGTCTACCACGGCTACGGCTTCGGCGAGGCGCTCGGCGTCTTCGGTCGCCTGACGATGGGTGACGGGCTCGTCAGCCAGGTGCCGGCGCTGGTGGTGTCGATCTCGGCGGCGTTGCTAGTAACCCGCAGCGCCGCGAGCCAACAGCTCGGCAGAGATCTCGGCCGACAGGTCTTCTCGAACGATCGCATTCTCTTCACCGTGGCCGGCTTTCTCTGGCTCCTTGTGCCGACCGGGATGCCGGCGTCCGCGGTGCTGATCACGTCCGGCGCGTGCATGGCGTGCGGGGTGGTCCTCCGGCGGGAGCGATTGACGCGTCAGAGTGACGCTGTCGAAGTCGCTCCGGAACCGGAGCCTCGTGCATTCCATCGCCCCGTCGTTGATGCGCGGTCGTTGCTGCGCGTCGAGACGCTCGAGATCGAGATCGGCTATCGGCTCGTCCCGCTGCTCGACGTCGACCGGGGCGGAGACTTGCTGGATCAGCTGGCCGCGGTGCGACAGAAGCTCGCGATCTCTCTCGGTCTCATCGTTCCCCCCGTGAAGGTGGCTGACTCTCGAGACGTTCGTCCCACCGAGTACTGTATCAAGATCCGATGCAGTCGCCTGGGGTCCTGGAACGTGGCGCCCGACGGCTATCTTGCGATCGTGGCGGATGCCGAGGAGTTCGTCGGCGACGACGAGCCGCCCTTTCCGTTCCGTTCGACCGTCGACTTCGAGGCGACCACCGGTTTGTGGATCGACGGCGACGTCGTTGTCGACGCCCGCGACTGGGGCGCCGAGATCCTCGGTCCGACGCGCGCCATCGCGGCGCATCTCGAGTACGTCGTACGCGAGCACGCGGCCGAGCTGCTTTCTCGGGAGGAGACAGCTCACATGCTTGCGGATCTCGCGGATGAATCGCCGTCGCTCGTGGGAGATCTCGTGCCGTCGCGAGTGAAGGTCGGCGAGCTCCAGCGAGTGCTGCAGGACCTGCTCGCCGAGGGCGTCTCGATCCGAGATCTCGAGACGGTGCTCGAGTGCGTGGGCGACTGCTTCGCACGCGAGATCGGACCGAACCGTGTTCTCGAGGAGGTCCGGTTCGCGCTTGCGCGCACGATGACGACGTCGCTGCTCGGTTCGGACGGCAAGCTCCACGTCGTGTTGCTCGATCCGGCCCTGGAGGAGCAGCTGGTGAGCGCTATCGAGGCGACGGACGAAGGCGAGATGCTCGTCCTCGATCCGCACTCGGCGACGTTGATCTGCCGCTGCACGGAGAAAGAGCTCGACGCGCTTCGCAAGGACTGCTGCCCACCGGTAGTCCTCTGCGCGCGTGGCATCCGCAGACACTTCTGGAAGCTCCTCGGGGGGCGCGCCACGAAGGTCGCGGTCTTTTCGTACGAAGAGGTTTGCGAGGACGTCGCGTTCGAGGTGCACGCCACCGTGACGCTCGGGTCCTCCGCCTTGTCCTCGGTCACGTCAGAGGAGTCCATATCGTGAAAGAGCAGCTCGAGCGATTCGAGGCGCCGACGATGAACGAGGCGCTGGACCAGATCCGCGCTCGTTTCGGACACGACGCGATGGTTCTGGGATCGAAGACGATTCGACGTGGTGGCGTCTTCGGTGTCGGTGGTCGACAGTCCGTGGAGGTCTTCGTCCGGGACACGCGTTCGAAGGCGGAGAACATCCGACGCATGGCCGCGGAGCGTACGGCCACATTGCGTGCCGGGGTTGCCGGCAGCTCCGACGACTCCACGCGCACTACGATGGCCGAGTCTCCCGGCGGCGAGTCCTCGCCTCAGGATTCCGACGTGCAACCGGTGAGCGACGCGATTTCCATCCCCGTGATCGGCGGCTCGCCTCCGGTGCGCTACGACCGACTCTCCGAGAGCATCGGGCAGATCCGCGACGACATTCACACGCTTCTGGGGCGTTCCGGGGATCACGGTGCGTTTACGCATCCGTTCTTGCGCGAGTGCTATGAGCTGCTGACCCGGTACGAGGTCGAGCCTCGCATCGCGGATGCAGTCGTCCGGGACATCGCGAGCCTCAAGCTTCCTGACGGCTATCCGAATCGCAGCAGCGTCGAGACGGTCGTGCGATCGCAGCTCGCGCGCGTCTTCAAGCCGGTTCCACCGCTGCCATCGGGGGGAGGGACTCGCATCCTCGTTCTCATCGGACCGACGGGTGTCGGCAAGACGACGACGATCGCCAAGCTCGCGTCTCGTGCCAAGGTGCATCAGCGGCGCAAGGTCGGCCTGATTACACTCGACACCTTCCGCATCGGTGCCGTCGATCAGCTCAAACAGTACGCAGAGATCTTCAAGGTGCCCGTGCAGGTCGTGCAGGACCCTGCGGAGCTCGAGCAAGCCGTCGGCGCTGCACGCAAGGCGGGCGACGAGCTCGTCTTCATCGACTCGGCCGGCCGTAGCCATCGAGACGAGCTCAAGATGTCGGAGCTCAGCGAGTTTCTCGCGGTCGTTCCCGAGGCCGAGGTTCATCTGGTCCTCAGCACCACGACGCATCTCAAGACGGTCGGCAGCATCGCGGAGCGATTCACGCCGGTCGGCTTCGATCGAGTGATCTTGACCAAGCTCGACGAGAGCGTCGCGCTCGGACCTTTGATCGGAGCTCTGGTGGACATCGGCGTGCCGATCTCCTACGTGACCGATGGACAGAATGTTCCGAAGGACATCGTTCCGGCCGATCCGGACCGACTCGTCGACATCGTCATGAAGCCGCCCGTCTCCTGAGGAGGGGAAGCGATGGACCAGGCCGAAGGGCTTCGAGAGCTGATGGAGGAGTCGTACGATCAGGCCCGCGTCGTCGCCTTGTCCAGCGGCAAGGGCGGTGTCGGAAAGACCAACGTCTGCGCGAATCTCGCGATCGCTCTGGCGTCCATGGGGCGTCGTGTCGTGGTCGTGGACGTCGACATCGGGCTCGCGAACGCGGATGTCGTTCTTGGAGTGAAGCCGGCCTTCGACTTGCGACACGTGCTCGTGGGGGAGGTGGAAGTGCAGTCGGCGCTCACGGCCGCGCCGGGCAACATCCGTCTTCTCGCGGGCTCGGCAGGTGTGCGCACCGTTTCCGACCTCGACAAGTCGCAGCGGGGTTTCCTCGTCTCGTGTTTCGAGGAGCTGACCCATTCGAACGACTTCGTGCTCATAGACACCGGCGCGGGGATCACGCGCAACGTCATCGATTTCGCGGCGGCGGCGGACGAGGTGCTCGTCGTGACGACACCCGAGCCCACCTCGATGACGGACGCCTACGCGCTGATCAAGACGGTCTCGCGCGAGAAGGGGTATGGCAGCATCCGCCTCGTCTGCAACCAGGCCTTTGGCCGTGAAGAGGCCGGGAGAGCTTGTGGACGTATTCGCGAGGTCTGTCTGCGCTTCCTCGATCTCGAGGTCGACTACGTCGGCTATGTGCTGTCCGACGAATGTGTCGGGCAAGCTGTCCGGCGACGTCGGCCGTTCATTCTCGAGTACCCGAACTGTCCGGCCAGCGACTGCATGCTGACGATCGCCCAGCGTCTCACCGACGTGCCAAGGCGACTCGGTCTGCCTGGTTTCGCGGACCGGCTCGTGACCGTGTCGCAAGGAGGATGATCGATGGCTCGATGGGAGATCACGTGGCGAGCGCCACCTTCTGCTCGCCTTTCTGACGGCTCCGACGTCGCAACGTGGAGTCGTGAGTGATTTCGGAGAGCTTCCGATAACGATGGTCCCGGGGATGCCGACGCTCGAGCGCGGCCGGAAGAGACCATCCGACGTTCCGGAATCACTCAAGCCCCGGTAGGCATGGACCGATGACATCCGTTCACGGTCAATCCCAACGTCAGGAGATGTCGAGCGTGATCACGACTCGAAGGAAGAAAGTCGACCTCGCCGAGGCCATGGCGAAGTGGCGAGAGTACAAGAGGACGAAGTGCCCGGTGCTCCGCAATGTCCTGATCGAGAAGTACTTGCCTCTCGTCAGGTACATCGCGGAGAGGCTCCTCGCGAAGCTTCCTCAGAACATTGAGCTGGAGGATCTTCAAAGCGCGGGAATTTTCGGGCTCATGGATGCCGTCGAGGGATTCGACCCGGAACGTGGCGTGAAGTTCGAGACATACTGCACGACGCGAGTACGGGGAGCGATCCTGGACGAGCTTCGTTCGCTGGACTGGGTCCCGCGAATCGTCCGCAACAAGGCCAACCGTATCGAGCAGGCCTGGAAGGGCCTCGAGGTGGAACTGGGTCGAACGCCGACTGATCTCGAGATGGCCGATCGTCTGGAGATCACGCTGCAGGAGTTCGAGGCCATGCTGCGTGAGGCGAGCGCCATCACGATCGTGTCCTTGACCGACAAGGCGAAAGAGGATCAGGGCTCGAAATCGCTGCGCAAGATCGATCTTCTGGAAGACAGGAAGGGAGTCGATCCCGAAGTCGAGCTGAAGAAAAAGGAGATCACCGACTTCATCACGCGAGGGCTGAGTCGCAAGGAGCGTCTGATCATCCTGCTCTACTACTACGAGGATCTCACAATGCGGGAGATCGGAGCGACGCTGAATCTCTCGGAGTCGAGGGTCTGCCAGCTACATTCCAGGATCATTATCCGGCTGAAGAACCAGCTCCAGAAGTTCCAGACAGAGCTGTTGTCGTGACCGGGGTCTGAGAGCGCCGCGATCTCGGTCCCTGCGGATCCGGGATGCGGCGCGCGAAGAGAGCCCTGGAATCGAAGTGGAAGAGAGAAGAACCGCGGCCCGCTCGGGTCGCGGTTTTCTTACTGGGGAGACTGTCGAGCGAGAGAGCCGACCAGTCGCCTGACCGCGGCTGCGGATACCCGAGTCACGCACGGTGTCGCCGGGCGGCCGCGGGGTCCGAGTCCAGCGGCGGACGTCGGCTCTTCGCCGGTCCTCTCGGGCACGGTCACCGCCGAGCCGACGTGGATCTCGTGCACGCCCGTATGGTCGACGAGCGCGCGAGCGTTCTCCAACGTGATGGCTCCCGCGGCGATGACGGTGATGCGATCCGGCGCTCTGGCGTTGAGCTCGCGGAGCTTGTCGCGACCTTCCCATGCGTTCGGCGCGCCGGCCGAGGTGAGGACCCGATCGACCCCGACATCGACAAGCGCGTCGAAGGCCTTGTCGACGTCGGGGGTAAGATCGAAAGCACGATGGAAGGTGACCTCCATCGGTCGCGCCATCTCGACGAGCTGTCGCGTACGATCGATGTCGACGCGACCATCGGCGAGCAGCACTCCCAGGGCCACGGCCCGGCAGCCGGCCTTTCTGGCGAACAGGACACCGTGCTGCAGCGCGCGGTACTCCAGCGTGGAGTAGCGGAAGTCTCCGGGTCTCGGTCGCAGCAGGGCGACGAGTTCCCCGGCCTCGGCACCGGGCTGGTCGCCAAGGGCCTCCAACGTGCTCTCGATCACGTCCGGGCCTGCCGTCACCCCTCCACTGGCGAGATCGGAGCAGATCTCGACGCGCCGAGCACCGCCGCGGAACGCGCTCAGAGCGGACTCGGGATCTGACAGACAGACCTCCAAGAGGGTCGAGGTGCCGCTCACTCGTCGATCGTTCCGCTCTGAAAGGACCGGAGAACGTGCTGGTGTATCTCCCTGACGGCGAGTCCGGAGGCCTCCGACGCACGCTTGAGATCCTCGTATTCCGGCGAGGCGTTGACCTCGACTCCGTCGCGGCTGCCGACCTTCACACGGACCTTGCCCCAGGGCGTATCGATCTCGCGGATCTCGCGGTCGAGAACGAGGCGGTCGACCTCGCTACGGCGGATACCGAAGGTCGTGCTCTCTCGAAAGAGCACGTCTGCGAGCGCGTTCTCCCTGGCGAGCGGGCCGAGCACCGAGACTTGCTGGCCCGGTCGTGACTTCTTCATCTGCACCGGTGCCACCCAGACGTCGAGGGCGCCCGCCGCGAAGAGCTTCTCCGAGAGATGTCCGATCCACTCGCCGGTCATGTCATCGACCTGGGTCTCGAGGAGCAGGACGCGATCTCTGGCGCCCGTCGGGCTCGACGTCTCGGCGATCATCACGCGCAGCATGTTCGCGACCGGTCCGGGTCGGTCGTCACCTGCTCCGTAGCCGATGGCGGAGATCGTCGCAGTCGGCATCGTCCCGAACGACCTGGTGAGAGTCGTCAGCACCGCGGCGCCGGTCGGGGTCGTCAGCTCGGACCCGCTGTCGCGGTGACGTACCGGGAAGCCCTTCAGCAGCTCAGCGGTCGCCGGCGCCGGCAGCGGCATGCGACCGTGCGCACCGTCAACGAATCCGCTGCCGACCGTCAGGGGCTCGGAGTGCACTTCGTCGATGCCGAGCAGCTCGAGCCCCACGCAGCATCCGACGATGTCGACAATCGAGTCCAGCGCGCCGACCTCGTGGAAGTGGACACTCTGAATGTCGATGCCATGGACCCTCGCCTCGGCTTCGCCGAGACGCTGGAAAACACTGCAGGCGGCGGACTTGACGGCTGCAGAAAGCGAGCTCTCGTCGATGAGAGCAAGGATGGTGCGGAGGGATCGGTGCGCACCGTCGCAATCGGATCCGTGCCCGTGCCCGTGCCCGTGCCCGTGCTCGTGCTCGTGCCCGTGCTCGTGCTCGTGCCCGTGCCCGTGCCCTTGCTCGTGCTCATGCCCGTCCTCGGCCTCCGGCACCACTCGGAGGCGCGTGCACGCGAACGCGCCACGAATCACGCGTTCGCCGCCGATCCGGTAGCCTTCGAGCCCGAGCCTTCCGAGTTCGCGGCGCAGATTGTCGATGGGGAGGCCGGCGTCGACGAGGGCTCCGAGGATCATGTCGCCGCTCGCGCCGCTGGCCGGCTGGAAGTAGGCTATGCGCGGCATCAGGCTGGAAGTATAGCACAGGTCCGCGTCCCGGGGTCCGCAACGGCGGGTCGCCGCCCCTCGGACTCCGGCCAGACGAGCTCGCCCGGGGTCCTCCCCGGCGGGCGAAATCCTCGGGTCCGAATCCGGGGCGTTTCTTTAATCGTTTGTTGCCTGTACGCTTAGAACGCTGGACGAAGCCTCGCTTGGCCTTGACACCTTTCCGCGCATGGGCCTATAATTCACGTTCTCGGTTCCGGTAATCGCGGTCTTCTCTCGAGGGATCGGTCTCTCCGTCCGTACTCACCAAGGGTGAGCAAGCATTACATGCTGCAGAGTTACGCCGTATTGAGGTTGAGCCCGGCTGG
>CAYMLL010000198.1:7208-14706 GCA_964390645.1 uncultured Planctomycetia bacterium | reverse complement strand
ATCGATGATGTTGCGCGCCTTGCGCTCACCCAGACGTGCGGCGATCCCCGGCTCCGCGATGTTGTAGGTGCCCGCGGAGCCGCAGCAGATCTCCCAGTCGTACGGCGTGACGAGATCCACACCATCGAGACGCTCGAGCAGTCGTCGCGGCGCCTGCCGCACTCCCTGCGCGTGGCCAAGGTGACACGCGTCGTGATAGGCGACTCGCAGAGGCTCGCCGAAGCCCTTCGCGTCGACCATTCCCAGGCCATCGAGAAAGACGCTGATGTCCGTCACCCTGGCCGCGAAGCGGCGCGCGTCCTCCTCGAGGTCGGTGCCCTTGAAGAGGAGCGGGTACTCCTTCATCCCCGATCCACAACCGGCGGCGTTGGTGATGACAGCGTCAACGTCATCCGGGAAGGACTGCAGCGTCCGAGCGGCGAGGTCGCGCGCCTGAGCGTCTGCACCGTCGTGCATCGACAGAGCTCCGCAGCAGCCCTGCGCTGGCGGCGTCACCACCTCGACGCCGTTGAGCGCGAGCACGCGCAACGTCGCAGTGTTGATCTGCGGAGCGAGCACCTGCTGCGCACAGCCCGCGAGGAGCGCGACGCGTGCACGACACTTCCCCCGTGCGAGGGTGATCTCGGGGAGCTCGACGGCGAGCGGAATCGTCGTCGGAGCGAGGTCGAGCATGGCGCGCATCGACTCCGGAAGAAACCGTCGGGCCCGGCGTGCCCAGCGCGCCATGCGCAGCGCACGTCGCAGCTTGCCGGGATATGGCAGCGTTCCGAGCGCCAGTCTCCGGACCATGCGACCACCGAGCGATCTGCTGCGCTGCTCCTGCGCGATCGCGCGAAACGGCGTCAGCAGCTCCCGGTAGGAGACGCCGGACGGGCAGGAGGGCTCGCACGCGAGGCAGCCGAGACAGCGATCCACGTAGGTCAGCGCGTCGTCGAGCGGCAGGTTTCCCTCGAGGACCTCCTTCATCAGATAGATGCGCCCACGCGGCGAGTCCATCTCCTCGCCGAGTTCGCTGTAGGTCGGACACGTCGGCAGGCAGAAGCCGCAGTGAACGCACGACTCGACCGCACGCCGCATCGACTCACCACGGGGACCGTAGCGATCGTTCGGAATACTGTGCTGCACGATCAGGCTCCTCCCTCGCGACGACGAAATCGCCCGGGTGCGTCCAGCACACCACGGACACGGTCCAGGAAGCCGTTCCCCGGATACGCCAGCAAGGGCGTCGCGAGATCCGACGGCACGATCTCCGGCGGCGCGCGCAGGAGCAGCGCCGGCGCCCTCAGCGCGCCGAGGATCTCCTCGAGGTCCGCGAGCGGCCGAGCCCAGCCGATCCAGGCGACGCTCCCGCCGACCCCGTAGCGCCGGGGCGGATCCGCTGCAGCCATGCGGGCCTCGAGCTCGACGATCATGCCATGCGAGGTCGGAACCTTCACCAGCGCGCAGTCGTCCGGACACCAGCGAAAGTCCCGGACATCACTCCAGAATCGATGGTCGTCGTCGATGGTCTCGCTCTCCACGCCGAGCCTCTGTCGTACGCCGGCAAGACGAGCGTCGAGCGCAGACTCCGAGCCGCGAACCCGAACCTCGACTCGTCCCGGCGGGACCAGCTCCAGCGACAGCGGCTCGAGACTCGACGAGGCGATCGACGCGACCACGTCGAGCCCGGTGCCCAGATCTCCCACCTCGGCGATCACTGAACGTGTGATTCCGCGCCGGGGAAAGACCTTGAACGTCAACTCCGCGAGGACACCAAGCTCGCCGAGACTGCCGACGAGCAGCTTGGGGAAGTCGAAGCCCGCGGCATTCTTGACGACCTTGCCGCCGCCGCGGATCAGACGTCCGTCGCCATCGACGAAGCGCACGCCGATCAGGAAGTCACGCAGGCCGCCGAATCGCTGCCGACCCGGTCCGCTGAGTCCCGCGGCGGTGGTGCCGCCGAGCGTGGCGCCGTCCGACGCGAGCGGCGGATCGAAAGGCAGGTGCTGGCCGTTCCCAGCGAGCAGCTCCTCGACCTCACGCAGGGTCGTGCCGGCGAGGGCGGTGAAGGTGTACTCACCGGGATCGTACTCGACGACACCGTTGAGGCCGCCCATCTCCAGGGTGGAGGCGCCGTCGGCACACGACGACAGGGCGGGCTTCGTGCCGCCTCCGCGCGGACGGACTCGATCCGCCGACCGCACCGCTTCGGGCAGCTCCTCGAGGCTCTCCGGGCTCAGCAAGGTCTCGCTCATCCGGCTTCACTCGCGACTGATCTTGCCGTCTCGCTCGAGAGGATGCAGACCGCTGAATCGCAGCGCGGGCGGCTCTGCCCCCGGCAGCATCTTGCCGCGATTCGACAGCTCGCACGGGTCGAAGGCGCGTCGCACGCGTCGCATCGTCTCGATCTCGACCTCCGTGAACATGTCGGTCATGTAGGCGATCTTCTCCATGCCGACACCGTGCTCGCCGGTGATCGACCCACCGAGCCCGACGCAGAGACGGAGGATCTCGCCGGCGAGCTCCTCGGCACGCTCGAGCTCTCCGCTGCGTCGTCCGTCATAGAGGATCAGCGGATGGAGATTGCCGTCACCCGCGTGGAAGACGTTCGCGACCCTCAGGCCGTGCTGCTCGGCGAGCCGGCCGATCTCCGCCAGAGCCTCGCCGAGCCGTCCGCGCGGGACAACGCCATCCTGCACGATGAAGTCGGGGCTCAGGCGCCCCACCGCCGAGAACGCGCTCTTGCGCCCCTTCCAGATCCTCAGTCGCTCCGCGTCATCCCCGGCGACACGGACCTCGTAGGCGCCGGACTCCGCGATCACGCGCATCAGCTCCACATCCTCGGCCTCGACCTCTTCCACGGGGCCCTCGAGCTCGACGATCAGCACGGCCCCGGCATCGCGCGGATAGCCGGCTCCCACGGCCGCCTCCGCCGCCTCGATCGCCAGCCGGTCCATGATCTCCATGGCTCCCGGCAGCAGCCCGGATGCAACCACGCTGGAGACCGCCTCCCCCGCCTTCTGGAGCGAGTCGTAGGCCGCGAGCACGGTCCGGTACATCGCCGGGCGCGGAAGGAGACGGAGCGTGATCTCCAGAGCGACGCCGAAGAGCCCCTCGGAGCCAACGAAGAAGCCGGCGAGATCCGGTCCGACCGACTCGACGCCTGGCTGGCCGACCTCGACGATCTCGCCGTCTGCCAGCACGACGCGCATCGCGAGCACGTGATTGGCGGTCATGCCGTACTTGAGACAGTGCGCGCCGCCCGAGTTGAACGCGACGTTGCCACCGATCGTGCAGATCGACTGGCTCGACGGATCGGGTGAGTAGTGGAGCCCGTGCGGCGCGGCCGCCTCCGAGACCCTCAGGTTCACGACTCCGGGCTCGACGACAGCGATGCGCTCGCACGGATCGACCTTCAGGATACGGTCGAGGCGGTTCACCGCGATGACGACGCCGTCCTCGATCGGCAGCGAGCCACCGGACAGGCTGGTGCCGCTGCCCCGGACCACGAAGGGCACGGTGTGCCGATAGCAGGCGCGCACCGTCTCGACAACGTCGTCCGCACCCTCGGCGAGCACGACGGCCCGGGGGCGCGCACGAAACGCGGTCAGCGCGTCGGACTCGTACGGCGCGAGCTGCGCCTGGCCGGTGAGCAGGCGCGAGGACGGAAAGAAACGGCTGAGATCGTGGAGAAGACCGGAGATCACTGCTCTCCGCGGAAGACTACTCGGAGGACTGCTCGGCGATGGCCCAGAGCGCCTTCTGCGTGCGCAGGTAGAGCACGCCGTTCGAGATCGCCGGCGACGCGGACATTCCCTCGCCGAGGTCATTGGTCGCCAGGATCTCGAACTCCCGACCGGCCTTGACGACCGTGATCTTGCCCTTGCGGGCCGTCAGGTAGACCCTGCCGTCGGCCCAGACCGGTGAGGCCCGGTAACGATCCGGCACAGCACGCTCCTGGTAGATCCTGTCGCCGGATTTCGCATCGAGCGCCATGAGCACGCCGTTCTCGCGGCAGAGGTAGGCGATGCCATCGCGAACGAGCGGCGAAGGTACGTCCGGAGTGTCTCGAGGCAGCTCCCAGCGAATCGACCTGGACACGTCGCCCTTGCCTCCCGGATCGAGTGCGACGACCTTGCGCCCCTTCGCGGTAGGTACGACGATCATGCCCTCGGCCGCCACGGGCGACGCGACGAAGCGCAGCGTGTTGTTGTAGTTGCTCTTGACGTTGAGGTTTCCGCAACGCCACAGCTCCTTGCCGTCCTTCAGACGGTGAGCGATGACCCAGTCGGCGCCGTGCGTGACGAGAAACTCGTGCTTCCCATCTCGGTAGAGGATGGGCGACGCGTAGGAGTGCTTGCATTCGTCGATCGCGTCCGTGGATCGCACTTGCCTCCAGACTTCCTTGCCGGTCGTCTTGTCGAGCGCAACGACCTGGCCCCTGCTCGGTGTCTTGCTCCACTTGCCGTGGATGAGCTGAAAGTAGAGGCGATCGCCGTCGAGCACCGGAGTGGAGGACAGCCCGAACTGGATCTGGAACTTGCCGTAACGCTCCTGGAGATTCGTGCTCCACTTCTCGTGGCCGTCGAGGTCGTAGCAGGCGAGCGCCCCGTCAGCCATGAAGCTCCAGACGTGCTCGCCGTCGGTACAGGGAGAAGGGGACGCGTAGTTTCCCTCGTCGCCACGGACGTTCCTGTTGCCCGTCGAGACGACCTGCTTCCACAGCTGCTTGCCCTCGGTCGACACACAGATGAGAACGAGATCCTTGCCCTCGACCGAGGTCAGGAAAATCCTCTCTCCCCAGATCACCGGCGTGGCGCCCGACGCGCCGGGAAGCGCGAGGCGCCAGCGGACGTTCTTCCCGGGACTCCAGCTGGTTGCGACGGACTCCGCGCTGGTCCCATCACGACGCGGGCCACGCCAGCTCGGCCAGTTCTCGGCCTCCAGGGAAAGGGACGTCAGCGGCAGGATCGCGACCGCGAGAATCGGGGAACGGATCATGGCAGGTGTCTTCCAGTGCGGGTGATCGGAGCGACGCCGAGCGTCGCCAGGCCACCACTGTCGCGGACGACGGGCGCGAGATCAAGCGAGAGTCGGTCGGTGAAAGGACGGCCCCTCCGGAATCCACCCCGGTTCGACGCCGGCCGAAGCGGGTACCGGACGCTTCGAGGCACCCGGGCACCGGCGTGACTCGAGGCACACGGGGAACCGCGCGATGGTGGCAGTCGCTGCCGTGGAAGGAGGCCGGTCACTACCCGCGGAGCTGACGGATCCGACGTGGGATGTGGCCGACACCGCTCGCCGTCAGCAGAAGAACACCGATCACAGCAGCGACTCGACGTAACGGACGAGGCTGTCGCGCTCGATCGACTCACGGTTGCCGACGATATGTACGGCCAGCGCCCCGACACTGTTGCCGATGAATCCCAGCAGCTCGGGCTCCCAGCCGACGCACGAGCACAGCGACGTCACGGAGAGGTAGGCGTCTCCAGCGCCGACGGAGTCGACGACATTGGTCGACAGCACCGGCGCGTGCACGGAGCCGCGGTCGGCCGACCAGGTCAACGATCCACGGTCCCCGAGGGTCACGGTCGCGTTCCGGCACCCGGCCTCGCGCGCCGTGGTCTCGAGGAGGCTGTCGATCTCGACCGATCGCTCGCGATGCGCCAGGCGCAGCTCCTGCTCATCAACGCAGATGTAGTCGGCCCGCGGATACTTGGTGACAAGGTTGAAGCCGTGGTTGGCGCTGTTCGTCTGCGTGTTGACCGCCAGGTAGGGCGCGTTGACCGTCAGCCAGTCGATCGTGCGCCGGCCGATCGTCCCGTGACCGAAGTCGCAGACGAGAACGAGGTCACAGTCGTCGACAAGCGCGGGGAGCTCTTCGTTGAGCCGGGCTTCCGTCTCGTGCGGTGGAGGCTCCTCGTCGACCCACATGACCTCGAACATCTTCGAGAGCTGGAAGGGGTCGACGTAGCGGCGCTTGACGACCGTGGTGCGACCGGAATCCGGGACAAGCCGGGGCGTGACGTTCGGCTTCAGGTGAGCGATCACGAATGCCTCGTCCGAACGCGGCGTCCCCGAGAAGGTCAACATCCGCACGTTGCTCGCGAAGCCGGCGACGTGATTCGCGACCGCGAGCACACCTCCCGCGTGACGCTCACCCGACAGGTACCGAGCGGTGAGAGTGGCCGATTTCGACGACTTGCCGATGGCCTTGCAGTAGTGGTACTCGTCGAGGATCACGTCCCCGATCACCAGTACCCTCAGCGACCGCAGGGCCTCGAGCCTGTCGACGATATCGGACACATCGTACCCGTCACGGATCGACTGCAGGTACTCTTCGGCCTCCGGGCGAAAGACGCCGAACAGGCTGTTGAGCTCCTTCGGCGAGTCGGCGGCAAGGTCGGTGTTGCCCAGCACGTCGACGCCGAGAGCCCGGAACGCCCCCTCGTCCGGTGTGCTGCGTTCGATACGTCGCAGGTCGCAAGCGGCGGTGAACGTGTCGGGCCGCAGAGCGTCGACGATGGCGAAGGACGACTCGAGCCTCGAGACCGCGACTCGATCCACATCCCCCAGAGCGGCGACCGACTCGGCGCGCAGGCGCTGATTGAACGCCGGCGACTCGGGCCCCTTCGCGAAGCGGGCATCATCCACGACCGTGACGACGAGACGGTCCGCGCCACGCTTCAGGTTCTCCAGCGTGCGGACGACTCCGGGGTGCAGCACGTCGAACACACCGTGGCAGTGTGCGACACGCAGCCCTGACTCCCGCGTCTTGACGACGTACTCGGCAAGTGCGTCCAGGTTGCCGTCGATCTTCGAAAGTCGCTCAGGCGCCGGCCGTGAGCGCTTCCTCACGGTCCCTGTCGAGATAGCGGAACCAGTCACGTGTCGCGTCCTCGATTCTCTCCGGTGTCCACAGGGGCGCGTCGCGCCAGTAGCCGATTTGCTCCAGCATCGTCGCCACTCCATCCTCGAAGCTCACCCTCGGCTTCCACGCGAGACGTTCGTGTATCCTCTCGGTGTCCGCGAGGGTCCGGTCGGGCTCCCCGGGGCGCTTCGGGATATGCACCTTGTCGCCGCCCAGCAGCTCGACCAGGCGGTTGATGCTGTGATCGTGCCCGCTGCCGACGTTGAGCACCTCTCCCACAACGCTCGATTCCGCGGCGGCGACGAAGGCATTCGCGACATCGGTGACGAAGGTGAAGTCGCGCGTCTGTGTTCCATCACCGACGACGGTGAAGGGCTCCCTCGCGATCTTCTGCCTCAGGAACACGCCGAAGACCGCGCCGTAGGTCCCCGACGTCCGCGAGCGCGGTCCGTAGACGTTGAAGAGCCGCAGCGAGACGACCGGCAGACCGTATACCTGCGCCCAGTGAAGCACACACTCCTCACCGAGGCGTTTCGTCAACGCGTAGGGATACTGAGGCCGGATATCAGCAGTCTCGGGCGTCGGGCAGGCGTCCGGAATGCCGTAGCAAGACGACGACGCCGCGTAGACGAATCGCGACACGCCGGC
>CAYMLL010000198.1:0-7198 GCA_964390645.1 uncultured Planctomycetia bacterium | reverse complement strand
CCCCCCCCGCGCGCGGGGCGGTGCCCCCCCCGCGCCCGGGGGCGGGCGGCCCCCCGGCCTCCAGCACGTTCACGGTACCGTCGACGTTGGCGCGGCGGTAGTCGAGCGGACGCTCCATCGACGGAACGATGTCCGCGAGCGCCGCGAGGTGAAACACCCAGTTCACGTCGCGGCCGATGCCCGCCGCAACCTCGTGCTCGCGCGTGATGTCGCACTCGGTGATCTCGAGCCGGTCCCGAACGTACAGCTGCTCCAGGTTCTCGGAGCGTCCGGTGGAGAAGTTGTCGAGGACCTCGACCGTGTGCCCGTCAGCGAGGAGACGCTCGACGAGATGACTTCCTATGAACCCGGCACCTCCGGTGACGATCGCCTTCATGGTCTCCGTCGCTGGATGACATTCTCGGAACATGCGGCCCGGCGGGCTGCCGGGGCCGCGGTCACGTCTTCCGCAAGACCGTTCTTCGAGATATCGGAGACCGACCGCGGCGCCCTTCAGGGATTGCGCCGCCGATCCCGACATTCCCGTCCGAGGGAGGTCGGCGCCGGGATCAGGAGCGCCCGAAGATCGCCGCCAGACGCTCCAGGGTCGCTCGCAGACGACGGGCCGTCAGTCCGACGAAGACGATCAGCGCGACCAGCGACGCGAGCAGCGCGCCGATCCACTCGGACTCGACCAGGCCGGAGATCGCCATCCGACCCGCGGCAAGCGAGGCACCCATGGCGACGGTGGCCACGACGACCGTTCCGAGCCGGCAGGCGACGTCGCCCACCGGGAGCTCGATGAGCCGGTACAGCCGAAGCGCGTAGAACGGCAGCTGCAGCGTCCAGATCACCAGGAGCACGCCGGCGGTCAGCACCATGCCCGCGCCGCTCGACGCGAGCACGATGAGAGCCGGCACGATAACGACGACGCGAAAGACGTTGAAGCGCAGGTTGTCCTGGGCCCGATCGAGAGCGAGGAACATCGCCGGCGCACAGACGCACAGGCCACGCACGAAGGCGCCCATGGCGAAGATCCGGAAGACCGGCACCGTGGCGATCCACCGCTCCGTGAACAGCGCCGGGATGATGACATCGGCAAGCCCGATGAGCAGCACGTGCAGGGGGAAGATGAAGAGGCAGAACGTCTCCGTCCCCTCGAGGTACGCATTGCGGAGCTTGTCGAGCCGGTCCTGCACACGGCTCAGGGACGAGAACAGCACGTCGCTGAGCTGCGCGTAGACCAGGTTGAAGGGCTGCCGCGCACGCTCGAAGGAGAAGTAGTACTGACCGAAGATCGCCGCCGGCCAGAAACGTCCCAGAATCAGGTAGTCGGCGCTGTCGCTGAAGTAGAGCAGCACCGAGGAGCCGAGCTGCGAGAGCCCGAAGCAGCGAACTCTCGAGAACTCGCAGCGTCGGAAGTGGAGGCGCGGTCGGTAGCCGGCGAGCGCGAAGGACAGCGCCCCACCGACCACCATGGCGGTCGCCCCGGGGACCACGAGCGCCAGGTGCCCGTGTCCGAGAACCGCGAGGGTGATTCCGAGGGACGCGGCGATGAGGGTCGTCAACACGCGCAGCGCGCCGATAGCCCGGAAGCGCATCGAGCGTTGCAGCAGAGCGTTGGGGACGGCGGCGAGCGACGATGCGAGGAGACCGGAGGCCAGAAACGGCAGGACGGTGGCGATCTCCGGACGCCCGTAGAAAGCGGCGAGGAGCGGCGACAGCGCGATCACGCCGACGGCGACGACGGCGCCCACCGTCGCGACCGGCCAGAAGACCGAGTCGCAGATCCCGGGTGTCAGGTCGCGCAGACGCACGAGCGCGCTCGCGAAGCCCTGGGTCGTCAGGACGTGAAACAGACCGATCGAGGCGAGAGCCAGCCCCCCGATCGCGTAGTCGACGGGTGTCAGCCAGCGGGCGACGATGACCGTCGACGCGAGCGCGAGGACCTGCGACACGCCGGTGCCGAGAAGGCTCCACGCGAAACCACGAGCAGTGAGCCAGACGAGCGAGCGCTGACGGGGCAGCGCGGCGGCCGGCGACCCGGACGGCACGTCGGGCGTGGTCGCTTCCGTGGTCGATCGCATCGATCAGACTCGAGACAGGGGCCCGCTCTCGTAGTACCGCGCGATGCACTCGACGACGCGCTCGATCTGTGACGGCTCGAGATGCGGGTGTATCGGCAGGCTGAGGATCTCGTTCGCCTGCCGCTCCGCCACGGGGAAGGACCCCTCGTGGTAGCCCAGGGACCGGCCGGCGGGCTGCAGGTGAATCGGCACCGGGTAGTGGATCTTCGTGTCGATGCAGTGGTCGAAGAGGTAGCGGCGAAGCTCGTCCCGCTGCTCGCAGCAGATCACGAAGGCGTGGTAGACGGCGCGCTGGTGAGGCTCCTCGGACGGAACTCGCACGTCCGGAACGAGACGAAGGTGCTCACGGTAGAACGCGGCCTGCTCCCGGAGGGTCTCCGTCCAGTCCTCCAGACAGTCGAGCTTGACGGACAGCATCGCCGCCTGGATCGCGTCCAGTCGCTCGTTCCGGCTCCAGAATTCGCACTCGTCGCGGCTGACGAGCCCGTGGTTTCGAGCCTGGCGCATCCGCATGGCAAGCTGCTCGTCGTTCGTCGTGATCATGCCGCCGTCGCCGAAGGCGCCGAGGTTCTTCAGGGGGTGAAGACTGAAGGCGCCCGCCGTGCCGAGGCTGCCGACTCGGCGGCCACGGTGCTCTGCGCCGATCGCCTGCGCCGCATCCTCGACGATCAAGAGGTCGTGGCGGCCGGCGATATCGACGAGACGATCGTGATCTGCCGGGCGACCCGCCAGATGAACGGGGAGCAGGGCCTTCGTGCGTGAAGTGATCGCGGCCTCGACCTTGGCGACATCGATGTTGCGATCGGCGCCGACGTCCACGAGCACGGGTTTCGCCCCGACCAGAGAGATCGACGAAACGCTGGCCACGAACGAGTTCGGCGCGGTGATCACCTCGTCACCCGCTCCGATCCCGAGAGATTGGAGAGTGAGGGTCAACGCCGCGGTGCCGCTGGCGACGGCGACGGCGTGTCGGGTGCCGCAGTACTCCGCAAAGCGTTCCTCGAAGGTCTCGACCTCGCGTCCGAGAACGAACGCGCCGTGGTCGAGGACACGCTCGACGGCCGCCAGGAGCAACGGTTTGAGACTCGCGTTCTGCGCGACGAGATCGACGTAGGGAACGGTGGTCGCCGTGGTCATGCGAGATGGGCCTCCTGCATCCGGCGGATGTTGTGATAGAGAGGGTCGTTCATCGCGTCGGGCAGCAGGCCGGAGTCGAACGCGCGGACGAGATCGCGCACCGCGTCCCCCACCGTGCGACGGGTCCGGAATCCCAGCCGCTGCTCGATCTTCCTCGAGGAGATGTGATAGGAGCGACTGTCGTCGGTGGGCACGACCTCGAGCTCGATGCCGTCGGGGCCGACGACGTCGCGGACGATGGTCGCCAGCTCGAGAACCGTGTGGTTCTCGCAGCCGACGTTGAAGACCTCTCCGGCGATCTTCTCATCGGGCTGCTCGAGGACATGCACGTAGGCCGCGACCATGTCCTCGATGTGGAGATTGGGCCGCTTCTGCTCACCGCCGAAGACTCTCACCTTGCCGTCGTGAACCGCGTGAGTCGTCAGGATGTTGACGACCACGTCGAGCCGCTGGCGTGGTGAGTAGCCGCAGACGGTGGCGGGTCGCAGGGTGACCGTCGTGAACTCCGGTGACTGGAGCTCCGAGAGGATGCTCTCGCAGTCCGCCTTGTAGCGCGAGTACTCGGTCAGGGGTTCGAGCGCCATCTCCTCGTGAACGTCCGGCTCGTCCTTGATGCCGTAGACGCTCGAGGACGACGCGTTGATGAAGCGCTGAACGCCGACGGCACGCGACATCTCGACGAGGGGCCGAAAAGCGTGCAGGTTGATCGAGCGCCCGAGCTCCGGATCGAGCTCGAAGCTGGGGTCGTTCGAGATGCATGCGAGGTGGATGACGGAGTCGCAGCCGATCAGGGCGCGACGGACGCGGTCCCGATCGCGAATGTCCCCCTCGATCATCTCGAGGGCAGGATGGTCGACGACGCCGTCGAGAACGTCGCCGCCGTAGAGAAAGAGGTCGAGCACCTTGACTCGATAGCCGAGGGCGAGCATGCGTGGGACGAGCACGGCGCCGACGTAGCCGGCTCCGCCCGTCACCAGAACGGTCCCCGGTCGCCGTGGGTGAGTCATGACGCTCCTGCTTATCGGTATCGTGAACGGAGAACGTGCCCGCGGTACGTCGGACGTCGCGTCGATCGCCTCCGGACCGTGAGCCGGCGTCACGCCGGAACCGGACGGAGCTCCTCGATCCGTGTATCGGCCCCGGACGGGATCGACGGGCAGGGTTTTCCCGTCAGACGCGCGTACATCCCGCCCAGCCGTCCGGCCTGAGCCGCGATCGAGCAACTTGCCCGGTTGGCGGGCCGGGGCCGAGCGAGCGCGCGGACGAGACCTTCGCGAGCGTGTTCGATGGACTCCAGGACGATCGCCTGCCCGTAGTGACGGACGACCCCGCGGTGATGCAGTCCGTCGTGAACGATGACCGGCAGCCCGGCCTCGACGTAGACGAAGAGCTTGTTGGCGCTCGAGTAGCGCACCTTGGCAGGGGAGTTTCGACCGACGTCGGCGCTGATGCGGGTGCCGTAGACATGGAGCGCGGCATCGTAGCTCGCAAGACGCTTCATCAGCTCGTCGTGAGGAAGCGGACGGTAGATATGAAAGAAGCGGTTGCGGGCCGACTCCGCGAGATACTCCGCGAAGAACCCGTCGAAGTCTCCGAGCACCGGCAGGTTCGGGGCGGGGTAGAGGTGCAGGTGGATGCGCTGCTTCGCCAGGTTGCGGCCGATTTCGAGGTACTGCCCGTATCCCATCGTCTCGCGGGAGTAGCGGTCCTCGGGCCAGATGCCGCCGCAGTAGACGACGTGCAGCTCGTCGCGGCTCGACACGATTCGTGGCGGCGCAGAGATCGGAGTCGTCCAGCCGTAGTCCGCGAAGTAGGTCGCCGCGGGCATCTCGTAGCCATGGTCGCGGCGCAACGAGAGCGGCTCGAGGTGACGCGAGCAGATGTGACTGGCTCGCGCGAAGCAGTCCTTCTCGACGGCGAGGATCTCACCGGGCGCAGCACTCGAGGGGTCGAGCATGCCGCGAATGCAGTCGTACTGGTCGTAGACCACGGGCCCGTCGAGTCGGCGCATCACCTGACCCACCCACCGATACCGATCCCAGAGCTCGACAACGAGGTGAACGACGTCGGGGCGCAGAGCATCGATCGCCTCGAGCGTCGACCATGCGTTCGGCGTCATGCGGACCTCGTCGAAGCAGCGGCTCTGTTCGGTCGTCCGGGGGACGCAGGACACGAGACTGACGCGGATGCCACAGAGTCGCGCGGCGCCTGCAAGCTTGGCCTCGCGCACCGTCGGCGCCGTCGCGACGAGCGTGACATGGAGGGGGCGGCTCGCCGGGGGGCGGGGGCGGTGCGAGCGCCCGGGTCGGTGTCGTAGCAGGTATCGACAGCGGTCACGAGCGGCGCGCAGGCACGCGCGGGGCGAGCGTGCGAAACGCTTGACGGAGCCCGCCAGCGGTCCGATCCACGGGGTGCTCCGGATCCGGCTGCGGAGCGAGGTCACGTCGCGCACCTTCCGATCACGTGGACGGAGTCAGAATCGGTGCGAAGCTGCCGTCGGCCACGGCCCTCCGGGCCTCCGCGTAGCGTCGAGCCGAGTCGATCGCACAGCGGTATCCCCGGAGCGGCACGCCGACGATCGTCTCCTCGCCGACGACGCGCGAGTAGACGTCTGCGGGCAGATCCGCGACGGCGCCGGGGGAAACGCGAGAGAAGATGCGCCGGCTGAGGATCTGCATCCCGGAGTTGACCCAGTACCGGGGAGAGTCGCAGGAGCGGGAGGGCTCCGGTCGCTCGACGAAGGCGACGACGCGACCGTCGTCGTCGAGCTCGACGAGGCTGTTGGAGTGTGGGCGACGGTGGACCAGAAGCGTCGCGAAGGAGTCGAAGGCCTCGTGGGCCTCGACGAGAGGCTCGATCTCCTGGTCGGTCAGCAGGTCTCCGTAGACGACGAGGAAGCTCTCGTCGGCGCCGATCCACGGCTCGAGCCTCTTCAACGCGCCGGCGGTCCCGAGCAGGCGCTCCTCCTGGGAGTAGACGAGACGCAGATCGAGCCCGGAGCCGTCGCCGAAGTGATCGACGATCCTCTGCGGACGGTGATGCAGGTTGATCGCGATGTCCTCGACGCCTTGCGCGCGCAGGTGGACCAGCATGTACTCGAGAAGCGGCCGGCCGTCGAGGGGCAGCATCGACTTCGGCAGGTCACGGGTCAGTGGGCCCAGCCGGGTTCCGAGACCGGCGCAGAGTACGATCGCCTTCATCGGTCCCTGACAATCCATTCGGTGGCCGCGGTGAGTCCGTCCGCCGTGTGGTCCGGGCGCGTCGCGGGGTCGACGGACCGGGTGGCCTCGGTCGGTCGCTCGAGATGGCGACCGGTCTCGACGAGCACGGTCGTGCAGCCGGCTTCGCGGCCCGCGACGATGTCGGTCGGACGATCGCCGACGAGGAAGCTCTGCGTCGGGTCGATGTCGAGCTCGTGGGCGGCGTCGAGGATCATCCCCGGACGCGGCTTGCGGCAGGTGCAGTCGACGCGGTACCGCGCCACGTCGGCCGCAGGGTGATGCGGACAGAAGCGGAAGTCGGAGATCGTTCCGGCCTCGCCTGCGTCGTCCTCGAGGAGCGCCTGGATGTGGCGGTGTACCTTCCGGACGTCGGACTCCGAGGCGAGCCCGCGGGCGACGACGGTCTGGTTGGTGACGACGACGACGAGGAAGCCCTGCTCGCGCAGCGAGAGCACGCAGTTCGCGGCGCCCGGTGTCAAGCGGACCTCGGAGGGTCGGGTCAGGAGATGGACGTCCTCGATGAGGACGCCGTCGCGATCGAGAAAGACAGCTGGTGAGGACATGTACCGGTAACGAAGGGTGGCGTCGACAGGACAGCTCCTCCTCTTATCGAACGAGGCTCGCCGTGGCTGAAGGGAGGAGAGGGATGTTCACGGGAAATCGTGGAGTCGGGCCGCGGTGGGCTCCGGGAGGCGGCGGGCCGCGAGGCGGAGTCCCTCCGAGCTTCCGGGTGCGGGGACGGCTGCCGGCCGGGAGGCGAGTCCGTCTCGGG
Organism: uncultured Planctomycetia bacterium; assembly: GCA_964390645.1. GTDB lineage: Bacteria > Planctomycetota > UBA8108 > UBA8108 > UBA8108 > CAYMLL01. The sequence continues at coordinate 2 of CAYMLL010000198.1, read as the reverse complement.
GG
>CAYMLL010000197.1:0-14714 GCA_964390645.1 uncultured Planctomycetia bacterium | reverse complement strand
CGTCTCGTTCGGGGCCTGGTGCTGGTTGAGGCTGTACGAGGCCATCACCTCGCCGTGGCGCGCGATCGCGTGCACGGTGTCCTCGACGTCGACGCCCTCGAGTCGCAGGCGCGCCGCGTCGGCAGCGACCCTCGTCACCGGGCCGACGAGCCACTCACCGATGTTGACCAGGTGCGTCAGCGCGTCCTGGATGGCGCCGCCGCCGGTCGCGCGATCGCGGTAGTAGATCTCGCGGTAGGCGGGGCGGTAGGTCGGGAAGTGCTGTCCGCTGTGGACGACGAGCTCGAGCGGGCGGCCGAAGCGACGCGAGACGATGGCATCTCGCAGGTGGGCGAGCACCGGGTGGGCGCGCCAGACGTAGGCGACGGCCGCGCGGACGCCGTGCCGTGCGCAGCCGGCCTCGAGCTCGTCGACGCCGTCGAGCGACGTCGACAGCGGCTTCTCGATCAGCAGGTCGACGCCGCGGTCGGCGAGCCGCGTCGCCATCGGCACATGGAGATGCGCCGGGGTGCAGATCACGGCAGCGTCGATGTCGCTCGAGATCGCGTCGTCGAGCGACGCGTGCCGTGTGTCGATGTGATGGCGCTCGCAGACCGCTCTCGCCAGCGACTCGTCGACGTCGCAGACCGACAGCTCGACGCGACCCGTGCTCAGGAAGCAACGCACGTGGCGCTCGCCGATCGATCCGACGCCGACCACGAGAACGCGTCTGCGGTCGTCGCCCTCCCTCACGGCGCGTCTCCATCGTCCGCGGGCAAATGATCGCGCAGGAAGCGCAGCCAGTTGCCGTGGAGGATCGCGTCGATGTCGTCGTCCGAGTAGCCGCGGGACGCGAGGATGGCGTCGAGCTTCTGCAGGTCGGCGATCGTCTCGAGACCCGCGGGGGTCTGCTCGGTGCCGAAGCCGCCGTCCAGGTCGCTGCCGATGGCGACGTGCGCCGTGCTTCCAGCGAGCGCGCAGATGTGGTCGACGTGATCGGCGAGCGCGTCGATGGACACCACGTCTCCCCGCGTCTCGCCGGCGACGAAGCCGGGCGAGAGCATCCAGGCGTCGCAGGCGACTCCGATGATCCCGCCGCGCTCGATGAGCCGGGCGAGCTGCTCGTCCGAGAACTGACGCTGGTGGGGGACCAGGGCGCGGCAGTTGTTGTGGCTGGCGAGGACCGGCCCGCCGTGGACGTCGAGCGCCTCGGCGAAGCTCCGATCCGAGAGATGGGTGACGTCGAGCACGATGCCGAGCCGCTCGAACTCGGCGAGCAGAGCGCGACCGGCGGCGGTGATCGGGCCCTCCTCGCCGGTGCCGACCGCGTAGGCGCTCGATCCGTAGTGCACCAGGCTGGCGCAGCGCAGCCCGGCCTCGAACCAGAGCTCGGCCTGCGACGGATCGACGATCGGGTCGGCACCCTCCATCGCCAGGATCAGGCCGACCGGCCGCTTCTGGCTCGAGTCGGCGGTGTCCCGGTCACCCTGGTCGCTCCAGTGCTCGTCGAGCTCCGCTCGGGTGCGGATCAGCCGCACCTCGTCGCGCGCCTCGAGAGCCTGGTAGTACGACAGCTGACCGAGCGCCGCCGCGTGGGCCATGTCGGCGACACGGAAGTCGAGGTCGCCGGCCTCGAACCTCGGGCTTCCCGAGTGCGGCACGCGGGCGATCAGCGTGCCGAGGCACAGAGCGATGTTGCCGCGCCGCATCTCCGGCAGGGTCGTGGTCGCCCGTCCGCGCGACTTGTGATCCGTGAGCCGGGCGTCGGCGCGGTTCATCTCGCCGAGCGGCAGCGTCAGGTCGCGCTTGAAGTTGAGCGCGTTCCAGGAGAGGTCGAGGTGCGCGTCGATGATCGGTCTCATGCGTCGCCGTCCCGTTCGCGGCCGAAGTACTCGTCCTGCAGGGCCCGCACCCGCCACGCGTGCTCGCGGTAGAGCTCGTCCCAGCGTCGCGCCTCGGCCTCGTCGTACTCGTAGAAGCCCCGGCCGTTGCGCGAGCCCTGCGCGCCCGCCTCCATCAGCTCGCGCAGCGTTCGCGGCAGCTCGTCGGTCGTGCTCAGCGTCGGCAGCACCCCCTCGAGCGCGCGGCCGTAGAGCTCGGGGCCGCCGGTGATGTCGATCCAGCGGAAGGGGCCGCACATCGTCGCCCAGAGCCCGAAGGCGTTGCGGCAGGAGCGGTCGATGGTCTCGACGTCGGCGATGCCGGACTCGAGGATGTGCAGCGCCTCGCGGTACATCGCGTAGCCGATGCGGTTGACGACGAAGGCCGGCACGTCCTTCCGGACGAGCGACGGCTCCTTGCCGAAGAGCCTCGCGAGCCGGGCGGTCGACTCGAAGGCCTCGTCGGAGGTCTGCTCGCCGCGGACGATTTCGAGGAAGCGGGTCGCGTGAGCGGGCTCGGCCCAGTGCATGCCGAGAAAGCGCTGCGGATGGCGGCGACCCTGCTGCAGCACGGTGATCGGGATGGCCGATGTGTTGCTCGCGACGGGGACATCGTCGCCGATCACGGCCTCGATGGCGTCGAAGACGACGCGCTTCGTCTCGAGGTCCTCGACGACGCTCTCGACGACGAACTCGCAGCCGGCGAAGGCGGCCAGGTCCGTAGTCGGCACGAAGCGCACGCGCCAGTCGTCGATGATCCGGGGCGCGAAGCCCGCCCGCTCGACGAGGTCGCGGACCGCCTCGTCGATGAACTCGAGGGCCTCGGCGTGCGTCGTCTCGCGACGCGAGTAGCCGACGACGCGAAATCCGTGCGCCAGGCAGCAGGCGGCGATGCCCCGACCGAGCAGCCCGAGTCCCGCCACGCCGATGGTCCGATCCTGCACCTTCTCGCCTCGAATGGCCGCCTCGTTCGGGTCAGCTTATCCGTTTCGGTGCCGGGTTCAAGTGAGCCGGCGAAAGCCCGTGTGCCGCGTCGGCGAGCCGAGACGCTCCTGCGCGTCGTCGTTCTCGATGGCGTCGGCGACCTCGTCGAGCGCGAGGCCGGCGGCGTCGAGGAACCGGTCGACGTGACGGCTCTCGTGCGCCAGGGACGTGTAGAAGCCCGCGCCGGAGAGGATGCCGCGATCGAGCATCTTGACCGTGAACAGGGTCCCGAGGGTGGCGCCCTGCGGGTGATCGAAGCTCCAGACCGACAGCGCCGGGTGTCCGTGGACGCGCAGCGGCACGTCGCGCTCCTTCGCCAGCGCCGACAGGCCTGCGCCGAGCCGGCCGCCGACGCGTTCGAGATGTGCCGGGACATCTCGACTCTTCATCCTGGCGAGCGTCGCCAGGGCGGCGGTGGGGCCGACGCCTTCGGTCCAGAAGGTGCTCGAGATGAACGACTCCTCGGCGGCGTCGAGCACCGCGCGTCGGCCGACGACCGCCGCCATCGGATGGCCGTTGCCGAGCGCCTTGCCGAAGACCGCCATGTCGGGCTCGACGCCGAGGTCGATGTGCGCGCCGCCGAGGGCGAAGCGAAAGCCGCTGGTGATCTCGTCGAAGACGAGCACGGCGCCGACGCGATCGGCAAGCGCCCGCACTCCCGCGAGGAAGCCCTCCGCCGGCTGCTCGTGCCGCGTCGGCTCCATGACGACCGCCGCGAGCCGGTCGCCGGCCGAGTCGACGATCGCCTCGAGCTCGTCCAGACGGTTGTAGCGGAACGGCAGCGCGGTGCCGGCGAGCTCCACGGGGACGCCGTTCGGCGTCAGGCCGGCGAGCAGGTGGCCGTCGAGGGGGTCGCCGGCGTCGTCCGTGCGCCGGTTGGCGGCGAGGTACCAGTCGTGCCAGCCGTGGTAGCCGCAGAACGCGACGACGCTGCGCCCCGTCGCGGCGCGCGCGACCCGCGCCGCGACGGCCATCGCCTCGCCGCCGGTGCGCGCGTAGCGGACCTGCTCGGCCCACGGGTGCAGCTCGAGGAGGACGCGCGCGAGCTCGACCTCCTCGGGGCTGTTGAGCGTCGACATCGAGCCGGCCTCCACGCGCCCGATGACCGCGGCGGTGACTTCCGGGTCGGCGTATCCCAGGACACAGGACCCGAGGCCCATCGTGGACATGTCGAGCCACTCGCGACCGTCGAGGTCGACGACCTCGCAGCCACGCGCCTCGCGAAAGTACGCCGGCCAGCGACCCGGCGCGAACATCTCCGGGCGCTTGCTCAGCAGCTGCGTGCCGCCGGGGATGAGACGTCGCGCCTCCCGGTAGAGGGCGTTCGTGCGGCAGGACTCCGGCGTCGGCGAGGCTGCGGTCATCGGCGGGCTCCGTCCGGTTGCGGAGCACCATTGTCGCCGCCGGCTCCGGACACTCAAGGGCTTCGTGAAGACTCGCGGGACGTCCTGTCGTATAGTGGCGCGTCCCCGGGATGCGTTCACGAGTCTCGCCATGCTGCACCCGCTCGACTGGATCGTCATCGTGCTCTACACCGCCGGCATGATCGCCGTCGGCTGGTACTACGCGCGACGAACCGTGACCGCCGATGACTACGTGCTGGGCGGTCGCTCGATGAGCCCGGTCGGCGTCGGGCTGTCCCTCTTCGCGTCGCTGTTGAGCACGATATCCTACTTCTCGTATCCCGGCGAGACGATCGCCCACGGTCCCATGGTCCTGGCCGGCGTCCTCGCGTATCCCTTCATAGTCTGGATCGTCGGCTGGCTGCTCGTGCCGTTCTTCATGCGCCGCCGCATCACGAGCGCGTACGAGGTGCTCGAGGAGCGTTTCGATGTCAGCCTGCGTCTTCTCGGCGCGTCGATCTTCGTCCTCCTGAGGCTCCTCTGGATGGCGACGATCGTTCACGTCACGGTCAGCAAGGTGCTGCTGCCGCTCCTCGGCGTCGACGATGGCTGGACGCCGCTGGTCTGCACGATGCTGGCGCTCGTGACGATCATCTACACGAGCCTCGGAGGTCTGCGCGCGGTGGTGCTGACGGACGTCGTGCAGACCTGCATCCTCCTCGGCGGCGCGGTTCTGACGATCGTCCTGATCAGCGTCGATCTCGGGGGTGTCGGTCAGTGGTGGCCGCAGGAGTGGCCCGAGCGGTGGGAGCTCGTCTGGGGCTACGATCCCGAGGCGCGCATGAGCTTCGTCGGCATCTTCATCGCGACCATCACGTGGCACGTCTGTACGGCCGGCAGCGATCAGATCGCCATCCAGAGATACCTGGCGACGAGGGACGTGAGGGCCGCGCGCCGGGCGCTGATGGTCTCGCTGGGGTCGGACGCCGTGGTCCACGTCTTCCTGTCGATACTCGGGCTCGCGCTGCTGGCCTTCTTTCTCCAGAGGGCGGGCGGCCCCGAGGAGGCGGCCGGGGTCTTCGAGGGCGCCGACGGCCTCTTCACGCGGTTCATCGGCGGCGAGCTGCCGGTGGGCGTCAGCGGGCTCGTCGTCGCCGGACTGCTCGCCGCGGCGATGTCGAGCCTGTCCTCCGGGATGAACTCCTCGGCCACCGTGGTCCTGCGCGACCACGTGACGCGCCTGCGCTCCGCGCCGCTGTCGGACGCCGCCCAGCTGGGGCTCGTGCGGGCGATCTCGGTCGCGGTGGGGGTCGTCGTCGTCCTCCTCAGCCTGCTCGTCGACAGCGTCGCCGGCAACCTGCTGGAGAAGGCGTACAAGATCGTCAACCTCCTCGTCGCCCCGCTCTTCGTGCTCTTCTTCCTGGCCTTCTTCGTCCGGCGCGCGGGCAGCCTCTCGGCGTGGCTCGGTGTGCTCGGCGCGACCCTCGCCGCGATCCTCGTCGGCTACTGGGAGGACATCACCGGGAGCGCCGGCATCAGCTTCCTGTGGCTCATGCCCGGCTCGCTGGCGACCGGCGTCGTCGTCGGCCTCCTCGTCAGCTGGATCGCACCGCGGCGCGCGGTCGCGCGGAGGCTCTGACTTCAGCGCCTCGATGAGAGGAGCGCCGGCAGGGAGCGCGGCTCGTCGGCGGCGAATCCGACGAGCCGGTCGTCGCCTCCGGGCTGGCCGATGCCGTGACGCACGCCGCCGGTCCGGGTGAAGATCGTCGAGCGATCGAAGATACCGTCGCCGTCGCCGTCGCCGAGGCCGCGGATCTGCGGCGTCCGCCAGCAGAGGGCGGAAATGTCGAGCGTCTGGCGCGCCAGACTCGCGGCGGTGGTGAACGTGTCGAGCGCGAACCAGCGCAGGGAGCCTGACCCCACCGAGCGTACGGCGAGCTCGAGCGGCTCGCCGGCACGAAGCCGCGACCTCTCGATGCCCACGAAGAAGAATCCGGCTGCGTCCTCGCCGGACGTCCACGTCGGCACGAAGAGGAGGCTGGCGCGCCCGGAGCTCCAGAGCTTCGGCGTGCGCGTGACGTCGAAGCGCAGCGCCTCGGTGTCGCCGAGCAGGAGCGCGAATCCCGGCGTCCCCGGCTGGCTCTCGTAGCCGACTCCGCCGGCGAAGACGAAGGTCACGGGCTCCTTGCCGGACGTCCGCGGCGCCGGCGCGGTCTTCCAGCGGATCGTGTCGCCGACGCGCTGCTGCCGGATGTAGGGGTGTAGATCACGGTCGACGCAGAATAATAAAAAAATGTCCGACGAGCCGTCGTTCGACACCAGCGACCGGTAGCCGTCGACGCCATCGTCGACCCGCTTCTTCAGCGTGGACAGCTCGACGCCCGTCTCGCCGGAGCGGATCGAATCGATGAGGGCTCTGGCTCTCGCGGTCAGCGCGGCTCGTGTCGTCGCGGGGATCGGCGGGGCCTCGCGGTCGAGGAAGCCGGCCGCGAGCGGGGGCTCGGGGTAGGGAGAGGGGCGCGCGTCCGGCGGCGGCAGGACGGGCGCGCCGAGGAGCGCCTTGACGGCGGCCACGACGATGTCCTCGACCTCCGGGGCGTAGCGGCCCGGCTGCTCGTAGTAGATCTGCGAGAACTCCGCCTCGTAGCCGCCTTCCTCGAGCACGCGGCGCGACGGGATGTAGCCGGGCACGTCGTCGCTCCACGCGTTGATCCACAGCCGCCGCCAGTCGAGCTCCCGCTTCAGGCGCAGCGAGTAGTCGACGACGACCTCGCCGCCGAGGAAGACGATCGCCAGGTCGTCCGCGAAGCTCCAGGTCGTCACCGGCAGCCGTGTCGATGTCGCCAGCGAGCCGTCGCGATCGATCCTGCGCAGCATCGCGCGCGCGTGGACGGCGTTGAACCCGGAGCCCTTCGCGAGCCCTTCGAAGTGGGCGCGATCGGGAGCCTTCGCGAGCGGCAGGCGCAGCGCTGCGGTCCGGCAGCGGGGAGCGCCGCTCAGAGGGCGGAGGCCCGAGGCGATGAGTCGCTCGATCTCCGTGGCGATGGCGGCGCCGTGGCGCCTGGCGGCGTCGATGCCGCCGGACGGCTGCGGGCCGACGTCGGCGCCGCAGCCGATGGTCGTCAGCGCGACCGCGCCGTCGTGATGAGACTCGATCGACTCGTTGGCGAAGCCCGCCCAGTCGCCGCAGATCCGGTTGCGCGCTCCGAGGGTCGTGCAGTGGCACGCGTAGCTCGTCCAGACCGCAGAGATCCGGCCGCGCATGTCGCGAGCGACGAGGGTCGGAAGAGCATGGTCGACGGGTCCGTCGCGCTGGAAGCCGAACCCGGCCCACCGGCCGTCTCGCAGGACGCGGCGGTTGCCGCCGAACTCGACGCGCCCCTGCGCCCATGCGAGGGTCGCGGGACGGCGTGCGTCCAGAGCGCGTGTCGCCACCTCGACCAGCCGGTCGGCAAGCCAGGAGGAGTAGCGTCTCGTGCGCGCCTGCTGATCGGGCGACAGGCGCTCGGCCCAGAGGACGGTCGCGTAGCCGACGAGCGACGGCGCGCAGTGGGTGTGTGTCGCGCAGACGACGATGCGGTCCGCCGCGATGCGGTGCTGCTCGCGGATGCGGCGCTTGACGCTGCGGGTCATCGACGCCGGCACGCCGCAGTTGTCGACCGCGATGAGGACCGCCGGACGCTCACCGCCGATCGCCAGTGAACGTGCCCAGATCGGCGCGTCGACGCCGTCGTGCTCGCTGGTGCGACCACCGTAGCCGGCGAGCACCGTCGGGTGCGTCGGCGTGACGTCGACCCTGGCGGCGCCGACCGGGACCGGATCGGCCGCGAAGCCCCACGCCGTCGCGAGCAGGCAGAGCAGAGCGATCGACGGGGTGAAGGAAGCGCTGATCGGCATGCCGGATCTCCTGTTCGGGGGGGAGCTCTCAGCATCGTCGCCGGTGATCGATCGGTCAACCGGCCGGAAAAATGGTGTCATGGATCTGTTTCTCCGTCGCGACCGCGCACCGTGGGGCTGGTGCACGAGAGGGCTCGCGACGTCTTTTTGGGCGCCACGGTCTTCCGCCCCTTGATTCCACCGGCAGACCACCGTTACGCTGGTATCTCATGAGGCGTGCGAATCGGTTCACCCGGGTGGCGATGCTCCTCGTGGCGGGCGCTGTCCCGGTCGCGGCCGAGCCCGATGATCCTGCCGTCGCGTTCTTCGAGCAGAAGGTGCGACCGGTTCTCGCGGAGCACTGCTACAAGTGCCACAGCGCCGGCGCCGAGCGGCTGAAGGCGAAGCTCCGGCTCGACAGCCGCGAGGAGATGCTCCGCGGTGGCGACAGCGGACCCGCGCTGGTGCCGGGGAAGCCGGACGAGAGCCTTCTCATCCGGGCGGTCGGCTACCTCGACTCCGACCTGGAGATGCCGCCGCGCAAGAAGCTCCCGCAGAGGACGATCGCCGATCTGCGGACCTGGGTGGAGCACGGCGCGGTGTGGCCGGCCGCCCGGGGCGGTACCGGTGCCGGGAACGAGCCGGGTTCGCCGGATCAGGCGGGCGCCTCCGACGACTGGAAGCGCGTTCGTCGGGAGCACTGGGCGTTCCGTCCGGTGCGGCGTCCGCAGGCCCCGTCCGTGGAGGACGACACCTGGATCGCGGGCGAGATCGACCGCTTCGTGCTCGCGAAGCTCGAGGCTGGAGGCCTGAAGCCGGCCTCGCCGGCCGGTCCCTTCGTCTGGCTGCGGCGTGTGCACCTGAGCCTCACCGGCGTGCCGCCCACCCCGGACGAGGCGGCCGACTTCGTCGAGGACGACGGACCCGACCCGCGACAGAAGGTCGTCGACCGTCTCCTCGCTTCGCCCCGGTTTGGCGAGCGCTGGGCGCGGCACTGGCTCGACGTCGCGCGCTTCAACGACGGCTTCGGCGCCGGCTTCGACGGCGGCGACAAGCCCTTCGCCTGGCGTTACCGCGACTGGGTGGTGAGCTCCCTGAACGGTGACCTGCCCTACGACGACTTCGTGCGTCACCAGATCGCGGGAGATCTCATCGTCGGGGCCGACGCCGTCGTCGCGACCGGCTTCCTGGCGCTCGGGCCGAAGTACACGTCGGACGGCGGCGATCCGGAGGCGCGCGCGAAGGCCGAGGCCGACACGCTCGAGGATCGCATGGACACCACCTTCCGCGGCTTCCAGGCGCTGACGGTCGCGTGCGCGCGCTGCCACGACCACAAGGTCGACCCGATCCCAGCGGAGGACTACTACTCGATCGCGGGAGTGTTCAAGAACACGCGCGAGGCGGACCTTCCGATGGCGCCGCCCGAGACCGTCAAGCGCTTCGACGAGCACCAGCGCCGCGTCAAGGATCTCGACAAGCGGATCCAGGGCCGCGAGAAGCAGCAGAAGAAGGGAGAGCTCTCCGACGATCACCGACGGGAGCTCGAGAGCTGGAAGGCCGAGCTCGCCCGTGCGCGTGCGAGTCCGCCGCCGGGTTACCGGAAGGCGCACGCCGTCGCCGACGCCGGCAACAAGGACATGCACGTCGCGCTGCGCGGCGACCTGCGCAAGAAGGGCCCGATCGCGCCGCGTCGCTTTCTCTGGCTCGTCGACGCCGGGGAGCGTGACACCTGGAAACAGGGCAGCGGCCGGCGGCAGCTCGCCGAGCACCTCGCGAGCGACGAGAATCCGTTGACCGCCCGCGTCGCCGTCAACCGCATCTGGCAGAACCACTTCGGCCAGGGCCTCGTGCGCTCACCGAGCAACTTCGGAACCCTGGGGGAGAAGCCATCGCACCCGGGGCTGCTCGACTGGCTGGCGAGGGAGCTCGTGGCGAGGGGCTACTCGACCAAGGCCCTCCACCGCGAGGTCGTGCTCTCCTCGACCTTCGGCATGAGCAGCGAGTTTGACGCGGACAACGACGCCGTCGACGGTGACAACCGTCTGCTCTGGCGCATGAGTCCGCGGCGTCTCGATGTCGAGGCGTGGCGTGACAGCTTGCTGGCGGTCACCGGTGAGCTCGACCGTCGCCTCGGCGGCGCGCCCGAGCGAGATCTCCTGCGCAGCGGACGTCGAACCCTCTACTCGGTCATCAGTCGCAACGGCGACCGGTTCGAGTCCGATGTCTTCCTTCGTCTCTTCGACTTTCCCGCCGCGCGCCTCTCGAACGAGAAGCGCGAGATCAGCACCGTGCCGCAGCAGTTCCTCTTCCTGCTCAACAGCCCCTTCATGATCGAGAGGGCCCGACGCTTCGCGCAGCGGCTGGAGAAGGAGGCCGGGGACGACAGGATGCGTATCGAGCGTGCCTACCGGCTGCTCTACGGGCGCGCGCCGTCGAGTCGGGAGAAGACGGTGGCAGAGGCCTTCCTCGCGCGCGCCGGTGGAGCGGCGCTGTCGATGTGGAGCCAGTATGCCCAGGCGCTGCTGAGCACCCACGAGTTCATGCAGGTTCAGTGATCGGCACGGCCGACAAGACACACCTACGACGAGAGAGCGACATGAAGTTCCTGGCACACGAGCGATCGGTTCGGGAAGCGGCGGCGGCGCCCACCCGACGGGACATGCTGCACCGGATCGGCGCGGGATTCGGCTCGCTCGGGCTCGCAGGCGTTCTCGCTGACGCCGGTCTGTCGGCCATGCCGGGGGCGATGGCTGCCGGGGTCGCCGGCTCCGCGTCGCCGCTGGCTCCGAGGGCGCCGCACTTCGCTCCTCGAGCCAAGCACGTGATCCAGCTCTTCATGCCGGGCGGCCCCTCGCAGGTCGACACCTTCGACCACAAGCCGGACATCCAGAAGTTCGCCGGCCAGCGGCCGAAGAGCGTCGATCGCAAGTCGCTGCGAAACACCAAGAACGGGCTCATGCCGTCACCGTTCGGGTTCGAGCGTCACGGTCAGTGCGGCAAGATGGTCAGCGACATCTTTCCGCACGTCGCGGAGCTCGTCGATGACATCTCCTTCATCCACTCGATGTACACCGACATCCCGGAGCACGCCGGGGCGATCCTGATGATGAACCTCGGGAACATCCAGCCGAATCGCCCGAGCCTCGGATCGTGGCTCGTCTACGGGCTCGGCTCCGAGAACCGTGACCTTCCGGGGTTCGTCTCGATGTCGCCTCGCGCGCAGCCGCGCGGCAAGCTCTCGAACTGGGGCAACGCGTTCCTGCCGGGAGCCTACGCCGGCACCTACGTGAACATCGCGCAGATGAAGCCCTCGGCGGCGATTCCCCACCTGAAGAACAGCCAGCTCGACCCGGGGAAGCAGCGCGTGCAGGCGGATCTGCTCGCCGAGCTCAATCACCTGCATCTCGAACGCCGGGTCAGCGACCGCCGGCTCGAGGCGAGCATCGAGGCGATGGAGCTGGCGTTCCGCATGCAGTTCGCGGTGCCGGATGTCTTCGACGTCGAGAAGGAGTCGAAGCCGACCCGCGAGCTCTACGGCAACAGCGAGTTCGCCAAGGGCTGTCTCATCGCCCGCCGACTCGTCGAGCGTGGTGTGCGCGTCGTGCAGCTATCCCACTCGATCGACGGGTACGACATCGCCTGGGACACCGGACACGGCGACATCAAGGGCGGCCACGCGCGCCTGGCGCACGCCTGCGATCAGGGAATCGCCGCGCTGATCAAGGACCTCAAGCAGCGTGGGCTGTTCGACGACACTCTCGTGGTCTGGGGCGGCGAGTTCGGCCGCGCCCCGACGTCGGAGGGCAAGAAGGGGCGCGACCACGATCACTACGGCTTCACGGTCTTCATGGCCGGCGGTGGCGTCAAGCGCGGCTACTCCTACGGGGCGACCGACAACTTCGGGCTGACCGCCGTCGAGAACCGTGTGCACGTGCACGATCTCCACGCGACGATCCTGCATCTGATGGGCCTCGACCATGAGAGGCTGACCTATCGCTACAGTGGTCGCGACTACCGTCTGACCGACGTGAAGGGCAGCGTCATCGGCGACGTGATCGCCTGCCGGGAGGCATCGTCGCCGGGGCCTCCAGCGGCGTCCGGCGGGAGGCGGCGGGTCGGGGTGCCCGGACCCCCGCGAAGCGCCTGCTCTCGAAGCCGGCCGCAGTCTGACCACGGGCCGCCGGCTCGACTCCCGCCATCGCCCGCCGGCCGGGTCTGCCTCGATCGATCCGCCGGGGAGTGCTCGGGAGTTTCTGTACACCTGCCCGCCTCGGGTGGGTGTCGACGAGCTCCCGGGCTAGCTCCAGTGCTTCCGGCGTGCTCGCTCGTAGGCCTCGGTGCCCATCGTCGTCTCCAGATCCTCGAGACGGCCCCGGAGCAGCTCCGCCACCGCCTCGACCTGCTCGGTCGTGACGACGCGCGCTGCCGACGGTGACGAGAGCAGCTTGCGCGCCAGCGCGTAGTGCGAGATCGCCTTGCCGAGCTGCACGCGGTCCTTCTCGAGGTCTCCGGTGAGCACGGCGCAGGTGGCGGCCTCGACGAGGTCGCCGAGCTCGACCGCGACGCGTGTGGCCTCCTCGTAATCGTCGAGCGCCTCGTCGTACTCGCGTCGCTCGCGCGCGACGAGCGCGTGAGCGCGCAGCACCTTGATCAGGCCGCGGCGGTCGTCACAGGCGCGGACCACCTCCTCCGCCTCCTTGAAGCGCGTCTCCGCCTCGAGGTAGTGGCGGGCCTTCTGGTGGATCTGTCCCATCTGCACGAGGACCGCGCTGATGAGGGTGGCGTTCTTCTCTCGACCGCCGCGTTCGAGGGTCTCGACGATCTCACGGTAACGTTCGAGAGCGTCGTCCTCGTCGCCGAGCTGGTAGAGGATGTTGGCGATCTGCACGAGCGTCGCGGTGGCGATCGCCTCCTCGCCGAGCTCGTTCGAGAGCTGTGAGCTCTGTCGGTAGAAGTCGAGCGCCGAGGAGAAGTCCTCGCGCAGGTAGTGAACGTTGCCGATCTGGTGGAGGACCCGAGCCACGTTCGGCTGATCTCCGAGAACCTGCAGCTCGTTGCGGACCTGCTCGTAGAGATCCAGTGCGCGGTCGTACTGCGCCTCGTTCTTGTAGATGATGGCGAGGTTGCCCCGGGTGACGGCGCGCGTGTTTCCGGTCGTCGTCTCGATCGTCTCGCAGAGCACTTCGCGAGCCGCGTCGAAGTAGCCGAGCCGCAGCAGGTCCTCGATGAAGCACTTGTGGACCTGGCAGGCTTTCTCGTAGTCTCCGGCCTTGTAGTAGCACTCCCGAGCGTTGAAGAGCGGCCAGAGGTCGTTCTGGCTCGTCGCGAAGCGCAGGTAGTAGTTCGCGGCCGCGACGTAGAGTGCTGCCGTGCGCTCCGTGGACAGGCTGTGGACGCCGCTGCGAACCGCGTCGAGGACGATCGGGTGCACGGTGTAGAGTCCGGCGGCCGCGCCGTTCTCGGCCGCCGCGCGCACCAGGCCGGATCGCTCCAGCTCGATCAGCCTCTGGTCGGTGATCTCGTCGTCGAAGTTCACCTCCTTGCCGCTGGCGACGGAGAGGTGTCGCAGCGCGCCCCGGCTGAGTGGCCGGCCGTAGTGCGCGAGAATCTCGAGCAGCTGACGGGCGTCGGAAGTGATCAGCTCGACGACGACCGCGTAGATCTCGGCGAGCCCGCGTGGCGCCTCCGGGAGCGTCACAGGCTGCGCGGTCAGGTTGGCGACCGCCTCGCGGCCTCCGAGCGCGTGCGCGGCGTAGATCAGCCGCAAGCCGAGCGGCGACGCCTCGAGCTCCGGGTGGAATCCCGGATCGGGCCACGGCAGGGCCGGGTAGAGGCTCGTGGCGGCGAGCGCTTCCCAGTAGCCGCGCGAGTCGGCCGGGGAGAACGAGGGCAGCGTCCAGCGCTCCAGAGGGATGTCGCCGGGTGGGGGCTCACGCGAGGTGATCAGGACTCGTCCCGCGGAGCTGGACGGGAGGCCGGCGCACGACTCCAGCAGCGGGATGATCGCATCGGAGCCATCGGTGCACGGACCGGCTCGCAGGGAGTCGAGGTCGTCGAGCCAGAGCACCACGGGATGTTCCGTCAGCACCCGGAAGAGGACCTCCAGCTTGCTGGACAGGGAGGTCCGTTGATTGAGGACGCGCTTCAGGTCGTTGATGCCGACTTGCAGCAGGAAGTCCGCGATCGAGTAGAGGATCTCCTCGAGGCGCGGAGCCGGACTGCAGTCGATGCGCTGTATGCCACGGAAGGTGGTCAGCGTGCCCAGCACCGCGGTGCCCGCCGTCGTCTTTCCGCAGCCCATCGGCCCTTCGACCCAGAGCGAGGTCCAGGGAGTCGAGCTGAGACGCTCGATCAGCGCTCGCGTGCCCGTGGTGGTCAGGACCTCGGTGATCGGTGGAGGAACATCGAGGGCCCGTAGGGGGGCGGTCTGTGCGCCCGAAGTCGAGGATTCCATGCAGCGTTATCGTCTGATCTCGCGCCGGTGCTGAAGGAGAATGGGTGGCAGAGCGGTTCGTCCGATAAGCATGCCGCATCTCGGGGGCCGGCCGTGTCTACCACCGCCCGACGAGTGTCTGTGACGAGCCCCCGCGAGAGTGTTAGGGAGCCGGTAGGCAGACGAGGCCCACCAGGTACGCGAGCAGAATAGGGGGAC